>CAZVYP010000001.1:0-24045 GCA_964631075.1 uncultured Methanocellales archaeon
ATCAGGTTGACGTGCTCTATATGACCAGGATACAGAAGGAGCGCTTTCCAGACCCAAGTGAGTATCAAAAGGTCGCAGGAACGTATCGTATTACAATGGAGATCCTGAAAAATGTGAGGGAGCACCTGATCATAATGCATCCCCTGCCAAGGGTGGACGAAATCTCTCCTGACGTTGACGGTACAAAATTCGCTAAGTACTTTAAACAGAGCTTCTACGGCATCCCGGTGCGCATGGCAATTCTGTCAATGGTGATGGGGGATTGAGCATGAGCAGTGAGGATGAAAGAGAAAAGGAATTCAGAGTTCGCCCGATCAAGAGCGGCACAGTGATCGATCATATCCCTGCGGGCCAGGCATTAAATGTTCTCAAAATTCTGGGTGTAACAGGCAGCACTATCCCCGGGAATACCGTTATAAGTGTTGTGATGAACGTTCCATCGCATGCGATTGGAACAAAGGACATTGTCAAAGTTGAAAATCGCGAGCTAAAGCCGCGGGAAGTTGACAAAATCTCGCTTATCGCCCCTACTGCCACTATTAACATAATCAGAAATTTCGAAGTCAGCAAGAAGTACAAAGTCACCCTTCCAGGAGCGATCGAGGGAATAGTAAAATGCGCAAATCCAAGCTGCATTTCCAATACTGTTGAGCCAGTTAACTCAAAATTCGCAGTGGAGAAGCGAAAGAAGTCTATGCAGCTCCGATGCATGTACTGCGAGCGCGTGATTACCGAGCACATAGCAGAGCAGCTTTTGTAAGGAGAATCTGAGTTGAGGGAGAAACCGAGGAGCGAGAAAATCCTCAAAAAAGTTCTCGCAGGTGACCTCAAGTTCCACGAGGTCGAGCAATATGTTGGTGTTAAGCAGGCCATTGAGGTAAGACAGAAAGCTCTCGAGCAAATCGGAGATATCAGGCTTGAGAACCTCAGGCAATTTACAATAGATGCTGAATCCGCGAGCAAGCATAATATAGAGAATATGGTCGGCGCAGTGCAGGTGCCAGTTGGAATAGCCGGACCGCTGAAGGTCAAAGGAGATTACGCGAATGGCAATTATTACATACCTCTTGCAACAACCGAGGGCGTGCTGGTCGCATCCGTAAACAGAGGCTGCAACGCGATAACAGCAAGCGGTGGCGCACATGCAAAGATCTTCCTAGATTCCATGACAAGAGCGCCTGTTTTCAAGACAGCCTCGATCAGCGAAGCGGAAAAACTGGTACAGTGGGTGAATCACAATATCGAGCAGACGAAAACAGAGGTGAAAAAGTGCACCCGCCACGGCGAGCTACTTCACATAGACGCCTACGTAGTCGGCAGGTATGTTTACTTAAGGATGACCTATGATACCAAGGATGCAATGGGCATGAACATGGTTACCATCGCAAGTGACCGTGCTGCGAAAATGATCGAGAAAAAAACAGGAGCAAAGCTGATTGCACTCTCAAGCAACATGTGCACCGACAAAAAACCTGCTGCAATAAATCTGATTCAGGGAAGAGGTAAGAGTGTTGTGGCAGAAGCGGTAATAAGGCAAGCTGTCGTCAGAAAAACATTGAAAGCAACGCCGGAGGATATAGTGGAAGTCAGCCACGCCAAGCTGCTCGGCTCTGCAAGAGCAGGTTCTCTCGGATACAATGCCCACTTTGCAAATATAATAGCCGCGATCTTCATAGCAACCGGACAGGACACGGCACAGGTGGTGGATGGCGCAAACGGCATAACAACTGCTTCTCTGCTTGACGGCAACCTCCACATTTCTGTCACAATTCCATCGCTTGAAATCGGAACAATTGGTGGAGGCACCAGAGTTGAAACCCAGAGAGAGTGCCTCCAGATACTTGGCGTATCAGGAGGAGGAAATCCACCTGGCGTAAATGCCAAGAAGTTTGCCGAGATAATAGCCGGTGCAGTGCTGGCAGGAGAGCTCTCGATACTGGGCGCACTGGCGGGAGGACATCTCGCAAAAGCGCATGAAAAGAAGCGGTAGCAGGAAAAATACGTTTCTCCTTCTGGATACTCATCTTTAAAACGAAAATAGCTCTCCTATTACTTCCGCAGTATCTCTCTCATTTCCTCTATCGGCATATCCGTGGTCATGAGGGGTATGCGCTCGATCTCGGCAATCTGTATCGCTATTGGATCGACCTTTGCACCGGCTACGCCGTGGAGCACGACTGCACCCGGCTTTAAATTCGCAACTCTTATTGCTACGAGAGGGGATCTGCCTGTCGAGACGCGCGTGAAAACCAGTACGCGCTCGGTGCTCCAGCCGTATAAGCGGTAGAATTCGTTTGCGTTTAGCTCGAGTATGGCTCTCAAGCTATCTATGATCGTGTGGCCGTTTATTGTCTTGTTGAACTCGCCGATGACTTTAGTAGCTTTGATTGCCTTTACAAAATCCTCAAGCTGCTTGGGAGTGGTATACTCATGTATATCATAGATAATGTCTAACTTGAGGCCTGTGCGCAGTATATTTTCGTATGCCTGAATTTTCTTCCCGCCGTTTTGCTCATCGAGCTTCAATATGGCTTCCACAATCTTGCTGACAATCAGCGTGCCCGGAGACCTTCTCCTGCCGCTTTCGTAGTCACTTATCACCGAGGGTGAGATGCCCATGAAATGTGCTAAGTCATTCTGGGCAACTTCGAAGTTCTTTCTCCACTTGCGCAGAGTTGCACCCGGTTCTGGAGAAAGCGTGATTTCTCCCGCCATTTTTTCCGCAAGCCGCTTCTTTATGTCTTCCATTCCTTCCTGCGCCATCGCTCTAATGTATGTGTTTTAGAATTTATAATTAACGAATAACGATTCGTCAAAAAGCGACGATAAGTGATTTATCCAAGCAACACCATCCTATTTAAAACACGGGGCTGTAGGGTAGCCTGGTCTATCCTTCCAGCTTGGGGATAAAGGGTTTAACACCCTTCTGCCAACCCGTTGTGCCACACTTCGGTGGCACCATAACGGATAGTATGAAAAAGGCAGATGGTTTAACATCCATCTGCCAGGCGCCAGAATGCTGGAGACCTGAGTTCAAATCTCAGCAGCCCCATATCATATATCCTGTTTTTCATCCCTGATGTCACATCCCAAAACTTTCACAATCCTTTCGTCATAATTATATCCTTGAAAGCTTTAGTAAAGATACAAAATGGTGGCAGCTGAGTCGTCAAAAATTCTGGAGAGCTCTACAGCTAGCTGGGAGAAGTTTTTCAAGGACTACTACTGGCAAAAAATCTTGGAGCTTGCGAATAATTATCCTGCGGAGAAATCGCTGATAGTCGGGTATCCTGATATCGTGCGCTACAGCGCGGACCTGGCAGACGAACTGATCGAGAGACCCTCAGAAGTTCTGAAAAGCGCTGTGGAAGCACTGCGCTCGATCGACATTCCAGACTACAAGAAGCTCGAGCAGGCACATGTGAGGATAATAAAGCTGCAGGAAAAAACGCAGATTCGACATCTTCGAAGTGAGCACATTTCCAAGCTGATTGCGATAGAAGGCATAATCCGCAATGCAACCGAAGTGAGACCGAGAATTGTCGAGGCTGCATTCAAATGCATGCGCTGCGGTTACGTAACCCGCGTGCCACAGCCTACTACGAAGTTTCTGGAGCCGCTCAGATGTGGAGACGAAGCCTGTGATCGCAAGGGACCTTTTGAGCTTGTGCAAAAAGATTCAAAGTTTATCGATGCCCAGAAGCTTACCATTCAAGAATCACCAGAAGATTTGAGAGGAGGAGAGCAGCCTCAAGCACTGGTTGCGGATGTTGAAGACGACCTAGCGGGCTTGGTAACACCCGGCAATCGGTTAATCGCTGTCGGTATTCTGCGCCAGTATCAGCGCACCACCGCCGGTGGCAAAACAACGTTTTACGACATGTTCCTCGAGTGCAACTCGATAGAGATAATAGAGCAGGAGTTTGAGGATCTGGAAATTTCAAAGGAAGAGGAAGAGGAAATTCTCAGCCTCTCACAACAGCCGGATATATATGGGAGAATAACAAGATCGATCGCTCCCTCTATTTATGGCTATGAAGAGATCAAAGAGGCAATTGCACTTCAGCTTGTTTCAGGGGTGGAGAAATTTCTGCCCGATTCTTCTCGAATAAGAGGAGACATACACATTATTCTCGTAGGTGATCCGGGTGTGGCGAAGTCTCAGCTGCTGCGCTATGTGATAAACCTCGCTCCAAGAGGGATATACACCAGCGGGAAAAGCACCACATCCGCTGGATTAACTGCCACCGCTGTTCGAGATGAGTTTGGAGATGGCAGATGGACGCTTGAAGCGGGCGCACTCGTGCTGGCAGATAGAGGAATAGCAGCCGTTGACGAAATTGATAAGATGAGCCCCGATGACAGAAGCGCGCTGCACGAAGCTATGGAACAGCAAACTATAAGCATCGCAAAAGCCGGGATAATGGCAATGCTCAAGTCGCGATGCGCTCTGCTGGCAGCGGCAAATCCAAAGTTCGGCCGCTTTGATCCATTTGAGCCTATCGCCGGTCAAATCAACCTGCCTCCTGCTCTGCTCTCTCGTTTCGACCTGATTTTTCCGATTTCAGATAAACCCGACGCTGAGAGAGATTCCATGATGGCAAAGCATATTCTAACGGCACACATAGCAGGAGAGCTTGCGACTCATGCCAAGCACAATCCCGGAAGCGGCATAACAAGAGAAGAAGTGGAGGCCGCAATGAAACCGATAAAACCCGAGATCGAGCCAGATCTGTTGCGCAAATACATCGCTATTGCCAGGCGAACTACACCAATTCTATCGGATGACGCCCAGGAGAGGCTGAGCAAATTCTATCTGGAGCTGAGAAAACAGGGCGAGGGGCTTGATTCTCCTGTACCTGTGACTGCAAGGCAGCTAGAGGCACTGGTCAGACTCGCAGAAGCAAGTGCAAGAATTCGACTGAGCGATGATATCACAGTTGAAGACGCTGAGAGAGTCATTAGAATCGTGGAGAACTGCCTCAACAAAGTATCAAGGGATCCTGAGACCGGCAAATTTGACGTTGATGTGATAGCAGTGGGCACGCCCAAGAGCCAGCGAGACAAAATAAAAGTTTTGAAGGACCTGATCAGAACGCTTGAGAAAGAGTATGCGGGAGCAGCACCGATCGAAGAAGTATTCAGAAAAGTAAAAGAAGAAGAAAGTATCGAGCGTGAAAAAGTCGAAGAACTCATAATAAAGCTCAAGCAGGTGGGCGAGATCTACGAACCAACACCTGGAAAGCTGAGATTGACCTCATAGCAAGCACTTGCAACCAAAAATTTTAAGTGCTTGCTTCTAATATCATAAAGCGGTGTAGGAAATGGATGGAGTTAACGATGAACTAATGGAGAAATTGCGCAAGAGGTTCGAAGTTGAAGGGGGGGCTGACCAGAAGCAAATTGAGGAGCGCGAGCTTGATGGTCTTTCGAGATCACTTGATTCTTTGAAGAGCGAGATCCTTCTGAATAGATCGGCAATCGAGGAGCTGAAAAAACAGGTTGCCAGAATACAGGTACCGCCGCCTGCAGAAGTGAGAGCCGAGGACCTGAAAGCAATAGACAGAAAACTCGATGAACTATCTAGGAGCATTGAAAGCCTGAGTAGCGATATCAACTTTAACAGGCAATCGATTGATGAGCTCAAGAGCCACACAGTTGAGATAAAAACTGCATTCAAGCCAAAAGCGGCTGAAGTCAGGGAAAAGGAAGCGGGTGAAGAAGAAATGGAAGAGCGCTTTGTGATCTCCCCGAAAACCGGTGTGATTGAAAAAGTAAAGGGCAAGAAAATTGATTATATTGAAGCAAAGCCGAGCACCCTGAAGAAAGAGGAGAAGCCAAAAAGCAAAAAAGGTGGTATCATCGAAGCTGATGACGACACACCCGCGGATAAAGGGGGCAGTCTGTTCAAGCGCCTGAAGGACATAAAGTAGAACCCGGCGAGAATTCGAATAAACCGCTGGTTCCGCCTTTTTTTACTTCACTTCGATTTTCTTGAGTTTCTGCTGCTTCTTCGCCATTAATTTCTCAGTTCTCTCCAGCTCTGCATCGACCATTATCTTCATTGCCTGTAAGAAATTCTTTTTTGCAATTAGCAGATGCTTCCTCGACTCCCTCATAGCAGCAATGTTGAATATGCACAGCGGGCATATCTCCTCAAGAATTGCCTCTTTCTCCTCTTTTTCTACCATGCTTCTCACCTCCAAATTTGATTAAAAGCTTGTTACCTTCAAAAATAGCTTCCTTCGATTCCCTCCCCTGCACTGCCCTGGGCAGGATTATATTCCGCCTGTAATCACCGACTCTTACTGTAAGGTCGTCTCCCCTCTGAAGTAGAGCGACATCTCGCTTTTCGACAAACGGCAAATGCAGGGATATAATATACTCTCCTCCCTGTTTGACTACTTCGACCGGCTTCTCGCTGTAAAATATTTTTGCCGGATCTTCATCACGATAAATCCCCCTTGCCATTTCCCCTAGTAAATCAAGACCGATGATCTCCCGGTCAAATAGCTTGACCTCGAAAATTGGAATCGGGGAGAAGCACTCCCGAACTGTTTGCATATGCAGATTTTGAATTTCCTTCCACTTATCAAAATAAACATCCCCTATCTCTTCAGGGTATATTCTATTCGCTATTATGGCGTCGACCGAGAAGCCGAATAAATTGAGATAGGTATAGGCGCGCTGTGTCTCCTTAATCACCATTTTCTCCGGATTCAAAACCAGGCGTATAGAAGCTTTGGTAACATCTGTTAAAATTGCCTTCATCTCCCCGATTTTCTCAAACAGATCCTTCATGCCCTGAAAAACCTCGTCGCTTGGAAGCGGCATCGAAGTCAGTCGCCGAGCAACAGGGCGACCTATTTTCGCAGCAGCCCGCTGCACAGGAAACACGTTTTTCAAATACCACTGCATTATGTCGGGATAGCTGAGCAAACGCAGCGAGGCACCTGTAGGAGCGCAGTCCACGATGCAAAGATCATACTCACCGCTGTCGCGGTACTTCTTGATCTGCATCAAGCTGAAAAGCTCATCCATACCGGGATATACAGCGAGCTCATCGGCAACAACGTCATCGAGTCCCTGATAAGCCATAAAGCTGGTTAGGAACTCCTGCACCACCCCCCAGTTCTCCTGCATCTCTCGCTGCACATCGATCTCCTGCCCGTATAAACGCGGAGCAAGCTTCACAGGCTTACCACCTATCTCGAGATCGAAGGAGTCCGATAAACTGTGCGCCGCATCCGTGCTCATAACGACAGTTTTATACCCTCGCTCAGAGGCAAGCAGCGCAGTGGCGGCAGAAGCCGAGGTCTTACCCACGCCTCCCTTACCCGTGAACAGAATCGTGCGCAAATTGATCCAAAATGAATATTGTTAAAACAATGGTAAAAGGTTGTTGCTCTTTAAACGAAATGTTTTTAAATAAATAAATGTATATTATTACCTTGCGGTATGGGGATGTGAGCAGTGCATATAAAGGAGATTTTCCTCCAAAACTTCAAATCTTTCGGCAGAAAAGCAAGAATACCATTCTTCGACGATTTTACCACGGTTAGCGGGCCAAACGGCAGCGGGAAATCCAATATCATTGATGCCATTTTATTTGCACTCGGACTGAGCACGTCGAGAACTATGAGGGCTGAGAAGCTGACCGATCTGATTTATAAGAATGGCAACGGGGATTCTCCTGATTTTGCGGAAGTAACCGTAAAGTTTGACAATCGAGACAGGGAGCTGCCGGTTGACCGCGATGAAGTTGTGGTTACTCGTAAGGTCAAGCAGACTGATAGTGGCTACTATAGCTATTATTACTTCAACGATCGCGCTTGCAGCCTGAGCGATATACAGAATCAGCTTGCGAAGGCAAGGATTACACCAGAATGCTTCAACGTCATTCTTCAGGGGGACGTTACGCGGATAATCGGGATGTCGCCGATGGAGCGGCGCAAGATAGTAGATGAGATTGCGGGTGTTGCGGAGTTTGACGAGAAAACTGATCAGGCTTATGATGAGCTGAACATAGTGAGAGAGCGAATAGAGCGTGTTGATATAATCCTTGCGGAGGTTGAGTCAAGGCTCAAGCAGCTCGAAGGGGAGAGGGATCATGCTCTTAAATATCAATCGCTCCGAGACGAGAAGAAGCGCTCTGAGGGCTTGATTCTGCTTTCGAAGCTGAAAAGTGCGGAGCTGGAGCTTGAATCAACTATTGATGAGATAAATAAGAAGCAGAATCGTGCCAGCGTTTTAAAAGAGGAGCTGAGCAGGAAGAAAGCGGTGGTGGAGCAGCTTGAGTCAAAGCTGAACGCGCTGAATGCCGAGATAACCCGGAAAGGAGAGGGCGAGCAGATTCAGATTAAAAAGGAAATGGAGGAAGTGCTCGGAGAACTTGCAAGGTGCAGAAGCGCGATTGAGTATGCGAAAAACGAGATTGCCGATCTCGATGGACAGCGAAAAAGAATCCTTTTTGATGTGGATAAAGCACAGCAGAGGACAGGCGAGATAGAAGCGAGGACCTGCGAAGAGCAAATACGAAGCAATAACCTGCTTTCAGAGCTTCAGGATCGACGCAGTGAGCTGGAGAAGGTAAATCAAAAGATGGCGCAGGTTGATGAGGAATTCGCCGGTACAAGAAATCAGCTGCTTGAGCAGAAAACAAAGCTTGAAAACGTAAGAGCTGAGAAAAACGAGTTTTTAAGATCGAAAGATCGACTGCTCGACTCGCTGAGAAGAAAAAATTCCGAGCTGGAGGAGAACAAGCAATTCACCATCGAAGCGAAAAAGCAGATCGACGATTTAAAAGTGGAAATCAAAAAACTGGATGATGAAATTAAAAATTACAACCTGAAAAATCTGGAGCTTGAAAAAGAGCTCGCGGATTTAGAAGCTGCCCTCGCAAATGTGAAGAGGGAGATGAATGAGGTGGATCAGAAGCTGCGCAGCTTACAGCACGCTTATGCAAAGGCTGAGGCAATGATCAAAGCGGCTGATGAGATGAGCAGATACTCTCCTGCCGTGGAATTAATTCTCCAGTCAAAACGCCAGAAGGAGCTGCCGGGTATCTACGGCACGATTGCAGAGCTGGGGATAGTGGATGCAAAGTATGCAATCGCTCTTGAAATCGCCGCCGGAGCGAGGATGCAGTGCATAGTTACTGATAACGATGAGGATGCCGCAAGAGCTATTGAATACTTGAAGAAAAGAGACCTCGGAAGGGTTACTTTTTTACCGCTGAACAGGATGCAGAGTCGACCGCTTTTCAAAGCACTTCCGAAAACAGAAGGCATAATCGACTATGCAATTAATCTAGTTTCCTACAGCCAGAGATTTGACTCCGCATTCTGGTATGTATTTGGCGATACAGTTGTAGTTGCAAATCTCGATATTGCGCGAAAGCTCATCGGCAAATTCAGAATGGTGACACTCGAAGGAGAGCTGATAGAAAGAGCAGGTGCAATTACAGGCGGATCTTCCAAATCAAGATTCAAATTTGCAGTTTCCGAGGAAGAAAAAATCAAGAAGATTGCCGAGGAGATCGCCATCTACGAATCAAAGCGGCTTGAGATTACGAGGAGAGAACTCTCGGTGCAATCTTCCATTTCCTCTTTAGCAAAGGAGAAACAGGCATTCTCAATGGAGATTGAAAAGAAGCAGCTATTGCATTCAGAGCACACCGAGAAGCAGCAGCAGCTCGCGTCAAGCCTGGAAGCAAAAGCCAGGGAAAGAGCTGAATTCGAGAGCGAGAAAAAGAGCTTCGGAAGCGAAATAGTCGAAGTTGATAAAAAAATTAAGATTGTTGAAAACCAGTCAGGCGAGATATCAGGGAAAATCTCGAAGCTTGAAAGAATGCTTCAGGAATCTGAGATACCCGAGCTTGCAAAAGAAGCAGAGCGCATTGAAAATGAGATCAAAAGACTGGAAACACGAGGAGGGGAGATTCAAGCAGGCATCAGCTCATTGAGCCTGGAAAAAGGCTTCACCCAGTCAAGAATTGGAGAGCTGCAGGAAAGAATTAATGAAAACGAGCAGAAAAAGCAGGCAATTGAAGCAAAAATCACAACTCATGAAAAACTTGTAAAAGAGATAGAGGCAAAGCTGGAAGAGAAGCGCAGAAGAGAGCAGGCAATTGAAACCGAGCTGACGGAATTGAAAAAAGAGCGGGAGAAGCTCTTTAAAGAGACAGTGACAAAGCGAAGCGATTTAGATTCTGTCCAGCGTGAATTCGAAAGAGTGGAGAGCTGGATCAAGACTCTGGAGACTGCCAGGGACGAGCGGTTCAAAAAAGTCGAGCAGCTTAAAGTAGAAATCGAGCAGTGCGGCATAAAAAGTGAGGAACCAGCTCCCCCGATGGAAATGGTGAGCGCAAAAATTGTGGCGCTTGAAAGAGAAATGCTTGCCCTCGAACCTGTGAATATGAAAGCGATAACCGAGTACGAAGAAGTAGTCGCAAGGCAGCAGGAGCTAACGAGCAAGAGAAACACACTTTCCCAGGAGAGAGAGGCAATCATCGAGCGCATAGAGCAATATCGATTGCTGAAGAAACAGACATTCATGGTAACATTCGACGGAGTCAATCTCAACTTCCAGGACATATTCAAAGAGCTGTGCGACGGCAGAGGAGAGCTCTCGCTTGAGAATCCCGAGAGTCCGTTCGAAGGAGGCCTTGCTATAATAGCACATCCCAGAGATAGACCCGCACAGCGGCTGGAGGCACTATCAGGCGGCGAAAAAAGCATCACCGCGCTGGCATTTATCTTCGCGATCCAGCGGTATAGACCGGCGCCTTTCTACGCATTCGACGAAATAGACATGTTCCTCGACGGCGCCAACGCCGAGAGAGTGGCAAAGACCATTAAGAAAGCCTCCGGAAAAGCGCAGTTCATCGTTGTCAGCCTGAGAAAACCGATGATAGAGCGCGCCAACCGCACCATAGGCGTTACCATGCAGGAGAATAATATCTCAACGATAACTGGTGTGAGGTTGAACCAAGTTGCAGAGCCTGTTTGAAGATCAGATTATAATAGAGGAGCCGGTTGAAATCCTGGTTAACCTCGCCAAGCAGGGTGAGATCGATCCATGGAATGTGGATATAATCGAGGTTACCGATAAATTTTTAAAAAAGTTGGAGGAGATGAAAAAGCTCGATCTTCGCATAAGCGCAAGAACCCTGCTCTACGCTTCCATTTTGCTCAGAATGAAGTCAGAGGCAATAGTCGAGAAAAGCGAGCCGGTTCAAGTCGAAGAGCTGACAGGCACTGAGCCAGTCCTCGAATATACCGATGAACAGCAACTGATGCTGAAGCCTGTGATAAGACGAAGAGGAAAGCGACCAGTAACACTTCCAGAGCTGATCGAGGAGCTGAAGAAAGCGATCGAGAAAAGAGATAAAAGCGAGCTTCGAAGAAAGCACAGGCGCGAGGCGGAGAGGATACCCAGCACGGATGAAGTAATTGAAATCGCCCACGATGAAGACATTGAGCAGAGAATCCTTTGCCTGAACCAGTTTCTGGAACAGGCATTCCAAAATAAGGAGACTCTCGAGTTTTCAGAGCTGCTTCCAGATCAAACTCCAAAAAACATTGTAAACACATACATACCCCTGTTATTCATGGCAGCAAGAAAGCAGATCTGGCTGGAGCAGGCAGAGCTATATCTCGAGCTGTACATAAAAAGGAGAAACGATGCTCAGTGAAAAAAGTATCGCCGAAGCCGCTCTTTTTGCAAGCGGCAGCCCCCTTAGCACAAAAGAGATTGCACGCGTGCTCAATGCAAATGAAGAGCACACCAGAGAAGCTATTACCCAGCTTAAGAATGAATATGAACAGAGAAGCTCGGCGCTGGAAATTTTAGAAATCGACGGAAAATACGTGCTGCAGATAAGGGCTGAGTACTCTGAGCTTGTAAGCCAGCTGGCGCCGAGAGACATATCCACCCCGGTGCTCCGCACGCTATCTGTAATAGCTTACTACCAGCCGGTAACCCAATCGAAAGTAGTTCAAATCCGTGGAAACAAGGCTTACGATCATATAAAAGAACTTCAAGAAAAAGGATTAATAGCAGGTGAGAAGCAGGGTAGAACTAGGCTTTTGAAAACCACTCATGGATTCGCGGAGTATTTTGGATTAAAGCAAGACGACATAGCCAGCATCAAAAGCAAGATCGAGCAGCTCGTGAAAGAAAAGCAGGTAACAATCGAAGACTGGTTTGAGACAAAAGGAGAGGTATAATTCATCTTCCACATCCAGAGAAAAAATTTAATATGAATAACCTATTAAGTTATGGGGTAATTTGCAATGGTTTTGGAGAAAATTCTGGAGGAGACACCTCTATCAAGAAGGGAGTTTCTGCAGCTTGCAATAGGTACGAGTGCAGGTATCGCATTAGCAGGGTGCCTGGGACCTGGAATAGCGCCTACACCTTCGCCTACGCCAGCTCCGACACCGACGCCGGAAAAGCTGTCGGATACGCTGAATGTTTACAACTGGTCGGATTACATCGCCGAGGACACTATCAAAAACTTTGAAAAAGAGTTCGGAGTAAAAGTGATCTACGATACATACGCGGATAATGAAGAGCTGCTTGCCAAGATCAAGAGCGGTGTAGCAGGCTATGACGTGATTTTTCCCTCAGATTACATGGTGAAAACGATGATCAATTTAGATCTGCTGGTGCCTTTTAACATGAAGAACATCCCTTACTTTGAGAATATCGCCGGTAAATTCAAAAATCCAGCTTACGATCTGGGACTGCCCAGTAAGAGATATTCGATTCCTTATCTCTGGGGCACAACCGGTATTGGGTACAACTCTGCAAAGGTTAAGGAAGAGCTAACCGGCTGGCAGGACTCTTTGTGGAATCCGAAGTATAAGGGATTAATGACGATGCTCAACGACATGAGGGAGGCGATAGGCGCAGCGTTAAAGCTCCTCGGCTATAGCTTGAACACGACTAAAGATGCTGAGCTTGACGCAGCGAAGAAGAAATTACTCGAGCAGAAGCCGCTGCTGAAGACCTACACCTCAACTGAGAACAAGAGATACCTGGCTTCAGGCGAAGTGTGGATTGCCCATATCTTTAGCGGTGACCTGAAGATAGCTCAGAAGGACAATGCAGATCTGGCCTATGTAATACCCGCGGAGGGCGGCACAGTCTGGGCGGATAACATGTGCATACCCAAAAACGCACCGCATAAGTACACCGCCGAGGTGTTCATCAATTACCTGCTAAAGCCTAAGGTTATAGCGGATATTGCAAACTACGTTTATCAGGCATGCCCAAATGAGGCAGCTAAACCGTACATAAACTCAACTCTGCTTAACGACACGAGCGTTTATCCTCTCGATGACGTGCTTAAGAAACTGGAGTTCATCGAGGATGTGGGCACTGCAACCGATAAATACGACCGCATCTGGACCGAGCTAAAAGCAGCTTAAAAGGAGGCTGAGATAAAATTTGGTTGAAAATGATGTCGAGCTGAAAGATGTCAGCAAAAAGTTTGGCGATGTAGTGGCAGTTGATAATGTCTCGCTCAGTGTGAAAAAAGGCGAATTTCTATCGATCCTTGGACCAAGCGGCTGCGGTAAGACCACCACTCTTCGCCTTATTGGAGGATTCGAAACACCTGATAGCGGAAAGATCTGGATCAGCGGCAGGCTGATGGATGACATCCCTCCTTATGAGAGAAATGTGAACACGGTTTTTCAGACCTATGCCCTTTTTCCACATATGCGTGTATTTGACAACGTCGCCTTCGGTTTGAGAATGAAGAAGGTGGGAGAAAACGAAGTTAAAGAAAAAGTCAGGCAAGCACTGGATTTAGTTAAGCTAAGCGATTTTAAAAAACGTTATCCCAAGCAGCTGTCTGGCGGGCAGCAGCAAAGGGTAGCTCTTGCGAGGGCATTGATTAACAAGCCAGCGGTTTTACTGCTCGATGAACCCTTAGGCTCGCTCGACCAAAAGCTGCGAAAACAAATGCAGATTGAACTTAAAAATCTTCAAGCGAGATTAAACATCACTTTCGTATATGTAACGCATGATCAGGAAGAGGCACTGACCATGTCGGATCGCATAGCTGTGATGAACAAAGGCAGAATAGAGCAGATAGGTAATGCTGATGAGATATATGAGAAACCAAAAACAAAGTTTGTTGCCGATTTTATTGGAGAGACAAATTTGCTCCAGTGCGAGGCTTTATTCATCAACGGCTCAGTAGCAGTGGTTCAAAGCGAAGGCGTTGCTATCAAGATTCCAGCCGTAAAACTGCACTTACAGGAAAAACGTTTTTGGATTTCGATCAGACCTGAAAAAATCAGGATCGGAATGGAAATAGCGGGCATGGAGAATGTCTTCAATGGCGTCATAGAGGATGAGATCTACATGGGAGATAACACGAAATATGAAATTCTTTTAGAGAATAAAATTCCTATTACTGTGGAAGTGCAGAATACCACTATCACTAGCTACAGAAAAGGAGACAGGGTGAAGGTTGGATGGAGCTCGGAGAGCTGCGTAACATTGAAAGAGTAAATGAAGTTTATTTGATACTTCTTCCTGCACTGAGCTGGCTGATCCTTTTCTTCCTGATTCCGCTTGCAATTGCTGTGATATACAGCTTTGCCGAGCGCGGGCTGTACGGGGTTGTTGTATTCAATTTTTCCTTCAATAACTACCTTAGATTTTTAGATCCTTTATATCTCAATTTGCTTTTGAAGTCGCTCAGGATAGCGCTTATCTCAACTTTTATCTGCCTGTTAATTGGATTTCCTGCAGCATATTATATAGCAAGAGTGAGAGAGAGGAGAAGACGATATTTTTTACTTGCATTGCTGATACTTCCATTCTGGACAAGTTATTTGATCAGAACTTATGCCTGGATAGTAATCCTGGGAAGAGAAGGACTGCTCAACAGCTTTTTAATCTCCTCAGGCTTAATCGGACAGCCATTTGAATTCCTTTTCAACGAATGGGCAGTTATACTGGGACTGGTGTATGTTTACCTGCCCTTCATGGTTCTGCCTCTGTATGCAAGCCTTGAGAAAATCGATGTATCGCTTTTTGAAGCAGCCATGGATCTGGGCGCGAGCAGGCTTCAGACCTTTTTAAAAATAACCCTCCCCCTCTCAACAGCCGGGATACTGGCAGGCTCAATACTGGTTTTTATTCCCTGCGCTGGCGCCTTCGTTACACCGGATCTGCTCGGCGGTACCGAGGCGATGATGATCGGCAACCTGATTCAAAATCAATTTCTGGCATCAAGAAACTGGCCCTTCGGATCAGCAATCTCCTTCATACTGCTTGCGATTGTCCTGCTGCTAATTGCACTTTATGGTAAATTCATAGGAGTGGAAAAACTGGAGGCTTAAAACAGTATGTCGCTGAAGGATAGACTGATTCCGCTGCACACTTTTCTGATCTACTTCTTCCTTTTCGTTCCAATTGCAATTCTGGTAATTTTCTCCTTCAACACCTCGAAGCTTAATTTCACATGGCAGGGGTTCACGCTTTACTGGTATGCAAAGCTATTGACCAATGAATCTATTTTAAACGCCTTTAAGAACAGCCTGATCGTAGCGGTAATAACCACCCTGCTCTCAACTATGATCGGCACGATGGTTGCGTTCGCTCTCGTGAGATATAACTTTCGAGGACGAAGAGTCCTCAGCAGCACTATTTTACTGCCCATCATAATTCCAGATATAATTGAGGGCATTTCCCTGCTAATCTTCTTCGTATGGATGGGAGTCCAGCTGGGGTTAGCGACGATAGTTATAGCGCACGTTGCCTTTTGCATTTCATTCGTTGCAATCGTGGTAAGGGCGAGGCTGCATGGTTTGGATAGAAGTATAGAAGAAGCGGCAATGGATCTGGGTGCAGACAAGTTTCAAACCTTCTTCAAAATAACCCTTCCGCTGATTATGCCGGGCGTTGTCGCAGGGGCATTGCTTGCCTTCACGCTTTCATTCGATGATTTTTTGATAACATTTTTCACAGCAGGCGTTGGTTCGACGACTCTCCCTCTGAAGATTTATTCGATGATAAAATTCGGGATTACACCTGAGATAAACGCTATTTCAACAATTGTACTTATCTTTTCCATGGTGCTGGTGCTCAGCTCATTAAAACTTCAAAGTGCAGATTAATTAACCCTCTCTGATCATGTAGTAGTCTTTAACTCGCACAGTATCCTCAATATGCGGTGTTGAGACTTCGTGCAGAACGGTGTTTTCGGTTGCCACGATTGTGTGAACAATTTTTGGCTGAATTCTAATAGTCTCATTGCGGGAGAAGCTCTGCTTTCGATCTGTGAACTCAACGTAGCCTGCGCCCTTGAGCACGAAAAGGGTTTCATCTTTATTCGGGTGGAAGTGGAAGGAGGTCTGGTATCCCTCGCGAATGAACAGCTCCTTTGTAAGATACTTCTCTGTGGAGATCAATATCTTTTCATATCCCCAGGGCTTATCCACTCGATTAACATATTCTTTTTTGACTTCTTCAACGTCTTTTTGGGTATCCACCGCTATCCAGAAGAGTCCGTCCTCGCGATAGTAGCCAAGCCGGTTTGATTCGGCCAGTATCGGGAAAACGGTTTTCTCAATATCGCCGCTCTCGAATTCGGAGAGAAGCGATTTCACTTCTTTATTGAAGCAATATACACCGCCGTTTATATAGTAATCAAGCAGAGGCTTTTCTTTGAAGGACTTGATAATATTCTCGCCCATTTCAACTATGCCATAAGGGCTGCGCATCTTTGTAACGAAAATCAAAGCCGGGAAATTGGATTCATAAAATTTCTTTATCATTTTTTTAAGATTAAGATCAGCTACCACGTCTCCGTTCCTGATAATAACGTCCTCATCAACAAGATCAAAGCCCCTGCGAATGGCATTTAAAGTACCCATCGGAGTATCCTCGACCGAGTACTGGATCTTCAGCCCTTTATAGTTCGAGCCATATCTCTGCTCTATCTTCTCGCTGAGGTAACCGGTGAGAAGAACCACTTTTTCTATTCCTGCGCTTGCAAAATCGAACAATTGCTTGTCCAGAATTGTATAGTTATGTTTGAGTTCGATCAGGGGCTTTGGAATTTCGTCGGTCAGGGGCTTTAGCCGCTTGCCAAACCCTCCGCACAGTATCATTCCGATCATTTTTATCTTCAGAAATAAGGAACCTTTGAATTAATATAGATTTCTTTGTGTTTTGAAATCTTACAAAAGAGGCTTTATTATATATTCAAACAAATAAACATTTTAAGGCGTTATTTAAAGTTTTTTTGGTGAAATTAACAAAATATACCAAAAATGATATATATGCAGTATGCATGAATTATCTAGCAGGTAATAGAATGTCTGAGTATAAGCTGGACGATACCGATATCGCGATAATAAAGATTTTGCAGAAAGACGCCAGAACCTCAAAAGCAGACATAGCCAAAGATGTCAATATGAGCGTTAACGCCGTCGGCTACAGACTTAAAAGGCTTGAAGAGAGCGGTTACATTGCAAGATTTGCGGCTATATTAAATCCTGAGAAATTCAACAAAAATACCAATGCCATTCTGAATTTGAAGCTGGATCATAGCGAAGTGGACATGAATCAGGTTGTTGAGGAGCTGAAGAAAACACCTCAGCTCACTCAGGTGATATCAATAAGTGGTGAATATGATATTTGTGCAATTGGCTGGTTCACTGATTATGCCGAGCTGAATGTATTTATCAAAGACGTGCTGTATAAGCGCTTTCCTGTAAAGAGCAGCAGTGTCATTCTGGCACTGGAGCAGATCAAGAACACCATCTTTGAGGTCTAAAATTTGGTAAAATACACCACCCCTGTTGGAGGTAAAATATGTCAAAAAAATTGACCATCGTATACGGCGGCAATAATCCAGAATTGCTACCGATCGCCATTAAAATCGCAGAGAAATACGGAGGAGTCTGGCTACGTGGACATACGCTCGCAAAAGTGCAGCAGATCATCGATCAGGAGCGATATACAAAGGAAAAAGTGAACATAGTGCTTGAGGTCTCAGAGAAGGTCAAATCTCTTGTCGATGAACTTGATCCTGTAACAGAACTGCTGAACAAGCTCAGAAATATTAGCGTAGTGGTTATTGCACCAACACCGGCAACACCCACACCTGATATAATCAGACCAGTAAAACTTAACAAGCAGGTAGAGATCGAAGCAATTTTTGCAGATCGCCATTCAAAGGAAGAAATAACAAAAATCTACGAGAATTTATTCACAAGATAGCGCAATCAGTATCAGCACTATCGTATAAAATAAAAACTCGCAAACTCTGTAATTAAGCAGTTCAGCTTTTAGCATAAGAGCAACTTTAAGTTGCCTGCCTGCGCCAACTTCCACGACCTTACGTCGTCTTATAATTCAATAGCAAATTCCGCAATACTTTTATACCCTGATATTTGTATATGCATATCTGCATAAATGAAAATCACCATTCTTCCAATAGGAAATATTGGCAGGGAAGTACTAAAACAGATTGCAGGCACGGTAGCCCGGATTTTCAACGCCGAGGTTGAAATTGCCGAGAAAAAAGCAGTGCCTAAATCAGCGTATAATGTCGATAGAAAGCAATATTTTGCCCGTGATTTTATTGAAATTGCAAAGCAAGAAAACGGGGGAAAGGTACTGGGGATTACCGATGTTGATATCTATGCAAAAAATTTGAATTTTATTTTCGGTCAGGCTGAACTGAAAGGAAAGGGATGTGTTGTTTCCATTCACCGTCTCAGGCCTGAGTTCTATATTTCCCCCGCACTCGATGGGCTTGTGGTTAAAAGGGCCTGCAAGGAAGCGGTGCATGAACTGGGTCATACTTTTGGTTTGCAGCACTGCAGCAACAAAAACTGTGTGATGTGCTTCTCTCCAAATATTAAGGGTGTTGATTCAAAATATGTTTATTTCTGCAGCGCATGTACCGAGAAGTTTGCCAGCAGTGAGAAAGTTTGAGCCCGCGGATTTTTACAGCGTGCTTTCAATCCACCATGATAACTTCGTTGAATTCGCTGATCCATGGATTTACATGAAAGCCTATGAAATATGCAGTGATATGTTTTTCGTTGCTACTATCGAGAACGAGCTATTCGGATTTGTGGTTGGAATTCCTGTGGATAAACACAGCGGAAGAATTCTATCAATAGCAGTATCCAGTGGTCATAGAAGGAAGCGAATTGGCAGTGCTCTGATGCTGAAGATCCTTGAAAGCTTTAAAAGAGCAAATTTGAAGTTCGCTACTCTCGAAGTTAGAACCAGCAACGAAGCGGCACAGCGTTTCTATGAAAAATTTGGATTTGAAAAGGCCGGGATAATTGAGGATTATTACGAAGATGGTGAGAGTGCTTTTATAATGGAACTTGAGATTTAAGGCTACTTTGCAATATGCTGGCCTTTTTCCTCGCTAACGTGCTTTGAAGTTAAAAGAGCGGTTGAAGGCAATTCTTCCTTTTTATGCGAGTTGAGCACCGAACGGAAGACAAGCTCGAGCTTGATGATCGTTATTGCGAGCACTATGAATAATAGCCCCATGAGAATTGCTATATTTATCGTATCCATCAGATTATAATTCGCGTTATAAGTTTATTAATTTTTCGACAAAATGTCAGTTTTTATAACAAACCAGGAGGGCTTACAGTCTTGAAGTCACTCTTTTGTTACTCTCCGATTTCTGCCCCAAACATTCGAATCAGAAAGAGAGAAGCCGTGACAATAAAAGCTGCACCCAGAACCAGCACAATATCCGCAGCCGCGTTGGCGTAAGCAGCAGCATTCTCGATGCCCAGTATGTTAACAACATACCCCGAAACTATTTCACTTCCTATGAGCCTCAAGCCAGCGTACATGGCAAGATATTCAATGAAGAATGAAAAGAAAAGATAGAAGTCCGAAATAGCTCTCTTTGCATAATAGAGCTTGCGAACATACACAACTCCAAGAGAGGCAACAATGAGTTGAACCACGAGAAGCAGCACTATTAAAAACTTCAGGATCATCCAGCTTCACCCTCCAGATTGGACTCATCTTCCTTCGACTTAACGATCTCCACTATCGACCAGACTATTAATACACTCCCCGCAACCAGCGTAAGATCTTTGATTGCACCAAATAAGTTGGGTTCAAAGAAGTGCTCTGCGATATTGGCGCAGCCGAAAATAAAAAGCAGGTAGGTGCCATAGGAAAGCATGCTCCAGTCACCCATCCCGACCTTCATCACGGTGGCGAACAAACAGCGGCCGAACATCATCATACTAACGGTGAAGCCGCCTACAGTCAGCAAATGGGTGAACATCAACGCATCTATAGGCTCGGGAGAGCCATCAGAAGGTATTACAAGTCCTATGATTATCAGAACAAGCATCGTAATAATCGCGCTAAGCACAAAAGAGGTCATAACCTTGCTCAGAGTTTTATAAACCATTTTATGTGCTCCACTTAATGCTATTTCTAATTAGATATTTTAATCTATTGTTATATACAAGGGGGGAAAGCATTAAAAGGTTAGAGGCGATTCTATAGAGTGGTGAGACCATGGTAATAGGAGTAACAATGGTAAACGTAGTACCAGGAGAAGAAAAAACAGTTTACAAACAGCTTACAAAAATAGAGGGAGTCAAAGACGTATTCCACGTCTTCGGCGAGTACGACTTCGTTACGATAATAGACGTCGAGGGACTAAGCACACTCAATAAAATAGTGGACAAAATCAGAGAAATCAAAGGCGTTACATCCACACAGACAATAGTCGGAGCAGAGATGTAACTTCCCTGACTACCGAGGAGAAATGCTTTTAGTCCTTAACGCAAGATTTATTTTTTAATATTCCAAATACTAAGCCAAGGGGATGGAAGTGGCCTCAGGTAATACAAATGCAAGTGCAGGTTTGGATGTTAATGAGGGTGCTGGCGCAGGTGCAGATGCGAGAAGCATGCCGATTGCAGCCGAGCTTGCAAAGAAGCAGCGCTCCATAAGCGTGGCGGAGTTCTTTGAGAAAAACCGCCAGATCCTGGGATTTGAGTCACCCACAAGGAGCCTGATTACCTGCGTGAAAGAAGCCGTCGATAACAGCCTTGATGCCTGCGAGGAGGCAGGAATTCTCCCCGATATCTGGGTGGAGATAAAAAAAGTTGATGAGAAGAATTATAGAGTGGTGGTCGAGGACAACGGCCCGGGGATCGTTAGAGCTCAGATTCCGATGGTTTTCGGCAAACTGCTGTACGGCAGCCGCTTTCATACTATAAAACAAAGCCGCGGTCAGCAGGGCCTTGGTATCTCCGCAGCGGTGCTATACTCCCAAGTCACCTCCGGCAAGCCAGCTAGGGTAATCTCAAAAATCTCAACTGGCGAGCCAGCTTACTATTTCGAGCTTTTGATTAATACTCAGACAAACGAGCCGGAAGTAATGGTTGAAAAAGTCATCGAGTGGTATCAAACCGGCACAAGAATCGAGCTGGAAATGGAAGGCGCATACATCAGAGGAAAGAAATCCGTGCAGGAGTACTTAAGGGCAACTTCCATCGTAAATCCGCATGCGAGGATACGCCTTATCGAGCCTGACGGAAATGAGCTGAGCTTTGAAAGGCTGACGGATGAAAAACCGAAGGAATCGATTGAAATCAAGCCCCATCCCCACGGAATCGACATTGGCACGCTGATGAAGATACTTCAGCGCTCTGAGAACAGAAAGCTCGGAACCTTTTTAATAAACGAATTTAAAAGCGTTGGCCAGTTCACCGCGCGCAACATATGCAGAGAGGCAGAGCTGGATGCGAATAAAGTGCCAAATGATGTAACACTCGAAGAGGCAAAGAGACTTATAAATGCTTTTAAAAAGGTCAAAATCAGCGCCCCCAGCCTCGACTGCTTATCACCCATAGGCGAGGCTCTTATTTATAAAAGCCTTGAGAGAGGATTTAAACCGGATTTCATAGCAACCGCTGCTCGCAATGCAAGTGTGTACGCCGGCAATCCATTTATCGTTGAAGCCGGCATTGCATACGGTGGCAATATTCCCACCGACGGTCGAGTCGAGATTTTGCGTTTTGCGAATCGCGTGCCGCTGCTCTACCAACAGGGAGCATGTGCAATTACGCACGCGATAGAGAAGATTAACTGGAAGCATTACACCCTTGAGCAGGCAAATGGCACTGGCATACCATCAGGTCCGGCGGTGGTGCTGGTTCATGTTGCTTCCACCAAGGTGGCGTTTACCTCTGAATCAAAAGATGCGATAGCGGATATACCTGAGATCCTTGAAGAAGTGGAACTCGCGGTTCGCGAGGTTGCCCGAAAGCTTAGCTTCTTTCTATCCAGGAAGCGCAAAATGGTTGAGGCAAATAAGAAGAAAAATATTTTCCTCGCCTACAACCCTATCGTCGCAGAGGCACTCGAAAGCCTTACCGGAAGAAAAGCCAAGGATGTGCATAAGCAACTTCTGCAGATGCTTGATTCGCGCTTCAGCGAATCCGCGCCTGATGCAAATGAGGAAAAAGGGAACGGTGAGTGAATGGCAGAGAAAGCGAGTGAGATAGCAAGAGAGCTTCAGGATATAGGCAAAAAAGTGCTCGAAGATATCGAAGTTGACAAAAACCCATCGCTTGAGATCCTGACTCGAGCGCTGGACAATGTTTACTACGATGAGAAAGAGGGATTGATAAAGCTCGGTAATAACACCCAGAAGCGATATTACTTCAATGTGGCTCAGGCAAGGAAGTTCATGCAAACGCTGCTGGTTGCGAAGCAGATAAAGTGGCTGCTCGAGCAGGATAAGCCAGCTCTTGACATAAGGCAGCTTTTCTACATGCTCAAGCACGAAATCACAGGCACAAGGGAGAACACTTTCGATACTCAGGAGGAATCAGATCCGATCATAGAAGATATAGAAGTGATGACAAATTCCCTGAGGGAGCATCTGAAGCTGATTGCGACGCCTAAAGGCGTGCTTGCTGGACCGCTTATCGTTGAAGATAAAACTGGAGATACCCTGGATTATTCCAGGATGGGGTCAGCCGGAGGCGCAGTACCACCCATTGTCGAAAGCAATTTTTTTGAGATTAAGGAAAGTGGAGCCGAATACGTGCTCGTTGTAGAGAAATACGCAGTCTGGAATCTGCTGAATCAGCAGAAATACTGGAAAAAACATAACTGCCTGCTGTTAACCGGCAAAGGACAGCCTGCAAGAGCTGAAAGAAGGCTTTTAAAGCGCTTCGAAAGTGAGCTTGAAATTCCCATTTATATATTCACAGACATGGATCCTTGGGGCTATTATATCTACTCAGTCTACAAGCAGGGCTCAATATCGCTTGCATATTTCTCAGAAAAAGCCGCCTGCACTTCCGCAAAGTTCTTGGGGCTTTCGACAAGCGACCGCGTGGAATACAAACTGCCTCCAAGCTCACTGATCAAGCTTGACGATGAAGACTACGCGCGAATCGAAGAACTCCGTAACTACAAATGGTTCGCAAGCAGGGAGTGGCAGAAAGAGCTCAAGGATTTGAAAGACGGAGGCTACAAGATCGAGCAGGACGCACTTGTCGCAAAATCTATCGAGTTCACCGCCAGCACCTATCTGCCGAACAAAATCGAACAAAAGCGATACCTGCCATAAACAATGGCCAGAAAAGCTTAAAGTATGGCGATAATATAACTAAACTCGAATGGAAAACGTTTTAGGGGAACTCCAGAGCAAAACCGGAGTAATCGGCTCAATTATAATCGGAGAAAACGGCAGTACGTTAGCTCAAAGCTCTGATGAGCCTGAGAAGCTTGGCATTGAGTTACAGCAAAAGCTGGAGAAATTCTTTAAGCTGAGCCATAATAACAATCCATTTGATTACATCATTTTTGAGGGAGAGAAAGGCAAGATCCTGGTTTACAATTTAAGTGAAAAGCTACTTTTAATCTTCGTTACCAGAACCGCGAATCCGCTTTTGATACATTCCATCGTGAAGAAAAACTTCGAAAAACTGGTATCAAAACCAGCAGAAAAAGAAACAGCTCCAAGCCTGAAGCAAATAGAAATTGAAAAAC
>CAZVYP010000001.1:24145-90783 GCA_964631075.1 uncultured Methanocellales archaeon
GCTAATCAAATTCACAAAACCACCAGAACCCGAAAAAACAATACCAGAAAAACCAACAACAAAACCAGAAGAGCCGGAAGCTGAAAAAGCAAAAACTCAGCTAAAAGGTGAGCCACATGCAGCTAAACCCAAGTTAGAGGAGATTGGAAAAGCAATTTTAAATGTTAATTCCTCCAGCTTTAAAAGCAATTTTGACTTGATAGTGCATCTCAGAAAAGTCTACGGAGACAAAAGATTCCTCGCTTCACGGCTTCTGGAATACCACGGAAAGGAACTCAGAGTGATCTCCCGGGAAATTAAAATGAGCATTGAAGAAATCGTGGATTTTGTTGAAAGAGACACGGCTGTTTTTAGCATCGAATTTCATAGATAGAAGCCTTTAAAAAGTTGAAGCTCTCATAGCTAAAGGCGCGGAGTGTTGAATATGGACTTCAACGAAAATGAGTTATTGATGATCCCGGGGCCTGTGCCAGTGGTTCCTCGCATTCTTCGAGCAATGTCAAAGCCGATGATACATCACCGGGGCTCAGAGTTCGCCGCAATGCTGGATGAATGTGAAAAAGTTTTAAAAGAGCTTTACAAAACCAGAAACGATATTTTCGTAATAAGCGGCTCAGGCACTGCTGGGATGGAGGCAGCTCTTTCCAATGTGGTGGATAAAGACGATAAAGTAGTCTGCGTTACGAATGGTAAATTTGGAGAGCGCTTCAAAGAAATAGGGGAGAGATATGCAACTGCAAACGCCGTGGAATTCGAATGGGGTAACTCGATAGAGCTTGAAAAAGTAGAGCAGGCCCTTGAACAAGGTGCACAGGTGGTAACTCTTGTTCACAACGAAACTTCAACCGGAATCTTAAATCCTGCAAGGGAGATATGCAGCCTTGCTAAGAAGCATGGAGCGCTATTCATAATGGATGGCATTACCTCGATAGGGGGCGACGACGTTCGCGTGGATGAATGGGGAGTCGATATAGCTGTCTGCGGATCGCAAAAATGCCTGGGCATGCCCCCTGGCTTAGCCATAGTTTCGGTAAGCGAAAAAGCCTGGAGCGCCATTAACAAAAAACCGAGACGCTACTACCTCGACTTAAGAGCATATAAGAAATCGGCTGCAAAATCACAGACACCCTACACACCTGCCTTACCGCTTTTCTTCGCCCTGCACGAAGCATGCCAGATCATAAAAGAAGAAGGAGTTGAGCAGCGGATAAAGCGCCACCGACAGGCTGCCAAAGCAGTTAGAGCAGCCGCAATTGCAATGGGCCTCGAGCTATTCCCGAAGCTCAATGCAATCAGTAGCTATTCCAACACGGTAACCGCGATCAACCTGCCAAAGGGAGCAAGCGATAAAGACTTCAGAAATGCTGTCAGAAAGCAGGGCGTGATCATTTCAGGCGGCCAGGAGCAACTGAGCGGGAGGATATTCCGAATAGGAAACATGGGCAACTTCACCCACAAAGAAATCTTAACCACAGTGCAGGCAGTGGAGCTGGTGCTCAAAGAAACTAACATGATAAAAGAGTTTGGACGAGGCATAGAAGCAGCGCAAAAGGTATTTGGAGAAGCATAGCAATGGCAAAAGTGGGCATAGCTGACACAACCTTCGCGAGATTTAACATGGGAAAAGCTGCGATAGACGAGCTCAGGAAGGGCGCGGCAGTGAGCATAGAGCGCTACACCGTGCCGGGGATAAAAGACATACCAGTAGCCTGTAAAAAGCTAATCGAAGAAAGAAAATGCGACATCGTAATGGCGCTGGGCATGCCAGGAAAAGATCCCTTAGACAAGCAGTGCGCCCACGAAGCCTCGATGGGAATAATGTACGCACAGCTCTTGACAAATACGCACATAATCGAAGTCTTCGTGCACGAGGATGAAGCAAAAGACGAAAAAGAGCTCGCATGGCTTGCGAATAACAGAGCTCGCGAGCATGCACAAAATGTTTTGAAATTACTGTTCAAGCCAGAGAAGCTTGAAAAAGAAGCTGGCACAGGCCAGCGACAAGGATTTGAAGACGCAGGGCCTTTAAAATAGGAGGAATGGGAAACATGGCAGAGAAAATAAACCTGGGTTTCGTGGTCTCCGAGTTCAACCGGGAATTGACATATCAAATGGAGATCGTCGGTAGAGAGCACGCAAATTTTTTGGGGGCAAATGTCGAGAAGACCATAATGGTGCCGGGAGTCTACGACATGCCGCTAGCAATCAAAAAGCTGTTGAAGGATAAGAACATCGATGCAGTGGTAACCATCGGCTGCGTCATAGAGGGTGCAACAGAGCATGATGAAGTCGTGGTGCAGCATGCTGCCCGAAAGATCATAGATTTAGCCGTCGAGTACGACAAGCCCGTAACACTCGGCATCTCAGGACCTGGGATGAGCAGAATCGAGGCACACGAGCGCATAGATTATGCGAAGCGTGCAGTGGAGTCAGCAGTAAAACTGGTAAAGCGGTTGAGATAAAGATGCTATCAAGGAGACTTAACGGAATAGAAGAATCGGCAACAATAAAAATCTCCGAAAAAGCCAGCGAAATGAAACGCGCTGGAATCGAGGTTTTAAGCTTCAGCCTCGGGGAACCTGATTTCAGCACACCGGAGCACATCTCCAAAGCCGCAAAAGAAGCACTGGACAAAGGCCATACCCACTACGTGCCAAGCGCGGGAATACCAGAGCTACGCAAGGCAATTGCCGAGAAGCTGAGAACTGAGAACCGCCTGAAAGTGCAGGCAGGGAACATCATCGTAACACCGGGCACAAAACATGCGATCTACGAAGCAGCCATGGCCCTTCTCGAAGAAGGCGATGAAGCAGTGCTCTTTGACCCGGCTTGGGTATCATACGAAGCCTGCATCAAGCTCAGCGGAGCCAGAGTTGTCTGGGTGTCTTCCTACGGCAACTCACTCGTAACCGAACTGCTTGAGAAGATAACAAAGAAGACAAAACTGCTGGTAATCAACAGCCCAAACAACCCCAGCGGAGCAGTGCTATCCAAAAAAGAGTTAAAAGCAATTGCGGACATCGCCCGGGAGCACAATATATATGTACTATCCGACGAGGTCTACGAGAAAATCATATACGGCGAAAAACACTACAGCATAGGCTCGTTTGAAGGCTTGGAAGACCGAACCATAACAATAAACGGCTTCTCCAAAACATATGCGATGACCGGCTGGCGACTCGGCTATGCGGCTGTGCCAAAGGAAGTATTTGAGGGCATGCTGAAGATACAGCAGCACTCAGTCAGCAGCGCAACCTCCTTTGCACAGTACGGCGCACTCGCAGCACTGATCTCAAGCCAGAAATGCGTCGAAGAAATGACAGCAGAGTTCAAAGTGAGAAGAGATCTGATAGTAAATCACCTGGAGCAAATGAAGATCCAATACATCAAGCCAGACGGAGCCTTCTACATCTTCGCAGATATAAACCCCTTCGGAAGCTCAGTTGACGTGGCAGAAAAGCTGCTCAACAAAGCCCACATCGCAGTAACACCAGGCAGCTCCTTCGGACCTGAAAGCGACCGCTATATCAGAATCTCCTACGCAACCTCACAGGCGAACATAAACGAAGGGATGCGCAGGATGAAGGAGGCGATTGAAAACTGGACGTGAGGAGAAGAGAGCGAGTGGAATGACTGTATTGGAGTACGAAATGCAGCATGGGCTCTGATAGCTATCATGAATCCATGAACATATCTACCAAATTTTTTTGAGAGAAGCAATATGGGCGGAATTCAAAGCTTTTTATGATCCTGTTGGCAAATATGCCCTCCATGCAAACTTTGAAGTATATGCAATAATCGCTGAAAACACTCCTGCACAGTTCAGGGAGATGACAGCCCAGTATGGCATTATTGCAAAACCTATAGTACCGGCAGCCCCTCATAAAATGAGGCGAAGGTGCAATCCCGATCATACTTTGTACCTGCAGTAATAAATTTCACTTTGACTTAAATAACCCTATTGGCAAAATTATCACATCTGATTCTCAAAAATGAGAAACACCACGAATCTCTCATCCCAGAACTACTCTCGGTCGAGCAGCTCTTCATCAAGCGTTTTGGAGCCCCCAATCCCAGCCTCTTCCCGGGCTCCCATTCCTTGGATGATGCAAGGCAAGCAGAAAGAGCGCTGAAGAAAAATTTGACTATCAACTCATAGCGGCTCAAACCGAAGAAATATACGAAAAGCTATTCGAAGAAAAGTCACAGAATAAGAAGTAATAAATTACAACAGATCTGAAAAAAGCTGCCCAGTAAAGTTAAAGTACTTTTACGATAAATGGTCTCCTGTTGGGCCCGTGGCTTAGTCTGGATATAGCACCGGCCTTCTAAGCCGGTGGTCCGGGGTTCAAATCCCCGCGGGTCCGCTTTCTATATCAGTACTTACAGCTGCTTTTATGCCGCATTTACAAATCATTTTAAGTATGATCAATCCTATTTTATCATCTATGAAGCTTCGTGGAAGGGCAATGGCTTGCGGTGCAGGCACAATAATCAACGCCATTGCAACGTGGAAGGGAGCTGCTTTTGCAATCGATTTGAAAACCACTGCTGAGGTGGAGATCAGCGATCGATACAGAGGTGTGAAGGGTAAGGTTGCTGGCGGTGGAGATGCGCGATTGATAGAGCGATGCGTGGAGCTTGTGCTCCGGAGATTTAAAATCAAAAGCGGCGCGAGAGTTAAAACTTGGAGCGAAGTGCCCATGGCAAGGGGTTTGAAGAGCAGCAGTGCTGCCGCAAATGCCTCGATGCTCGCTGCGCTCAGCGCGCTTGATGAGAAGTTAGAGCCGCTTGAGGCTGTTAAGCTTGGCGTTAAAGCGGCGAGGGATAGCGGCGTTACCATCACGGGTGCGTTTGATGATGCATGTGCTTCTTTCCTCGGCGGCATTGTGGTTACTGATAACAGAGAGCACATTTTGATTAAAAGGATTGAATATGAGGCTGTAGCCGTAATTTATGTGCCCGACAGGCTTGCTTTTACTAAAGATGTTGATGTTAAGAGGGTTGAGACAATCGCGCCTTTTGTTGATATTGCCTTTGATCTTGCGCTTGAGGGCGAGTTTGAACTGGCGATGACGTTGAATGGCTTGCTGTATTGCAGTGCTCTGGGCTTTAATCCTGAGCCGATAATCAGCGCCATCGAGAGTGGAGCGAGGGCAGCGAGTTTATCCGGGAAGGGACCTGCAATAATTGCTCTTGCTGATGAAGATGATGTTAAGGAGATTCGCAGGGACTGGAGAAAACTGCGCGGAAAGATTATAATTTCGAAGGTTAATAACACTGGAGCAGGAGTGCTTGCTTAGGTGAGATGCATGCCAACAAGATCTCTGGAGAAAGTTAGAGCCGAGTTGGATAAGATCGATGAGCAAATTATCGAGCTGATCGAAAGAAGGACAAGGCTTGCGGAGGATATTCTGGCGGCCAAAATGGAGGCTAACGTCGGCATTGACGACCCCGATCGGACCAAAAAAGTTCTGAAGAGGGCGGGCAGCAGAGCAGCGGAGAAAGGTCTTGACGTCGAAGCTGTGAAGCGGATTTTCGAAATTCTTGTGGAGATGAATACTCTCCGTCAAAAGGAGTTAATGGGCAGGTTTTTTTAAATTTGCACCGGCGATAAGACCTACAAGCAAGCCTGATAGATGTGCTGCGTGTGCGATTGCATCGCCTGTGCCCATCATCAGAAAATCGATCAGAGCAAAGAAAATGACTGCCATTCCTATTTTCATTGGAATGAAGTATATGTAAACTGTCATATTTGGCTCGAGCATTGCCAGTGCGCCGAAAACGCCGTAGAGGGCTCCGCTTGCACCAAGCACGGGGTTTATCGAGGTTAAGCTATGGCCTATTCCTGCGATTATTCCTGATGTGAAAAATATAAGCAGGAACATCTTGCTGCCGATTTTTTTCTCGAGCGCTGGTGCGAAGAAGATCATGAACAGCACGTTGAAGAAGAAGTGATAAAATCCGCCATGCAGGAAGATATGCGTGATCAGTGTCCAGGGTCTCTGTTCGATATTCAGAGGCCTTAATATCAGTAGCTCGGTGTAACCAGGAATGAGTTGCAGTATGAATGAGATGGAAATAATGAACAGTAGTAAATAGGAATAGTTCTTTGAGAAAAGGCTGAGTGGAGCAAGAACTCTACTTGCTATTCCTGGCTGTGCTTTAGTCGGTTTTTCCCTTGATATGATTTTTCCTTCTCTGAGATCTTTTTTATATTTTTCCAGCCCCACGCACCAGTGGTTTTCCGGCAGGCGGTGCTCCTCGCAAAAGCTGTCGCCACAGAATCTGCATTTGTACGGTAGATATATCTGCTTTCCGCAGACAGTGCACTGTGCCATTTACTGGGAGATGATGATGCCTGCGAAAATAAAACTTTGTATATATCAAAAAGATTATTAACCAAAATACTGAATTATTGATACGTTAAAGAGGTATAAGTGTATGGCCAAGATATTTGCAAAGCATCTGTCTGATCGAAAAGTTGTCACCACCGATGGCGCAGCAATAGGCACGCTCTACAATATTACGATAGACTTAAAAACAGGTCGCCTTGTCGAGCTTGTTGTAAAGCCTGACCCGGCTGCCAATATTTCAGGGTATACTGCTGAAGATGGCTTTATCATGTTACCGTTTGAATGTGTTAGAGCTGTTCAGGACTTTATCGCAATAGATAAAAAAGCAGCGGTTGTTCAATAGCTGTGTGAGCTGGTTTGCGGTGCGGCGCTTGCTATTTTTTCCCATCGCACTACCTTTGTTCGTCCTGCTGATCATCCTTATTCCAATCGTTTTGGTTTTATTCATGCTTAATATTGGCTTTACGGTATTCGAGGTACTTGGGTTCACTCCAGCAGTTGCAGTTATAATTTTGACAGGAATAATATTTGGAAGCCTGATAAACATTCCAATTTATGAGTTTTCCACAAGACACGAGCCGCTTATTTCAGAAGCTGATATCGAAACCGGAGTGCCGTATAGAATACAGTGGAGGGAGAGCAGAACTGTGCTTGCGATAAATGTTGGAGGAGGGGTAATTCCACTGGCCATTTCAATTTATTTCCTTACAAGTATTCCTTTAGCCGCGTTTCTGTTCACAACATGCTTTGTTTCTCTGGTTGCATATTTTATATCCAGACCTGTTTCTGGATGGGGGATCACGGTGCCACTTTTGGTTCCTCCCCTCGCTACACTTGCAATTGCCTACTCCACGCTTTATTTCAGCGGAGGATTGCCTCACTTAGCAAAGCTTGCCTTTGCATCTGGCGTTTGCGGTGTTATAATTGGAGCTGATTTGCTTAATATTCCCAAGGTGAAGAAAAATGGTACACATGTTATGAGTATTGGCGGGGCTGGCACTTTTGATGGCATTTTGCTGACTGCGATTTTTGCAACAATCGCCGCCGCTCTCCTAGCTGCAGGGAGCATATACTGATGGGGCTTGGAGCTGTGAAAAGGAGCCGGTAACAGGCTGAGATTTTGGAGTTGTCCCTCGACACTAACCCCGGGGGATCATCCGTTGGCGAGCGCCGCTGTCCATCCCGGTAAACCCTGTGTCGAGGAGTGTTTCGCGCTATGGTTGTCTCAAGGTCATTGCCTGGATATTCCATTTACTCCCGTGAGGACCTATATAGCACGAGATGTCGCCCTCTTTTTGCTCAGACGCTCATCCGCTCTAGAATAGAGTGTTGCGCCAGTCCTCGTTGAGGGCTATATAATGTTTCTCTGTTCTTGATATAAATGTATTGAAGAGTTTATTAAATTAAATCAAAATAAATTAAAAAATAAATTAATGGGCTTTGGTTGCTTCAGCCACAGTTCTCTCTGCCAATTCCTGCATGCGAATTGAGATCCTGCTTGTTCCTGAAGAGTCCCCATCGCTCATAAGCGTTGCAAGTTTGGTGCCTAAAACAAAGATAGCATGTTTGTGCTCAGCCTTGCTGCGATGGATGTGCAATGGACTTATATGCAAAGAATTGTAGTCCGAAAAATCGCCGCCCATTCCATTTTGTTCAAAATAGCGTTTTATCTGTACCAACAAAGAATGCAGATGTATCAGTTCCTCCTTATGCAAAGTTTCAACCCCATTTTGCGTAGCCTTCGCAATCTAGCGATAAACTAGCTTAAGTTTATGTGTACTAAAAGATTATGTAGGAAAATAGTTTCCTATAATCTTTATAAGTAATTACCTCATTTTTTTTCTAAAAAAGTGTTTAAAAAATTAAAAATTAAATGTTAAACTATTAACAATTAATTGCCGTTTAGCTTTTTCCAATTTAATCCTGTGACACCATCCATTCTATATGTTTTCCGCTGTCAAAATCTTGACCGACATAGGCTTCTTAACAATATTGCCCAGCTTAACACCAACCAGGTAATTGAGTTTCTTCTCAGCAGCGATGTCGATTATCCTCTGGGTAATAACCCCGTCGAAGACCACACTTCGAACGTTGGTATCTGTTTCTTTAAGCGCCCTCGCAAGATCTCTAACTGCCACTTCTTTAATCACATTTCTGTTTTCATCAAGCAGCTTCGCACTCAAAGTACCGCTCAGCTCCTCAACAAACCGCTTGAACTCAGTACCCTCTTTCTCGCTCTCTACCCTCGGCTCAAGCGCTTTGGTGAGCTCTTCCACACGCCCCTCTTCGCTGGTTGGTACAACCCGAATTTCCTCCTTTGGCACCGTTACTGGTTCCTCGCGATGCATTATTCTCCTCTTCGAAGCCATCTCCCTGCGTCTGAACCTTCGCTCCTTTGCCTGCTGCATATCGATTACCTGCTCAACCGGGAGCTTTCCCCTCAGTGCCTTAACGATTTCTTTCTGAGTCAGATCTTCAACGCCCTTACCCTCAGGGGCTCTGGCAACGTAGTCCACGTCGGCCACCTGCAGCAGCTCTTTAAGCAGCAAATCGCCACCTCGATCCCCATCAAGGAAGACCGTAACAGTTTTGTTTTTGCTGAGCTCACCTATCACATGCGGAACATTTGTACCCTCGACAGCGATTGCATTTTTGATGCCGCACTTCAGCAAATTGAGCACATCTGCCCTGCCTTCGACAACGAGAATGGCATCAGAACCCACAACATTTGGCCCAGCCGGCAAGGCATCGTCGCCAAAAAAGGTTATCTCCTCTACCCTCACGGCTTGCTTCACCGCTTCGATGAGCTCCTGACTCTCAGGCATTGTTTCGTCGAGCATGGTTGTAAGAATCAACCTTGCCCTTTCTATGATCTGCTTCCTCTTACTTACCCTGACATCCTCAATTTTATCCACTTTAATGTTTGCAATACAAGGCCCGACTCTGTCAACTGTCTCAAGAGCCGCAGCCAGCACAGAAGTCTCGATTTTATCCAGACTTGAAGGTATCAATATTGTTCCGTTCGACTTTCCAAATTTGGATTCAATGTTTACCTCTATGCGTCCAATTCTACCGGTCTTCTGAAGATCTCTGAGATCAAGATCACTGCCGAGCAATCCCTCAGTTTGACCGAATATCGCTCCAACTACATCGGGGCGCTCAACCACGCCCTCCGCATTAATGTGAGCGTGAATAACATACTTAGTCGTATCCGAAGCTTCCATATTTACCATCTCCAGAAAAATAGCCAGATAACCGATTAGCCTGAAAGATCAGGCCCCTTTGCCTTCTTACATCCCTTACATATTTCTAACAACGGTAATGAGATGAATGTCATATTACTTTATCCAGCCATTTTCCATGATTAAGATTTAATTAACAAAAATAGTATTGACGTTAAAGGTTTAATAATTTGTGGTATAATTGCAAAAACCGGTCTACTCCTCAACCCCGCACTGTACCCGCAATCTGGCGATATAGCCCGCGAGGTTCTCAACTTCTATCACTTCCTTTTTTACAAGAGCACCCAGATTTAATCTGATCCCCATATTTGGCGTGCACCCGAAAGACGTCAGATAACCGCTTATTTTCCTGGCCAGCATTTCACCTTCCTTATCCCAGTCGGTCATTACAATGATCTCCCTGCTATTGTCTGCCGCGTTCTCTGAAAACTGGAAAAGAGGAAAACGCGAGGCAAAAATTATCTCACCTTTTATACCGAGATCGCGAAGTGCCCTTCGATCCTTTCTCCCTTCGACAACAATAGTTGCACCATTACTTGAGAACTCTCCGAGTTCCTTAATAATCAGTTCAATTCGTTTTAAACGTTCCTCGTCACGCATCTTTTAAGTGCCCCTTTTTTTTGCACAGCTAAATGCAACCTAGCCATTTCCGCCTTCTGAAAAAATCTGTCCTTCAAACCTGTATATACTGACATCCTCATCCCACCAGGCATCAGGAGGCAGTCCCGCTTTCATGCAGGTATGGCTTAGAAATTCGTCAGCATCCCAGCCTTGTTCAACCGGCACCTGCGGCAGAAGAAGCCCGCTTCGCATCCCCTTCTTCACGATCAATCCATGTTTGCCAACAACAATTTCCCTGACCAGATCCTTTGGCTTCGCTTTGATGTGTTCAACTGGCGTTAGCACTGTGACCTCGATCTCCAGATCTCCCAGCTCCCGAGCTTCAACAGGATAAAAGCGTGGGTCGCCTGTGGCAGCGCATATAGCAGAATCCACCACGGCTTCTCCGAGTGGCATATCTGGATAAGGATGCCCTATGCAGCCTCTTAAATCGCCGTGCTTGTGGAGTGAGACAAAAATACCGCGCTTTTCCTTTAGAGCTCCGCTCATAGCTGGTTTGATCCTGCTCCGTGTCTTCAGATACCTCTCAATAGAGTCTCTGGCAAGGCGAAGTAAACTTTCTCCTTCCTCCTGCGTAAGAAGCTTTAACATATTTATCTATAATTCTAAGCGCAAGTTATAAGCCTTTTCTTAATTTAAATATAAAGGGGAGAGTGGAAGGGCAGCCGCCGGTGCTTCAAAGAAGTGCTGAGGAAAGTCCCCCCACCATCCGGACAGACGAGCGTGCGCAAGCACGCAGGGCGAGAGCTCTGGCTCTGGCACAGCCACGACACGTCCAGGCGAATGGGATGAGACGGCAAGCGTGAAAACGCAGAAGGAATTCAGCAATGGACTCCGAGCTAACCCGTCGACGACTCGCTTGGGAGCGATGGAACGGCGAATCCTCGTCGGTGCAAGCCAGTAAGGGAAAAAGTCCGGATAAACCCTTGGTAGGCGCTAAGCCAAATGCTGCATGGTCCAAATCTCTGCCTGCGCGGAGGGGCCTAACCGAAGGGGGCTTATTCTCCACACTCCCGATTGATATTAAGTGGGCCCGACCGGATTCGAACCGGTGACCTTCGCCGTGTAAAGGCGATGTCATAGCCAGCTAGACCACGAGCCCTGCTAGAAAGTTATTTTCCGATTCTCTGAACTGCCAGTGCTATATCCTCTGCCTTTATTGTTTTTCTGCCAGCATGCCTGGCAAGCACTGCTGCTTCCTGCGAGATCTTCAATGCATAATTTTCAAGCACCTCAGCAAGTGCCACGCATGCTTCGTCACTAACGCGCTCTGCTCCCGCTGCTTTCATGAGCCTTGCCATCGGTGCGTTGGGCAATTCCAATTCTTTTGGCACATTTCTCACCTTGCTTAAGATTAGAGGGCTTTTTATAAATAACTTTCGCATATTGAGGCATATTTTATTCTGATTTTATGATTTAGCCTTAATCAATGACTGTAATCTTGAAAAATGCTAATTTTTATTTGTTCGATGATAAGCCATCATTATATAGTTATTATGATGATTTTTAATTATAAAAATTATTTATTAGTATAAATTAACAAAGAAAAGATATTTATTGGTTGAATTTTAAATAAATAGTACGATGAGTGGTATAAAACTCTATGGAGTGATCCTGGCGCTACTGTTCGTCTTTTTAATAGCTGTCTCATCAGATAACTCAGCCAAACTGAACCTGAATATACACAGCGCCCCACCGGAAGGAACTGACATACCCGGAGACAGCCCATCCATTTCAAACCCGTCACTACTGGAGTACAAAGTCAACAAATCAACCGAAATCTGGAGCGCGGAAGACCCCACCCTGTACATAACACCGCATGCTAGCACAGTACAGCTTCACTCAAAAAAATTGAAGCTCACAGAAATAAATGAGAGTATATATATCTTCCAGTACCAGGATGGAACACCACTCCGCCTGAATTATGTGAGAGACCAGGAACAATTTGGAGCAGAAGATTACTGGGTAAACCCATCCTACTACCTCTCACACGCTTACAACGGCAAGACCCTATCAGGAGACTGCGAAGATAGCGCGTTGGCAATGACCTCGATCCTGATCGCCAAAGGCTATAACACAGTAGCAATCCTGGGACACGTAAAGAAAAACGACGGCACTACTGGCAGACACGCCTGGGCCGAGACCATTATCGACGGAAAAACATACGTTGTAGATGGCAACATATTATACGAAAAAAGCAATTTCCAGACGACCCGCGAATGGAGCCCTAGATATATGTGGAACGACGTAATAACCTTCAGGGAATACTCACCGGACTGGAACGAAATTCAATTGACCCGTCGCTGACCTCAGAGAGCCTCTGATCACCGCAATACGGACAGATCAAATCCTGAATGTTTTTTGACCACGGCACTTCCAGAAACTCCACCTTAACCTCAAGTCCACAGCGATCACAGCGAATATCCCTCACATCGCCACTTTGAATATAAGCCATAAAGAACAAATTAATAAACACAGAATTTAAAGCTTATCCATTTACAATAAAATTTAGTAGTTAAAAGAAAAAGCAATACCGGAGGCATTACTTAAAATGGGAGTTGACCTCGGAGACCTGATCGAGCGCAGAGAAATAGAGCTGAATGAACTCGCGAATCGCATCGTAGCGATTGACGCCTACAATACCCTGTATCAATTCCTTAGCATAATAAGACAGCCAGATGGCACACCGCTTACAGACTCAAAAGGCAGAATAACTTCCCACCTCTCAGGACTCATATACCGCACCACCAATTTAATCGAAATAGGAGTCAAGCCGGTTTTCGTATTCGACGGCAGACCACCCCAGTTCAAAGCGACAACCCTCGAAGAGCGCGCCACAACCAGACAGAGAGCCGAAGAAGCCTGGATCGAAGCAAAAGCCACAGTAAGCGAAGAAGCCTTCAAATACGCACAGGCCTCGGCAAGGCTGACGCAGGAAATGATCAGCGAAGCCAAAGCACTCATAGGATATATGGGCTTACCCGCGATACAGGCACCATCCGAAGGCGAGGCACAGGCATCATTCATGGTGCTCAGCGGCGACGCGGATTACGCAGCCTCACAGGACTACGATTCTCTATTATTCGGCTCCCCCAAGCTAGTAAGAAACCTGACAATAACGGGAAAAAGAAAGCTACCGTCAAAGAACATATACATCGACGTCAAGCCAGAAACCATCGAGCTGCGAGAAATCCTGAAAAAGCTCGAAATCACCAGGGAGCAGCTCATAGACATCGGAGTCTTGATCGGCACAGACTACAACCATGGGATAAAAGGCATAGGGCCAAAGAAAGCCCTGAAGCTGATCAAAAAGCACGGCACAATAGAAGGCGCGCTGAACGAACTCAAACAGAACATAGACAGCTTCAAAGAGATAAAAGAATTCTTCCTCAATCCAGACGTAACCAGCGAGTACGAAATAAAATTCAGGTCACCGGAAAACGAAAAAATCAAACAATTTTTATGCCAAGAACACAGCTTCTCAGAAGAAAGAATAGACAAAGTGCTCGAAAGACTGAGCATATTTAGAAGCACAATGAAGCAGAAGACACTTGACCAGTGGTAAATAAAAATAATATTATAATAAATTCACAAATATCGATTTGCTCCCTGGCAAATCTGAAAGAAACCAAAACCAAACATATATAACAACAGAGGCAGTTGAGGCTAGCTTCGAAGGCTCACTTTCCCGAAGCAACAAAATTTATATATACTTTATATACCAAAATATATCTTTGGTGAGCATTTGAACGATCTCCATTCGCTTCCGGTGTACTTCAAGAAGCACGCCGTTTTGATGCTTGCCGAGCGCTTTGAGCTGGATTCGCAGGATGCCGAGCATCTTGTAAAAACTGCCAAGTTGCTTAAGCCCATCGAGAAGGATGGCGAGATTGGCCTTCTGCAAAGCTGCATTGGCGAGTGCGAGATCAGATTTGTATTTACAATTAGAAAGAAAGTCGTCTGGATAATAACCGTGGAGGAAATATGAAAACGAAAGTAGTTGAGTGTCCAATCTGTGAATCTCCCATGAGCCGGGAGAGAAGGGAGATCAAAAAGGGAATTTACGCTGAGGTCGAGGTCTGCCCTAAATGCAATGACGAGTGGATTGATGAGAGGGGCTACGACGAAATCTATCAGCAGCTTTTCACACGCCGAGCCTTTAAAATCGGCGGCAGCCTGGCTATTCGCATTCCCCGGGAGATTATTAAAGCGCTCAATCTGCACGAAAATAGCGAGCTCAAGGTCAATCTCAGGGATAATAAAATTGTGATCGAGCCTTTGAAAACGTGAGAAAAAAATCCCTCCCAGGGTCACTTGAAATCTTCAATCAGCTATAATAGAAAATCTAACAGCTTCTTAAGTTTATCACGATTTATATAACAATAGTCTCCTGCTTTTCTCCGCCTCTTGACCAGTGGTAAATAAAAATAATATTATAATAAAATTATCCAATACGGCTTGCTCCCGAAAAATCTGCATGCAATATTATATGTGGTGAGCAAGCCATATCTGAAAAGGATGAGGCCGCCCTGAGGCGGGTGGGACGAAGTAGGGAAGGGATCACTGCTTTTCTTTTCCAGGGTTTCGCTGACAAAAAGCTATTAATACTTATGTAACTAAAATCTTTTTTAGCGAGATTATGGTTACAAAAAAAATAAGACTTGGTGATATGGAGCTGAAGTTGCTGTTCACGCTGGAACAAGAAGGAAAAAACGTGTTTCTAGCAAGTGATGCACACAGAATCCTGAAGTCAACGGATGCCTCTGTGAGAAACGTGCTCTACAGGTTGAGAAAAAAAGGCAGAATCGAAGAGATAGAGAAGGGGAAGTATCTGCTGGTGCCCGCGAGAGCCGGTTACAAAGCAGAATGGTCGGAGGTTCCTTTTCTGCTTGTCCCGCACCTGATAGATAACTACTACCTTGCCTTCTGGTCGGCTCTTAACTACTGGGGCATGACAGAGCAGTCTCCTCGCTCGGTGTTCGTTGCGACAACGAAGAGAAAAAGAGATTTAACCTACGGAGACACAAAATTTGAGTTCGTGACGCTTGCAAAAAAAAAGTTCTTCGGATTCGTGGAGGAAAAAACTAATGGAGGCAAATTCAACATCTCTTCAAGAGAGAAAACAGTTGTAGATTGCTTGCTGTATCCAAAGTACTCCGGTGGGCTGGACGAAGCGGTAAAAGGAATATGGAGGGGAAGAAAAGAGCTGGACTTCGAAAAAATGCTGGAGTACTCGAAAAAGATGGGAGTAGAAGTGGTAACCAGAAGGCTGGGATATATACTGGAATTGCTGAAAATTGAAAATAAGATAAGTTCAAAGATAGCCTCTGGCAAATTCAAAGGATATATGTGGCTTGACCCATTGGGAACCAAGAAGCCTATAGAATATTCAAAGAAGTTCGGGCTTGCGATAAACCGAACAAGCGAAGAGCTAAAAAGCTGGATGGAGCATTAGGATGAACGCTGACGATTTAAGAAGACTTGCGAGAAGAACCGGTTTTGACGCTGGAACTCTTGAGAAAGACTATGCTCTAACATGGCTGCTCAGCGGCATTTACTCAGAGGATTCCAAGCTGAGAGACATCCTGATTTTCAAGGGAGGCACTGCGATCAGAAAGGTTTACTTTCCAGAGTGGCGACTCTCAGAAGATCTGGACTTTACCATCACGCAGAAGGTAACGCCGGAAACTGTGAGACAGAGTTTTGAGCAGGTTTTTCCGCTGCTAAAAGATACCAGCAAAATTGCCTACTCTCTCAGCTCCTTCAATTACAGCAAACACGCAATTTTCGCGGATGTTCAGTTTCTTGGTCTGGCGGCTGATGAAGGAAAATGACTTAGTTCTTCATCTTGATTATTTTTCGGTGAGAATTCGCATATCTGCGTCTTGGAAGTGTCGAAAGGCTTTCTTGGCGTATTTTTTGTCCATTCTCAGCGCATAAATCTGCAGCGCCTTCAGAGCAGCTGATCCGCCAATTTCTTCATCGAATGACATCTGGATGGTCCATCCAGTACTTCGCAGATAATCGGTGCCTGTCACCAGGTCTTCCTCCTTCACTCCTTTCTGTGGAATACGCTCGCAAGAGATTCCGAACTCTGATAAAATCCTGAAAACCGTATCGTTAAGGAAAGACCAGATTGCCAGTGTCTTCTCGCTGCCCCGGTTGGTAAGGAAGGTTCTGGCATCAATCATTAGAGGTGAGCTCTTCTCTTTCTCGAATTTGCCGTAGTTTCCGAGTATCCACAGAAACCTCAAAATATGTGTTCTCACTTTCTCAAGTTTATGATGTTGACCGAACGTGTCGGCATCTCGAAATCCGAGTGAAGAAAACTGCAAGGTTGACAGCAGCCTGTGAACTGCGCTGAAAGCCTCGGTCTCTTCTTCGGTGAATTGCAGTTTCTCTGGAAAGTCGACGATCTTCTTCTTGGTTATCAATATTCTTGCTGGTTCTGCAATCTCTTCTGGCTTCAGCGAAGCACGAGTCGCCTCCAGGCGATTTATTCCCTCAAAAGGTTCTACAAAAGCGTGATAGTCATCTTTAGAAATGGGCGCGCCAAGCTTTTCTTCTATAGTCTTTCGATTCCAGGCACCGGCCGTTGCTTTCAAAATGTCACATGGAAATCGCGAACAATAAGCACAATTTGCCACTCCACTCCTGTCCACGCATTGCCGTATCAAACATTTTCGATTAGGCAGCTTAGATCCTTTGGGAATTTTCGAATCTGGAGTCAGGCATGTCACGCACGGCGTCTTAATCGGCATGTATCCTAAAATCGCCTTGGCGTTGTTTCTGTAATGTTCAAATTCCGAGGCAGTCATGCTCTTCCTTGGATAAGGTCCCCAGGGACATCTACCGCAATCTATGCCGCATTTAGAAACGAGCTTTGCCACTGGTTAACCTCCAAAATAACAAATGTGGAATGACATAAATAAGGACTTCTCATGACAAATCCTTTACGTGTAATACTAAGATTTGTCCTTTGGGTAATGATAAATACATTTAAAAAAAGATGCGATACTGAGATAGCCTGAAAAGGATGGTGGAATCGATGAAATTCTATTCAGAACGGGAAATGAAGAGTCTGAGGCTGGAGCTTGAGAAGAGAGTTTTACAATGGCCTCAGGTTAGCACCAAGAAGATGTTTGGCTGTCCCTGCTATCAGGCAGATCGAAGGATCTTTGTTTTTCTGGTTACTGATGGTATTGTGATCACTCAAATAAGTCAGGCTGACAGAGAGACGCTATCCCGTCAGCATCAGACCAGTTTTTTCCAGGCGGGCAAAAAAATTATTCAGAGCTGGTTGAAGGTCTTTATTAAGAACAAGGCAGAGCTTGACCAGATCATGCCATTTATTAGAAAAAGCTATGAGTCAGCACTTATCCTTACATCAGCAAAATAATTCACTTCGAAAGAGAAAAGCCATTTTTCGAGTTTGATTTTGAATAATTTTGCCAGACCACAATTTATATTACTCAGTAAAGTAAACTATACTTTGTAATGAAAAGAGGTTTGAAGTTGATAGAGCTCACTCCCGAGGGAAGAATCGTGGCAGCATTGATCGGAGGGGCTTTGAGCTATGGCAAATTAAAAGCTAAAACTAGCTTGAGCGACCGGTGGCTCTCCATCAAGTTAAAAGAACTGACTTCGGTCGGAGTAATAGAATATAGAGGCAATGGTTATCAGCTTATGAATCCTGCTGATGTTCTTGGAGATCCGGTTTTTGCAAAATATGTGGAGGGAAGCGTTCAGTTAAAGACAAAGGCAAAATTAATTGCCGAGGAGCTGAGCGTCGACGAGCAGGTTTGCGCTGTGATACTCTTTGGCAGTCTGGCGAAGGGAAAGGCTACTGAGGAAAGCGATGTCGACCTGGTTGTGGTCACGGAGATGGATGTCGAGGAAAAGTTGAACAGGGTGATTTATAATCTTATGTTCAAGTACGACGTGGCAGTTGAGGCAGTTTTCCTGACAGTTGAAGATCTGATAATAAATCTTCAGTCCAGAACTGCCTTTTCTTTCGGGATGCTTGAAGCTTATGAGGTGCTGTATGATAAAATTGGAATAGAGTACCTCCTCCGTGTAAAGCAAAGAGAACTTCGAGAGAACTGGACTTATGACGAAGAGGCCGCGGCATGGATTCAAAAGAGGCTAATACCTACTTGCAGATAGCGCTGGATCAGTTGAAAGATGCTGAACTGGCGTTTAAAAATGAGAGGTATGCTCTCTGTGTGCTCCTGGCGGCTTTATCTGCAGAGAATGCAACTTCTGCCTGGCTTATAGTGCTGGGAGCCAAACCTAGCAAGAAACATAGAAATTCCCTGGTATTGAAAAGACTGGCGGAGAGCATTAACGAGAAGCTGAAGGAAGGATTGATGGAAGCGATCAGATCCATGGAAGAGCTTGAACCGCATGTTACTAAAGCCAGATATCCGATTCGCCATGACTTAGAACTTCTCCCACCCAGCAAATTTTACACAAAAGAAAAAGCAGCAGAAAGCTTAGCTAAAGCAGAATATGTGGTTGAGCTTGTAAAACAGAGAGTTCACACAGATTTTAAAAGCTGAATTAGAAGCCTCTTCATCCTAGAAAGATTGAGAAAAATTAATAAATAAGTAAAATATTTCCAATAAATTTAAATATTTATATAGACAATTGTAATATTATGCCAAAAAGACATAATTATTTGGTAATTATCATAATCATCTTTGTTCTGATAGATTTGTCTAACTTGCCTGGGAGACATTATGGCAAATATGCAAGAACGTGTTAAGTCTGGAATTGAGGGCTTTGATGAGATCTGCGGTGGTGGTTTGATCAGGAACAGGAGCTACCTTATCGCAAGCGGAAGTGGTGCCGGCAAGACCATATTCGGAGTTCAATTTCTTTACAACGGTATTGTGCATTATGATGAAAATGGAATTTTTGTTGCCACTGAAGAGCGACCCGAGCAGATCAGAAAAGATATGCTAAACTTCGGCTGGGACCTAAAAAAGCTTGAAGAAGATAAGAAGTTCGCGATAATAGATGCCTCTGCAACAAAAATCGGAGTACCGTCACAGGAGCGCTATGTCGATGTTCGCCACTCTGATCTGGGATCGATGCTCGATCAGATAGTAAATGTTCAGGAGGAAACTAATGCAATGCGCATCGTTGTGGATTCAACAACTGCGATCGGGTTTTCCCTGAATAATGATGCCACGAGTATTCGACTGGGCATGTTGAAGCTTGGTGCAACACTCGGCATGCTGGGTTTGACATCGATCCTGATTTGCGAGGTATTGGATGAGAGACGTCCAAGCAGATTCGGGGTAGAGCAGTTCGTTACTGAAGGCACCATTGTGATGTATAACCACAGAACTGAAAACGGACGCGTGCGAAGCATTGAGATATTCAAAATGCGAGGCTCAGACCATAGCAAAAAGGTCCACCCATACGAGATCACATCTCAGGGAATCGTAGTGCACCCGCGCGATGAGAGACATATCTTAAAGGAGGGTTAACGATGAATCCTAAGAGTAAGTTAATGATCGTGGATGATGAGCGAGATGTTGTTGACTTATTTGAAGGAATGCTTTGCAATGAGTTTATAGTTATCACGGCATACAGTGGAAGATTGGCACTTAAGAAACTTATGGTGGAGAGACCTGATTTGATTTTGCTTAATATCCTCATGCCCGAGATGAGCGGTTGGGAGGTGCTGGATAAAATTAAACAAAGCAGGGAACTAAAGAATATCCCGATTATAATGCTAACGGCAGTGAGACCAGACTTCAACATCCTTGAAAAGGGTATTGATAACTACCTGATAAAACCAGTTGGTCAAAAGCAGCTCATTGACGCAATTCAGGAGACATTAAATGCTAGAAAAAAAATTGAGAAACTTGGAGAAGTTGCACTTAGTCAGGGGGTTAAAAGAGAGCTTATCGAAGAATACATGGAAAAGGCTCAACTTCTTGACAATAATGAGCGTCTTCTCTCAGTGCTCAAGCAGATTTATTTCCAGAATGAACCTTCGAGTGAAAAAAACACGGTTGAGTATGATAAAAATATGCTGAGAGAGAAGGAAAAAACGATTCGAATGCAAAAAGTGCAAATATATAGGCTCATGACTGAAATCAATAAATATGTCAAACCAGAAGAACTCTATTTATTGATGCGGAGCGAGAAGAAAACAGATTAACAAAAAAGATAGCACATGAAGAGTCAGACTTTTAAAATCAACCGTTTTTCAGATTTTTGAGTAGTAAATATTTTTAAAAAATAAAAAATAGTGATTGGAGTTTATCGTCGCCTTCGGAACAATGCTAGGCAGGCAAAGGCAACTGCCAAGCTTAGAGCCTCAAATCCGGGTACGCCGGGGATAACTGGTGCTACTCCTTTAATCGTTATGGTATGTTCTGAGAATTTCTGCACGTAGACTATTATCTGAGCACCACTTGTTCCGCTTGTTATTATATATTTTGAGGTTTCATTTTTTGCTTTTGCGTTGATCAGGTCCTGAAGGTTGCCTGCCTGTGGAATTTCTTTGCCGTCTAATAAGATTTTATATCCACCTGCGAGGTCTGTGTAGATCGAAGGGGTTGTTTCAAGTACTTCTTTGTCTATGTTGAATACTATGAATTTGCCATCTGGAATGCCAGATTTCACTGATACGTTTATTGTCTTGTTTACGGTGTCCATCTTTGTTATGTTGAGCTCCACCTCTTTATAGATCACGACATCAAAGGATTTCCTGCCCTTGACGTGCAGTTCTCCACCCACGTGTCCTTTTTCAATTTCACTTTCTAACTTGGCGAGATTGTCGCGATCTCCATAGTTGCCTGCTGGCTTTGCCCTGAACATCAGCTTTCCATGCTCAAGTTTCACCGTGATTATATTGCCGCTTACGCCGATGCTGTCGGCACCTTTGCTTGCACCCGCTATCATAAGTATGCCTTCAAATCCGCTGGTATTGAGCTTCACCGTTGTATCGCTTGTTCGATTTATGCGAACACCGCCATTTACGGTAAGAGTGAGCGTTGCCTTGGGCGCTTCGATTTTCAGCAAACCGGTTGGATTATCATGGATGTCTATTTTCACATCCTTTTCTCCCTCTATTTTGACCACGGCGCCTTCGACAAGGCGTTTCTTTACCTCGCTGAAGATGTTTATATCTATTGAAGTAAACACAGTGGTATTGTTGAAAGAGTATTTGCTTATTTTCATGACAGAGTCATTGAAGGTGAATGAGACAAACATTCCAGTTAAATCATCGCCGGAGGTGCTGAACTTCAAATATTCTTCATTTTTTTTCTCAGAACTCACAATGGCACCGGTACTGGCATCGACCAGAATTTCGAGCAAATGAGTTGGGCTCTCCAGTTTTATTTTCCAGACCAGCACTCCATGCTCCTGCTTTAATTCGCTCATTTTAACAATGAAGGACTCCTTATATGTTGCCTTGGCATTTTCAATAGCAATCATATTGGCCTTTGTTTGATTAATTGCCGCAGCTAAGGCTTTGGTAGCACCAGGCTGAGGCGTTTTTTCAGTTTTCTCCGTTTTTTCGGACGCTAATGCAATTCCCATAGATGTTACCAGCATTGCCAGTATCAAAATTGTTAGTAATTTCTTCATCGCTTTTTTCCCTCCTCTTCATCACTTGGAAGAGTTTTCAATTTGTTGAAACAGGATAAACAATATCCAGTTATGCTTTGGGTATCGATGGCTTTCTCAGCTTCTCTTAAATCCTTTTTGATTTTATTCCACATCTCGCCAGTTTTTAGCTCTTCGAATTCCATCCTTTTGTTTCAGAGTTGCCCTGCCCATGCCAGTACATTTGCCAGCCTTAACAGGCTTTTATCCAGAAGCTTTTCATTTTCAGCCGAGCGCCTGAGTTCTATGCTTGTTACCCTGCCGTTTTGTAATCCAGTTATTCTGTTTCCTTTACCCTGCGAAAGCAGCTCTACAGCTTTGCTGGCGAATAAGCTGGCTAATAGCCTGCTTCTCGCTGAAGGACTACCTCCTCTCTGGGCATAGCCCAAAATGCTGAGTCGGGCCTCTGTGCCTGTGCTGGCCTCTATCTCAGCCGCGAGTTCGCGAGTATCTCCGATTCCTTCCGCGGCAACTATTATGCCCGACTTCTTCCCCCTGGCCTGGATTTTCTTTATAGTTTTGTAGATCTCTGCTTTTTCGTATTTCTCTTCGGGAACGAGGATTATTTCAGCTCCAACAGTTATACCCACGGTCAGCGCGAGGAAGCCTCTTGTTCGGCCCATGACTTCAACTATGAAGATTCGTTCAAGGGATATTGCTGTGTCCCGTATCCTGTCAATCTGGCTGACTGCCGTATTCACTGCTGTGTCGAAGCCTATTGTTTCTTCTGTTCCATAAACATCGTTATCGATTGTCGCTGGTATTCCTGCAATTAATGTGTCGGTTGCTTTGCTGAGTTCCAGAGCTCCTTTGAAGGCGCCGTCGCCGCCTATTACGATGAGCCCATCGATGTCGTTTGAGTCAAGTGTTTCAGCGGCTTTTTCAATTCCCTCTTTCTTTTTAAACTCGGGACATCGACAGGTATGCAGAATTGTGCCGCCAAGCTGTATTATTCCCCCAACTGAGCGGGGAGTAAGAGGTCTGAACTTGTTGGTTAGCAGTCCCTCCCAGCCTCTTTCAAATCCTAATACACGGAGCTTTTTTGAATGGGCAATGCGCACTGCGGCTCGAATGGCAGCGTTCATTCCAGGGGAGTCTCCACCGCTTGTTACTATCCCTATTGTTTTCAATTATTACTCCTCACCGTATCACGTTTTTTAAAACAAAAGAATATTGCCCTTTCAATTTATATTAATTGTCCCGCTACTTCTCAGGTCTCAGCACTGACGATATTGTGGAGAAGGCGCTTTTCACTACAAGGTATGTGCCTCCAATAACGATCACCGCCGGTGCTGTCAGCCCAAGAGTTGCCGCGCTAATTCCAGCGGAAACCAGAATAGCCGTGTCGTGCCGGGTCAGAAATGCCGCCAGTTTCTTCATTGTTGAGGGACTGACGTCTATTGCGTCTGTCTCAAGCATAACATTGCCTTTTTGAAAAACCTTTACCCAGCCGCTTTCCTCCGAGACCAGCACTGCAGTTATATTTTCATTTTGCTCCGTGATGCCCTTTGCTGCTGCATGTCTGGTACCAAACCCATGGAAGGTTGAACTCTTCAGAATCCTCGCGCCATATGCAATTATTTCTCCACCGGGAGTCAGATAAACGGCGCCATCGATAGAAGCAAGTTTTTCCAGCACAACATCCATGCCTTTTGTTAGCAGAGAGCCGGCAAGGGTAATTTGTGGATACTGACATTCATATGTGCCCTGCACATTCTCTCTTGGGGCTATTACGAAGAGAGCTCCCTTTTTGTCTTTAGCAAGCTTCTTGGCAAGGGCGAGAACTCTTTGCATTACCTCTTCTATATCAGTTTCTTCTTGAGTTTTTGCTGCTGCGTTTTGTTCCATTGCATTTTATGAATAGCATTTCATCTCATAAAAATTTATTCTATCCAGAACTCATCGCCATTTTTTGGAGCAATTGCTTCAACATCGAAGTTTTCCTCTATCCATGAGGCAAAATTCGGTGCGCTATCGCTGTGAACGATGAATATCTTTTCCACTCCTCGCTCAATAAATTTTTTTACCCATCGTTTAAGCTCGGCATCACCGCAGTGAGATGAGAAATCGAAGTACTCCACCGGCATTTTGAGCTCAACAATGGCACCTTTCAGGTCTATTCTCCCATGCTCGAGCGCTGCCCTGCCATTGGTGTCTTCCGCCTGGTAGCCTGTTAACAGGAGGCTGTTTTTTTGATTGCCGAAAAGTTTTGAGAGATAGTGAAGCACCGGTCCTCCATTTAGCATTCCTGCTGTTGTCACGATTATGGCTGGAGAACTCAGTAAATCAGAGCGATTTTCCGGTTTAACTGGAACTGCATTGTCAAATGCAAGCTTAAATTTCTCCGGTTCTTTCAAGTGTTCCAGATGGTTTAGCAGATATTCGCACACTTCTCTGCCCATTCCATCGAGATATGGGGTTAAGCCGTAGCTATGCAGGAGCATCAAAATTTCCTGGGTTCTGCCTATTGCAAAGCATGGAACTAATGCGAGGCCGCCTTGTTCTAAAGTTTGCCTTATTCTTTCTATGAACTGTTTTTCAAGCAAATCTCTAGGCGGGTGATCTCTGCTGAAGTAAGTCCCCTCGATCATCAAAATGTCTGCTTCTGGAATATCTTCGTCGCATCCACTTAGCAGTCTTGTTTCACGGGTGTTAAAGTCGCTGGTGTAAAAAATTTTCTTCTCCCCCTCCAAAAATATACTTGCACTTCCAGGTATATGTCCGGCGTCGTAAAGCGAGGCTGTAAAGCCGTTTACTTCAAAAGCATCTCTGTATTTCGTTATTTTTGTTCTCTCTCTAACCTGCTGTATGTCCCTGCTTTCATAAGGCGCCAGAGAGTGCTTTCTCTCGGTGATTTCAAGCATATCCTGAGCGAGGAGAATGGAAAAATCTCTGGAGAGCGAGGTCATGTATACCGAGGGGTTTAAATCCATGATATTCGGCAGCAAGCCACAGTGATCCAGGTGACCGTGGGATATAATAATATCAGTTGGCCTCAAGCCGTTCATTGGATACTGCACTGGCTCGGTTGGCTTTAATCCATAGTCAAGCAAAACATCGTTTATCAAAATCGCTGATCTCCCGATTTCCATGCACCCTCCTAAAAAGCGAATTTTTAGAGCCATCGAAAGGATTATAACCAATACCTGCATATAATAATTGCTTTACGAGAGAAAGCTATATATGCGATGAGTGCATTCGGCATGCGATGCCATTGAGAGGTTAACTTCTATTGAAAGGTGAGCCTTTGTTTGGGGATAAGTACAGTACAAAAAGAGCATTTTGCATCTTAGTTGAGAATCTGCTTGCTGAAATTGTAATCAGAAGGAGGGCTCGTAGCTCAGTTAGGCAGAGCATCTGGCTTTTATTCTCTGGACCATCGCGAGTAGCGAGTGGAAGCCTAGAAGATACCAGGTGGCCGGGGGTTCAAATCCCCCCGAGCCCGTTTTAATGGAGGGGAAAAATTGGCCAAGAAGTTTAGCGTGCTCGACCACGAATATGTTCCTAAACATGAAATATTAAGTGAGAAAGAGATTGATGAGATTTTGAAGAGATATCAATGTGAAAAGGGTCAGCTCCCCCTTATTCGAACGAGTGATCCTGCCGTGAAGGAGATAGGAGCCAAAAGTGGAGATGTGATAAAGATAACAAGAAAAAGCCTGACTGCAGGCAAAGCGATTGCTTATCGCTATGTGGTTGAGGCATAGAGGTGTAATAATGCTGAATAGAAGGATTCTGGCAGAATCATACTTCACCAGAGCTAAGATTTCCCAGCACCACGTTGATTCATTCAATGCCTTCATCGACTATGGCTTGCAGAAGGTAATTGACGAGCAGGAGAAAATTGGCACAGATATAGCCGAAGATAATATTGCTGGCATTGATGAGGGAGTACACATAAAGCTTGGCAAAATAAGCGTTGGCAAGCCTGTTGTCAGAGAGGCAGACGGCTCAGTTGAGCCGCTTTATCCCTCTGAAGCAAGGCTCAGAAACATCACTTATGCTGCGCCGATTTATTTGCAGATGAGCATAGTTCGCGGCAACAGCGAGACCGAGCCCCAGGATGTTGAAATTGGAATGCTCCCAATAATGGTCTATTCGAGAGTGTGCAATCTATCTGGTTTATCCGCGCAGGAATTGACAGAGCAGGGCGAAGACCCCATGGATCCCGGCGGCTATTTTATTATCAACGGCACCGAGCGCGTGGTAATGAGCTTGGAAGACCTCGCGCCCAACAAGATTCTGGTGGAGTACAACGAGCGCTACGGGGAGAAAATTGAGGTGGCGAAGGTGTTTTCGCAAAGGCGAGGCTATAGAGCGCTTGTAATAGTCGAGCGCGGCAGAAATTCTATTCTTGAGGTTTCATTCCCTTCCATTGCAGGCAGAATTAATTTCATCACCCTCGTTCGCGCTCTGGGTCTTGAGAGCGACAAGGACATTGTCGGAGCGGTCAGCGATGACCCCGAGATAGTGAAGTTCATGCTTGAGAACATAGAAGAAGCTGAAGTCGAAACTGCTGAGGAGGCGCTGGATAAGATCGGGAAGCTCGTGGCGACCGGTCAGGCAAGGGAGTACCAGAAGAAGCGGGCAAATTATATTCTGGATCGCTATCTGCTACCGCATCTCGGCAATGACGAGTCAAGCCGGCTCGCAAAAGGCCATTACCTGGGAAGAATGGCTGAAGCGTGCTTCGAGCTTGCACTTGGAAGGAGAGGAGAGGATGACAAGGATCACTATTCCAACAAGCGCATCAAACTAGCGGGCGATCTGATGGAGGACCTGTTCAGAGTTTCCTTCAACCGCCTGACACAAGATATTAAGTACCAGCTTGAGAGAGCTAGCATGCGCAACAGAGAGCTAAACGTACTCACCGCAGTCAGAGCGGATGTCTTGACCGAGAGGCTTACCCATCCCCTCGCAACCGGCAACTGGGTTGGCGGCAGGACAGGTGTCTCTCAGCTTCTCGACAGGATAGATCATATGGCCATGCTTTCGCATCTGCGAAGGGTAATTTCACCGCTATCAAGGGCTCAGCCGCATTTCGAGGCACGAGACCTGCATCCCACTCAGTGGGGCAGAATATGCCCGGCTGAAACTCCTGAAGGTCCCAATTGCGGGCTTGTGAAGAACTTCGCCCAGCTCGTAGAACTCTCAACAGGGCTTGAGAACCAGGAAGAGATCAAAGCTGTTCTAAATCTGCTTGGAGTGCAGCCTATCGGCAAGGAACACGGAAGTAAGTATAAGGAAGAGGATTCAAAAGGAGAGTATTTGTTTAGCTTAAAACTGGATTATGAGCAGCATCTGCAAGACGGTCCCGTCAGCCTTGCCATTAAAACTGCTTTTGAAAGTAATAAATCACCCCTGACAGCTAGCGCTCAGATATCTCAAAAAGGTGCAAAGAACTGGATAATAAATGATGGAAATAAAAGATATTTAGTCGAAGATGCTAGCACTCAACTAAACATATATGAGATAGGCAAAGCAAGGGTTTTTGTAAATGGCGCGCTTGTTGGCTATCACGACAAGCCCAGAGAGCTAACGAGAGAGCTCAGGGGCAAGCGGAGGAGCGGAGCTCTGCCTATTCAGGTTAATGTGGCATTCTTTGAGCGGACGAAAGAAGTTGTGATAAACTCTGACAGCGGGAGAGCCAGAAGACCTCTCATTGTTGTCGAGAACGGCAAGACCAAGGTTATAGACATCGATCTTGAGCGCCTGATGAAAAAAGAAATTACTTTTGAAGATATTGTCAGACAGGGGTTAATAGAATATCTTGATCCCGATGAAGAGGAGAATGCCTTTATCGCAGTTAGGGAAGAGGATATAAAGCAGGAGCATACTCATCTTGAGATCGACCCCTCGCTGGTGCTTGGCATCTGCGCTGGAATGGTGCCTTATCCCGAGCATAATGCTTCACCCAGAAATACGATGGGTGCCGGAATGATCAAGCAATCGCTTGGAATGAGCACCGCTAACTGGAGGCTCAGACCTGATACTCGATCGCACATGCTGCACTATCCACAGCTTGCGATTGTGAGAACTCAAACCAATGATGCAATAAAGTTTGATTCAAGACCTGCGGGGCAGAATTTCGCAGTTGCTGTGCTATCGTATGAAGGTTATAACATTGAAGATGCCCTGGTGATAAACAGAGGCTCTATTGAGCGCGGGCTTGGAAGAAGCCACTTCTTCAGGACCTACGAGGGTGAGGAGAGACGCTACCCTGGCGGCCAGGAAGACTTGTTCGAAGTACCGGACGCAGAAGTCAGAGGCGCCAGGGGCGCGGAGGCTTATGCCTATCTGGATGAAGATGGTCTGGTTAATCCTGAAACAGATGTCGGGCCGAACGATGTGCTTATCGGCAAGACGAGTCCACCCCGCTTCCTTGAAGAGCCGACTGACCTCGGAGGTATTACACCACAGGGTAGAAGGGAGACCTCGGTTACAATGCGCTCCAATGAGAAGGGTATCGTTGATACTGTGATTTTGACGGAAGGAGAGAACGGATCGAGACTTGTGAAAGTGCGCACGAGGGATCAGAGAATACCCGAGCTTGGAGACAAATTTGCCTCCCGTCACGGGCAGAAAGGGGTTGTTGGACTTATCGCATCGCAGGAGGATTTACCGTTCACGGAGCAGGGCATTGTTCCGGATCTTGTGATTAACCCCCATGCAATTCCATCACGCATGACAGTCGGACACGTGCTTGAGATGATAGGTGGCAAGGTTGGCGTATTTGAAGGTAGAAGAATAGATGCAACTGCCTTCTCTGCGGAGAAGGAAGAGGATATGAGAAGGGCTCTGATGAAATTTGGCTTCTCTCATACAGGCAGAGAGATAATGTATGACGGTGTTACCGGTGAGAGAATTGAGGCAGATATTTTCGTTGGAGTGATCTATTATCAGAAGCTGTATCACATGGTCGCAAGTAAACTGCACGCGAGGTCACGAGGACCTGTCCAGGTTCTTACCAGACAGCCTACCGAGGGCAGAGCACGTGAAGGTGGTTTGAGATTTGGAGAGATGGAGAGAGATGTGCTTGTCGGGCATGGTGCAGCTCTGGCTTTAAAGGAAAGATTGCTTGACGAAAGCGATAAGGTGGTGGAGCTTATCTGCAACCACTGCGGCATGGTGGCAACTCACGATAAAAGAAGGAATTTCACCTACTGCCCGAGCTGTGGCGCAGAAACAGATATATACCCGGTTGAGATGAGCTATGCCTTCAAGCTCCTTCTGGATGAGATGAAGGCACTCGGAATTGCTCCACGATTAGAACTTACAGATGCGGTGTAGGGAGGTTTTTCAAATGACAAGTCCAAAGCGAATTGGCAAAATAAGATTTGGCTTGCTTTCACCAAAAGAGATCCGAAAGATGAGCGTCACGAAGATCATAACAGCGGACACATATGATGACGATGGCTACCCGATCGAGATGGGCCTCATGGATCCCAGGCTCGGGGTAATAGATCCAGGTCTGAGATGCAAAACCTGCGGAGGGAGACCTGGCGAGTGCCCCGGTCACTTTGGACACATTGAGCTTGCTGCTCCGGTGATCCACGTTGGCTTTGCTCGATTTATCCGGAAGATTTTGAAGATCACCTGCAGGAAATGCGGACGACTGCTGCTGCCGGAGGATGTTAAAAAGTATTATCTTAAGAAGATGGATGAGATGGCGAAAATAGGCGAGAGCGTTGACGACGTCATCAGAGATGTTTTCAAAGACGCAAGAAGAGCCAACGTCTGCCCGCACTGCAATGAAACACAGCTTGAAATTAAATTCGAAAAGCCAACTGGCTATATAGAAGAGGGACACAAGCTTATGCCTGCCGACGTTCGCGATCGACTTGAAAGAATTCCGGATGATGATGTAAGGGTCTTCGGCATGGATCCGAAGAATGCCAGACCTGAATGGATGGTTCTCACCGTGCTGCCGGTGCCGCCTGTAACTACCCGTCCGTCTATCACTCTTGAGAGCGGTCAGCGATCGGAAGACGACCTCACGCATAAGCTGGTGGATATTATCAGGATAAACCAGAGATTTCAGGAGAACCGCGAAGTCGGTGCGCCTCAGCTTATTATCGAGGACCTGTGGGAGCTACTGCAGTATCATATAACCACTTTCCTGGATAATGAGGTATCAGGCGTTCCGCCTGCCAGGCATCGATCCGGTAGACCGCTTAAAACTCTTTCTCAGCGTCTTAAAGGTAAGGAAGGCCGCTTCCGGGGCTCGCTCTCCGGCAAGCGCGTGAACTTCTCAGCGCGCACGGTAATTTCCCCTGATCCAAACTTAAGCATAAACGAAGTTGGCGTACCCGTTAGAATCGCCAAGGAAATGACGGTTCCAGTTCGAGTCTCTGCAAGAAATATTGAGGATGCAAAGGAATACGTGCGGAGGGGCCCTGAGAATCATCCAGGTGCAAACTATGTTACCCGCCTTGACGGGAGAAGGGTTAAGGTGGCAGAGAAAAATTGTGAAGAGCTTTCTCAAAGCCTTGAGATTGGATGGATAGTTGACAGACAGCTCAGAGACGAGGATATAGTGCTCTTCAACCGTCAACCATCTTTGCACCGAATGAGCATAATGTCGCACAGAGTCAAGGTAATGCCCTATAAGACTTTCCGACTCAATCCCGCGGTTTGCCCGCCATATAACGCCGATTTCGACGGCGATGAGATGAACATGCACGTGCCGCAAACCGAAGAAGCGCGTGCCGAGGCAAAGATTTTGATGATGGTGGAAGAAAACATCCTTTCACCAAGATTCGGAGGACCGATCATAGGCGGGATACACGACCACATCTCAGGCTTATACCTGCTCACAAGAGGAGAGGCGATATTTTATGAGAACAATGCTCTTGAGCTGCTCAGAAAATCTAAGATAAAGAAGCTTCCAAAACCGGCTGGAATGAAAGATGAGAAGCCTTACTGGACTGGAAAGCAGATCTTCAGCGCACTCCTGCCAAAGAATTTGAACCTTAGCTATAAAGCAGAGGTATGTGATGATTGCGAGACCTGTAAAGCAGAAGCCTGCGAGCGAGATGCATACGTGGTAATAAAGAACGGACAGCTAAAGCACGGCACTATCGACGAAAAAGCACTTGGAGCTTTTACAGGTCACATTCTTGATAGAATAATAAAAGAATACGGAGCAGAAGCCGCTAAGGACTTCCTGGACAATGCCACGAGACTGGCGATCAGAAGCATAATGCACTTCGGCTTCAGCTTTGGCATAGACGACGAGGACATTCCCAAGGAAGCACAGAATCAGATCAGCGAGATCGTTGAGAAAGCCGAGGAAAAAGTTCATGCACTAATCAAGGCATACGAAGCAGGCGAGCTTGATGCATTACCGGGAAGAACGCTTGACGAGACCCTTGAGATGAAGATCATGCAGGAGCTCGGTAGAGCCAGGGACAACGCCGGTAATATTGCCGGGCGCCACCTTGGACTTGATAACTCCGCGGTAATAATGGCGGTCTCAGGTGCCCGGGGATCTATGCTGAACCTCACCCAGATGTCCGCCTGTGTAGGACAGCAATCGGTGCGAGGAGAGCGAATTTCACGCGGGTATGAATCCAGAACCCTGCCTCACTTCAGAAAGGGCGATAGAGGAGCGGAGGCAAGAGGCTTTGTCAAGTCCAACTATAAGAGCGGATTATCTCCAACTGAGTTCTTCTTTCACGCAATGGGCGGCAGAGAGGGCCTTGTTGACACAGCAGTTCGAACCTCGCAGTCGGGTTATTTGCAGCGGCGGCTGATTAATGCTTTGCAGGACTTGGAAGTCAAATACGACGGCACCGTTAGAGAGACTGGTGGCACAATTGTGCAGTTCACCTATGGTGAAGATGGTATAGATCCAAGCAAGAGTGATTATGGAAAATCTGTGAACGTTAAAAGAATAGTTGAAGGCACTTTAGGGGAGAGGACATAAGCATGAACGTCAGCACACTAGAGAAAAAGCTTGCAAGCGTAAACCTTCCTCAAAACATTAAGGAGGAAGTAGTTGAAGAACTGCGCGATGCTGAGATCAGCAGTGAGCAGCTTGATGAAATTCTGCAAAAAACAGTTGAGGCTTATGAGAGGGCAAAGGTCGAGCCCTGCGAAGCGGTCGGAACCGTGGCCGCGCAATCAATAGGCGAGCCCGGAACTCAAATGACGATGAGAACTTTCCACTACGCCGGCGTGGCTGAAATCGATGTCTGCCTTGGCTTACCAAGACTGATCGAGATACTCGACGCAAGAAAAGAGCCATCAACGCCTATGATGAACATCAAGCTAAAAGGCGAGTATGCCAGAGACAGAGACAAAGTCAAAGAAATCGCATGGGAAATAGAGGCAACAAACATCCTTGACTTGGGCAGCATTGAGACCGAGCTCGATAAAATGAAAGTGACGATAAAGCTCAATGAGCGCATACTCGAGCAGAGAAAAATTGAAGCGGAGTACGTCCGCAAGAGAATACAGGATGGAATCGATCTTGAGGTAAAGCTCGAAGGTAACACTCTGCATTTTGCTCCGGAGAAATCTTCTTACAGAGGGCTGCTGCAGCTGATTGAAAAAGTAAAGCGCATCACAATAAAAGGTTTTGACGGAATCAAAAGAGTTGTGATAAGAAAAGAGGGAGAAGAATACACGCTGTATACTGAAGGTTCCTCTCTTGAATACCTTTTTTATCCAGAAAAAGCAGTTAAGGCAAAAAAAATCACAAGCGAATCAGCGAAGATCATAGCAGATGGTGTAGACCCGAGCAGAACAACCTCGAATAACATAAATGAAATAGCAGATGTGCTGGGAATAGAAGCAGCGAGAAGCGCGGTAATTCACGAAGCCACAGAAACACTCAAAGAGCAGGGACTGGATGTTGACATTCGCCATATAATGCTTGCCGCAGATATCATGACGGTTGATGGCAAGGTAAAGCAAATCGGCAGACACGGCGTTGCGGGCGAAAAAGCCAGTGTCTTCTCAAGAGCAGCTTTCGAAGTAACGGTGAACCACCTGCTTGATGCAGCGGTTCGCGGAGACATAGATGAACTTGCAGGTGTAACTGAAAATGTAATCGTCGGCCAGCCAATCCAGCTTGGCACAGGAAATGTTACGCTCATAGCAAAGCATATGGAAAAATAGAATGGAGGCGAGAAAGTGGACCTAGAGCGCGCACTACAAAATACAATTAAAACCGGTAAGGTCAAAATAGGAACAAAACAGACAATTAAAGCCGCTAAAAATGGAGCGCCAAAGCTCGTGATAATAGCTAGAAATTGCCCGCCAGATGTAAGAAAACAGATTGAAGCAACGAAGATACCTGTGTATGATTACTCCGGTCAGAGCATCGATTTAGGAGCGGCATGCGGCTTGCCGTACACCATCGCAGCGATGGCTATAATCGAGCCTGGAGAATCGGAGATCTTAAGTCTGCTCAGAGGTGCATAGATGAGCGAGGTAAAGCTCACAATCGAGGGCATAAGATACATCGCATTATTCGAGAGCCTAACTGGAGCTACTGCGAGGGACTGCATCGTTGATGAGGCAAATGACCGCGTGATACTGGTAGTCAGGAAAGGCGACATGGGACTTGCAATTGGAAAAAAAGGCAGCAATATTAACCGTGTGAAGAAAACACTGGGTAAAGAAGTGGAGATAGTAGAGTATTCGGAGCGCCCTGAGGAGTTCATCGGCAACGCCCTGCTACCGGTTGTCGTTAAAAAGGTAAACGTGGTAAGCAAGGAAAGCAAGCGATTAGCTTATGTAGAAGTTCCTACTAAAGATAAAGGCCTTGCTATAGGAAAAAATGGCCGCAATATAAACAAGGCCAAGCTCCTGGCGCAGAGGCACTACAACTTAAGCGATATTATCATCCAATAAATTGGAGGCATATAATTGGCCAGAGGAATGTTTGCAGCACGAAAGCTCAGTAAGGAGCGACAGAATTACAGGTGGAGCGAGCGCCGCTACAAGCGCAGATTGCTCAAATTAGATGAAAAAGCCGACCCGCTGGAGGGCGCACCTCAGGGAAGGGGGATTGTACTCGAAAAAGTCGGAATAGAGGCAAAGCAGCCCAACTCTGCGATTCGAAAGGCAGTAAGAATACAGCTCATCAAAAACGGCCGGCAGCTGACCGCTTTCTGCCCGGGTGACGGGGCAATTAATTTCATAGACGAGCACGACGAGGTGATGGTAGAAGGACTGGGCGGTCGCCTGGGAAGAAGCATGGGGGACATCTCTGGAGTGAGATTTAAGGTTTGCGCGGTTAACAACACCTCGCTCGACGAACTCGTGCGCGGTAGAAAAGAGAAACCGGTGAGGTGAGCGAGTGAGCGAAGAGACAAAAGCTGAGGCAAAAGAGAGCAATGCCGAACCAAACAGGATATTTGGAAAGTGGGATGTCACTCAAATTCAAATCTCAGATCCGAGCATAAAGAGATATATAAATCTCGGTGCCACGATGGTGCCTCACTCAAGCGGCAGAATGGCTAGGAAAACCTTTGGAAAAGCAGAGGTACCTATAGTTGAGCGATTGATTAACAAAATGATGAGAGGGGAGGACAACACCGGGAAGAAGTACAAAGCTTATAACATTGTTAAAGATGCCTTTGAAATCATAAACAAGAAAACGGGTAAAAACCCGGTTGAAATGCTGATAAAAGCAATTGAGAATGCAGGATCAAGAGAGGAGACCGTAAGACTTAAATATGGTGGCATAAACGTGCCAAAAGCCGTCGACACCGCACCTATGCGCAGAGTGGACCAAGCTTTAATGTTCATCGCACAGGGCGCACAGCAGGCTTCCTTTAAGAATAAAAGACGGCTGGAAGAATGCCTGGCTTCCGAGATAATCTCCGCGGCTAATTATGAAGTAAAAAGCTCGGCAATCAGCAGAAAAGATGAGAAAGAGCGAATAGCCAAAGCAGCGCGATAGCAAGCGAGCAGAAGAGGGATGAAACAATGGGCAGAAGAGAAAAAATGGTTGCCTCTGCAAGAAAGCTGATGGATCAACCTGAGAGCATCAGAAACATATGCACCATTGCACATATAGATCACGGCAAAACCACTCTCTCTGACAACCTGATCGCCGGCGCAGGAATTATATCGATGGATCTCGCTGCTGAGCAGCTTATTATGGACTTCGACGAGATGGAGCAAGCGAGAGGAATAACCATAAACGCTGCGAACATCTCCATGGTGCACGAAGTCGAAGGAGAAGAGTATCTTATCAATCTAATCGACACCCCTGGTCACGTTGATTTTGGCGGCGATGTAACTCGCGCGATGCGCGCGGTGGACGGCGCCATTGTGCTCGTCGATGCAGTGGAGAGCATAATGCCACAGACCGAGACCGTGCTGAGGCAGGCTCTTAGAGAGGGAGTAAAGCCTGTTTTATTCATCAACAAAGTTGACCGTCTGATAAACGAGCTTAAAGTCAGCCCACAGGAGATGCAGATACGCCTTGGCAAGATAATAGACGGCGTTAACAAACTGATAAAGGGCATGAGCGAAGAAAAATACAACGCAGGGTGGCGCGTCGATGCCTCCCTCGGAACGGTTGCCTTTGGCTCGGCCAAATACAAATGGGGAATCTCAGTACCATATATGCAGAAGAGCAAGATCACCTTTAAAGAAATCTATGATTACCTCCGGGGAGGAAAAACAGAAGAACTCACGAAGATCTGCCCCCTGTACATAGTAGTGCTTGATATGGTGGTAAAGCACCTGCAGAATCCAATTCAGTCGCAGAAAAGCCGTATTCCGATCATCTGGAAGGGCGATATCAACAGCCCTGAGGGACAGGCAATGATAAACTGCGACCGCAATGGTCCGGTTGCCTTTATGATCTCTGACATCGTTTACGACCCTCACGCCGGAGAGGTAGCGGTCGGACGATTGTTCAGTGGCACTCTGAGCAGAGGTGTGCAGCTCCACATTTCTGGCACGCACTTTGTAGAGAGGGTGCAGCAGGTCTCTCTGTTTATGGGTGGAGATAGAGAAGAGGTTGAGACAATACCAGCAGGCAATATCGCCGCGGTAACAGGCTTAAAGCAGGCGATAGTCGGCACAACCGCTTCGACAATTAAAATGACTCCGTTTGAAAGCATCAAGCACTACAGCGAGCCTGTCATGACCGTGGCGGTAGAAGCCAAGAATATGAAAGACCTGCCAAAGCTCATCGAGGTGCTGAGGCAGCTTTCAAAGGAGGATCCCACTCTTCAGGTACAAATCGACGAAGAAACCGGCGAGCATTTGATGTCGGGTATGGGCGAGCTGCATCTTGAAATTAAAGCTGCTTTGATCGAGCGTGACTGGAAGGTGCCCATAACCACTTCCACACCCATAGTGGTATATAGAGAGAGCGTGAAAGGCACTTCGCCTTCAGTTGAGGGCAAATCTCCAAACAGACACAATCGCTTCTACATAATTGTCGAGCCCCTTGGAGACAAAATCGTTGAGATGATAAAGCTCGGCGAAGTTTCAAACACGATGATGGAGCTTGAGAGGAGAAAAGCGCTGATCGCCGCTGGCATGGATAAAGAAGAGGCAAAAAATGTAGTCGAGATCTTCGGCACAAATATCTTCCTGAACATGACCAAGGGCATTCAATACCTCACCGAGACGATGGAGCTCGTACTGGAAGGCTATCACGAGTCAATGAGAAATGGCCCTCTTACCAGAGAGCCCTGCCAGGGCATGAAGGTCAAACTCGTGGATGTAAAGCTGCACGAAGACGCAGTGCATCGAGGACCCGGACAAGTTATACCAGCAGTCAGACAGGCAATCCATGCAGCAATTTTACTCGCAGATCCCGTGATTCTAGAGCCAGTTCAAAAAGTAACAATATTCGTGCCCGAAAAATATATGGGCAACTCCACCTCAGAGATCCAAGGTAGAAGAGGGCAGATCTATGAAATCCGGAGCGAAGGCGATACAACCGTGATAGTCGGAAATGCACCGGTAGCAGAGCTCTTCGGCTTTTCAGGAGACATAAGATCAGCAACGGAAGGAAGGGCGCTCTGGAACACGGAGAATGCTGGCTTTGCTCCTGTGCCTCCAAGCCTGCAGCTTGAGGTCGTGGGAAAGATAAGGCAGAGGAAAGGCTTGAAAGCAGAGCTACCTAAACCATCTGATTTCGTAGATTGATAGAAAACATTAAGTCTAAAAATGTAAATAAGAAGATAAATTCGTGAATGAGGAGGAACGAAAATGGCAGAAAAACCACATATGAACCTGTCAACCTTAGGACATGTTGATCATGGTAAATCAACCATCGTCGGTCGATTACTATTCGAAACTGGAATAGTTCCCGAGCACGTCATCGCAGGATATAAAAAAGAAGCAGAAGCCAAAGGCAAAGCAACTTTCGAATATGCCTGGGTAATGGACTCACTCAAGGAAGAGCGCGAGAGAGGGCTTACAATAGATATAGCCCATCAAAAATTTGTTACAGATAAATACTACTTCACCATTGTCGACTGCCCCGGGCACAGGGACTTCGTTAAGAATATGATAACAGGCGCCTCACAGGCGGATGCAGCGGTGCTTGTCGTAAGCGCTGCTGAAGGTGAGAGCGTGCAGCCCCAGACAAGAGAGCACGTGTTCCTGGCGAGAACCCTTGGTATCCAGCAGATGATAGTTGCCATCAATAAGATAGACGCGGTCAACTACAGCGAGGCAAGATTCAAACAGGTAAAAGAAGACGTTACAAAACTTTTAAAGACAGTTGGCTACAAGACCGAAGATATCCCGTTTATCCCGACGTCGGGATTGAAGGGCGATAACATATTCAAGCGCAGCGAGAACACCAAGTGGTATAATGGTCCGACTCTGCTCGATACATTCAACGCCTTGAAGCTGCCCGAGAAACCGGTGCACCTCCCGCTCCGCGTGCCGGTGCAGGACGTCTACACCATCTCAGGCGTGGGCACAGTGCCGGTTGGCAGAGTGGAGAGCGGCAAGATGAAGAAGGGCGACAAGATCGTATTCATGCCCTCAAATGCATCCGGGGAAGTCAAGTCAATCGAAATGCACCACGAAGAAATCAATGAAGCCGTGCCTGGAGACAACATAGGCTGGAACGTGCGCGGAGTCGGCAAAACAGATATAAGAAGGGGAGACGTCTGCGGACACCCGGATAGGGCACCGACAGTTGCAGAGGAGTTCACAGCCCAGATAGTCGTGCTGCAGCATCCAAGCGCAATAACAGCAGGTTACACGCCAGTCTTCCACTGCCACACCGCACAGGTAGCATGCACAATAACCGAACTCAAGAAGAAGCTGGATCCAAGAACCGGTGCTACGAAAGAAGAAAACCCGGCGTTCATCAAAACCGGCGATGCAGCAATCATACAGGTAAAGCCAACAAGACCTGTTGTAATAGAAAAGGTCAAAGATATACCCCCGCTCGGACGATTCGCGATTCGAGATATGGGCTTAACCATTGCAGCAGGCATGTGCATCGACGTCAAAAAGAAAACATAAACAAACAGGGAAAAATTGGTGATAAAAATGGCACAGAGGGCCAGAATTAGACTATCAGGCACAAGTCCAGATAAGCTTGAGGAAATATGCAAGCAGGTGAAGCAGATAGCAGAGCGCACAGGCGTCAACATTCATGGTCCAGTGCCACTCCCAACCAAGCGCCTCGTAGTACCCTGCCGCAAGTCTCCGGATGGCGAAGGCTCGGCAACCTTCGACCACTGGGAGATGCGCGTCCACAAGCGGCTTATAGATATAGACGCAGACGAAAGAGCGCTGAGGCAATTGATGAGAATACAGGTGCCCAAAGACGTGAACATCGAGATAGTGCTGGAAAGTTAGTTAAAAGGCATTCTCTGAGATAGTTTCCTATTTTTCTTTAGATAATATCAGAGCCAGCTGTGTAGCTTAGAGAATCTTTATGTACAGCATAAATTTAATAGACTTTAGATAACGAGATTATGTCTGAGCCAGAGAGATTCGCAGCTAACAGCTTATTGATCGGTTTATTCCTCATATCAACCATTTTTTTAGGACTTCTATTTTTCAAACAGGATATGACCTGTCTTTGCCTGAGCTGCAATGCCAGAGACGTTCAGCCTGTAGAGGGAGTTGTGCTGGTTTTCCTCGGAGGTGGAGCCACACTCCTTGCTGCGCGTAATTTACCGCCTCCACAACCGGGAGAGGCAAGCACCGGCGAGAGAGAGGGTATTTTAAGCACGATCTGGTCAGCCGCCTGGGGCGCTGTGCAGAATTTCCTTCCGGTGACACCTCCCACGGTGGCGGGTCCGGGAATTGTTGATAGCGCTCTTTACCTCAATAAAATTCGAAGTGCCAAAAGTCCTGAAGAGGCAAATCGCGCTGCGGCAACTGAGATATGGGATATGCTGCTCCCTGGACTTGGGGATAAAATGAAGCCTGCAACTGAGAGCTTGCTTGATCTGGGGAAAAAAGATGACTGAAACGCGAGATAGTGGAAAAATATCAGCGAATTTGTTAAACTCAGATTTTTTCAGGCGAAATAGAAATGCAATTATTCTGGCGATTGTTTTTTTTATAGGTCTCTGGTTCACAAGGCTAACACCTGTCGGAATCCTCTGGGCTGTTTACTGGCCGGGTATCTTCGTGCTGCAACTGGTAATAATCACCACACCCTGGCGGATAGTATCTTTAAGGCAGGTAATGCTTATGTTTCTCCTGGGTATGAGCATTGTTCTGCTGCTGACATTCATAGTACAGTTTATTATGTTTGCTCTGGTTAATCTGGATGTGATCAGAAATACGCTTTACTCAGTAATTGGCAGCTATGATTTGATGGCATCTGTGGTTGCACCAGTTACCGAGGAGATATTCAAGATTGCTCCACTTGTTATGCTCCTCTGGGGAGGCTGGCGGGGATTTAAGTATATTTCCGGTCCGCTGGATACTGCGGTGCTTGCAGGTGCCTGCGGCGCAGGATTCGATTTTTTCGAGAACCTGCTCAGAGTTGCTAATAATAACTGGTTGGAGCTGGGACCTGATCGCGGCGTGCCGGTTGCAAGTCCTCAGCTCGGACCATTCTATATCTTCCCAGATATGCACGGGAGCACCGCTTTCGGCAATCCAATGGTATGGTTCGGGCATGGCGAAATTACCGCATTCATAGGGCTTGCCATCGGGCTGGGCTGGTATTTGCGAAAAAAATCGCGATTCTGGTGGCTTATTCCAGGCGCAGCGCTTATCTGGGCAACCTGGGATCACTTTCTGGTCAACTACTATGCAACGCCACACGCCTACCGGGGATGGACGAATATCCTGCCAGGTCTCGAGCTCTACGGCTGGTTACTGCCCATTGTTTTCCTGCTGGGCTTCTTCTACGCCATATATCTATCGAATAAGACGCAGCAGTGGTATCTAACGGTTGACAGAAAAGCCACGCTGGACAAAAGCCTGCCAGCATTGCTGCTTTCTTTTACCGCAAGACCGCAGTCGCTATTAAATCGATGTGCCTCGCTACTGCGTTTCTGGCGACTCCGCATTGCTGTAGCCAATGGTATGCGTAACTTCAGCCAGACTTCTCGTAACAAGCCAGTAAAATATGCTGCATTGCTTGCCACGCTGAGGGAACAGATGATGGCAGAGAGGGCAAGGCTGATTGGCGATCGAGCGGTGTAATTCCAATGCTTTCCCGCAAAATCTACTCCCGCTGGATGGAGAAGGAGCAGAGAGCAAAGATAGCCAGGATACTTGAAATTGTGCAACCTGAGGGAAAAATCCTCGACATAGGCTCAGGCCCTGGATTTCTGGAAGAAAAATTACCTCAGGCTATCGCGCTGGATGTAGATCTGGAGAACCTGAAAAAAATTGAGGGCACAAAAATGCTTGCAAGCGGAGATTACCTGCCATTTAAATCCGGGGCTATTGAAACAGTGTTCTGCATCGACAGCGTGCATTTGTTGAAGAACACCAAGGAAATAGCGCGGGTGCTGCGGGATGGCGGCATTGCAGTAATAACTGCATTCTGCAATGAATATAACAAGCAGGAAAAGTTAGAATCGCTGCAAAAGCTCTTTTCTGGGTTCGATATTGAGAGAGAAGCCATCGTACGGGGGGAGAGAGAGCTGGATGCTGTGATAGTTTGCAGGAAATAATAAGCAAAACCAAAAAGTTCTTAATGTTTTATACTGATATCAGTTAACCATTCGGAGATCGGAGGTTAACAATGTTTATTCACAGGTACCAGCGCGCAACTTATAATTTCTTCAAATGGAGAAGTGAAACGGATTATATCAATAAACTCGTCCTCGCGGCTGGCTTCGCAGTCTTCACGGGACTGCTCGCGCAGGTTAGATTGTATCTGCCGTTCACTCCTGTTCCGGTAACCGGGCAGACCTTCGCAGTCTTGCTGACAGGAGTGATGCTTGGTTCGCGATACGGCGCTCTGAGCCAGGGGATTTACGCGGCGCTTGGCTTCGCAGGCATACCGTGGTTTGCCGGTTGGAGGGGTGGTATCGAATTGCTTACAGGAGTAACCGCAGGCTACATAGCTGGGTTTATACTCGCTGCAACAGTAATTGGCTGGTTTACCGATCGCTATGTAAAATCCCGCAGCTATGGTGGCATGCTGCTGTTGATGCTCCTCGGCTCGGCAATAATCTTAATCTCAGGGGCAACAGTGCTTGCGCTGATAATGCACACAAATCTGGAGCAAACCCTTGTAATGGGCGTGTTGCCATTCATTCCAGGTGACATTTTTAAAGCCACTTTAGCAGCGGGTATCGCAAGTGCACTTGCACCTAAAGAAGCGTTTAACAGCGAGGTGGATGCGGGTTATCAACCGAGGAGCTGGCTATTCTAAATTTTAATTTTATTTTTATTTGTTATATAAATATATTATTTTATAAAAGATGCTGAACAAGCTATATAGCCAAAGAAATATTACCTTTAGACCATGCGCTTCGAAGACGAAAAAGAGGCACATCCCACCCTTGATATTAAAGCATCGAAAGCCACCACATTGTCAGGCAAGAAGATCGTTTTAGCTGTAACCGGCAGCATCGCAGCAGTTGAGTGCATTAAGCTTGCCCGCGAATTAATACGCCACGGCGCAGACGTCTATGCAGTTATGAGCAAAGAGGCAACTCGCATTCTGCATCCAAATGCCCTTGAATATGCCACAGGGCACAGAGTGCTAACAGAGATCTCAGGTGCCGTCGAGCACGTGGAATACTGCGGGGAGCGCGAGCTCGCAAAACGAGCTGATTTGCTTTTGATTGCTCCCTGTACCGCGAATACCATCGGCAAAATCGCCTGCGGAATTGACGATACTCCAGTTACCACTTTTGCCACAACAGCACTTGGCTCAAAAATTCCAATCATAATCGTGCCAGCAATGCATGCTTCGATGTACTCACATGCAATTATTGCCGAGAACATTGAGAAGCTTAAAAAACTTGATATAAAATTCATCGGCCCGAGATTTGAAGAAAAGATAGCGAAGCTCGCAGGGGTTGAGGAGATAGTTATAAATGTCGAGCGTACTCTGGGTCCGCACGAGCTCGCTGGAAAAAATATAATAATAACTGGCGGAGCGACTGCAGAATCCATCGACCCGATTCGCATTCTCACTAATCGCAGCTCAGGTAAAACCGGCATTGAGCTTGCAAATGAAGCATACCGCAGAGGAGCAAACGTCACGCTCATCCAGCGCTCTCATTTAAGCTGCGCCACTCCCGAGATTAAGTCGATATCCATAGAGAGCGTCGAGGAGATGATCAGTGCAGTCGTGAAAGAGATGGAAAAAGAGCGGTATGAGGTATTGATAAGCGCGGCGGCAATCTCTGATTTCACTGCCGCCAAGCATTCCACGAAAATCAAGTCCGGCGAGCCGGTGCTGCTTCGCCTCAAGCCAACTCCGAAGCTGATAAGAAAGGTAAGGGAGAAATATCCGGATTTATTCGTAGTTGGTTTTAAAGCCGAGACTCATGTTTCTGAGGGAGAACTCCTGAGACGCGCAAAGAGCTTGATGCAGCGCGACCGTCTGAATATGATGATAGCAAATGACGTCGCCGACGGCGGAATTGGAACTGAGAGCAATGATGTTTATATCATCACCGGAAGTGGTGTTGAGCGGATATCTGGCCTGAAGCGAGAAATCGCGAGAAAGATCTTGGATAAAGTAGCGGAGCTGCTCTGATGAAGAGCAGAGCCTTTGCACCAGCCCATATAACCGGTTTTTTTGAAATCTGTGAGGATAGCGAGCCGCTGAGAATGGGCTCAAGGGGCTGCGGCATTGTATTAGACACTGGAATAACAACCGAGGTCAGAACTGGCGCTGAGACCTTTATCGAGCTAAATGGAAAGAGAGAGCAAGCTGAGACAAGCAGGTGGGTGGTAACCGCACTGGCAAATCGCGCCCAAGTTGAAGTGTGCTCAAAAGTTGAGATTCCTATAGGCTGTGGACTTGGAGCAAGCGGGGCTGGCGCGCTGAGCACTGCATTTGCTCTGAACAGTGCTCTGGCACTTGAGAAAAGCTTTAACGAACTAGCGTCAATAGCGCACGTTGCTGAGGTTGAGAATCGCACAGGTCTTGGAAGTGTTATGGGCCAGTGTCACGGAGGAGTAGTTATCAGAAAGCAGCCGGGAGCGATTGGATTTGGAGAAGTTGATAGGATTCCAACTGGAAAATTGCAGATTTTTTACATAGCAATGGGCGCAATCCCGACGAAAGAGGTAATCACCAGCAGCACTGCTAAAAAGAAGATAAATCTCTCCGGTAGAGGGGCTTTGAAGGCACTGCTAAAAAAGCCCACTTTTGAAAATTTTATGAAGCTCTCCAGATGGTTTGCTTATAAAACCGAGCTTGTTAGCGGCAGAGCCAGAGATATTATCGAAGCAGTTGAGGCAGAAGGCGGGGCTGCCAGCATGGCGATGCTCGGCGACACCGTTTTTGCAGCAAATATCAAGGAAAGCGCTTTGAAAAGAGCTGTATCCGGAAAGATCAGAAAAGCTCGCATCTGCCAGAGTGGCGTGCACCTGCTGTAGCCAGAGAAAAGCCTACATCTGTTCGCCGAAAGTGGTCTGAGTAAAGCTTCTGAGCATAGTCAGCGGAAACTTCACTCCATCAAGCGAGCTCAATCGCGGGTCTTCAAGCAAAACGCTCCTGGTACCGTCAAGAGGCACGCTCAGCGTGATTTCTTTAGTCCTGCCATATCTTCCCTTGCTTACAACAATTGCATTTATAATCCCAAGCATGTCAAGTTCTGATATCAAATCGGTCACCCTTCTCTGGGTGAGCTCGTCTGATCCGATCTGCTTGCAGAGTCTTCTATAAACATTAAAAACTTCTCCCGTAGTTGCATTTTTTGCTCCTGATTCGTCCAAGATGATCATGCTGTATAACACTAGCTTGCTTTGAGTCGGCAGAGTTCTTATTACCTCTATGATTCTGTCGACTTCGATTTTCTCCTGCGCCTGCCGCACATGCGCCTCTGCAACCATGGTAGCCTTTTGCCTCTCTGCCAGCTCTCCAGCAACTCTCAAAAGGTCAAGCGCCCTTCTCGCATCACCGTGCTCCTGGGCAGCTATTGCTGCGCACAGGGGTATTACTTCGGTTGAGAGCGCATTTTTCTTGAAAGCTGAGATTGCCCTTTGCTCAAGTATATCCCGGAGCTGATCAGCGTTGTAAGGAGGGAAGATTATTTCTTCTTCTCCAAGAGAGCTTTTTACTCTCGGGTCGAGTAACTCTGTGAACTTCAAGTCATTGGTTATGCCGATTACGCTGACCTTCGCCTTGTTTAGCTCGGCGTTTATTCTTGATAGATTATAGAGCGTGTCATCGCCGCTTTTTTTAATCAGCTTATCTACCTCGTCAAGCATGATTATTACTACCTGTTCTTTCGTATCCAGAGCCTCTTTGAATTCTTTATATACGTGATCTGTAGGCCAACCCGTGAACGGCACCTCTCTGTTGAAGCTGTTGGCTAAATGCGCCAGTACTCGATATTGTGTATCAATGACCTCGCAATTTATGTAAAGCACAATACAGGGTATTCCTTTAGATTCCCCTGTTACCTCGAGCTGCTTTCCTACATATTTTGCAGTAGCTGTTTTACCGGTCCCGGTCTTGCCATAAATTAAAACGTTGGATGGAGTCTCATTTCTCAATGCAACTACAAGTATGGTTGCAAGTGCTTCTACCTGTGTCTTTCTGTGAGGAAGATAATCAGGCGTATAAGATGGTCTGAGGATTTCTTTATTTTCAAAAATCGGCTCAATTTTTAACAGATGTTCGAATATACAGCCTTCCACTGTCACACCCCCAGCATATTAGAGAGATTTTGCACTCGAAGTAACGGCTTATTCTATAATAAATATTGTGGTTAACGTTTGCTAAGACCTTTGTTTCTCCTGCAGATATTTTTATTTTAATTTTTAATAAAAATAAATTAAGACTTTCCTTTGAAAAATAAAGCTTTAGAGCTTTTATTCGTATGTTCAATTTTTTCAATAATTAAAATAGCTGATCTGCAATACCCCTTAATTTCCACTCGAGTTGTTCTGTTAACTCCAACCCCTATATTTCAAATGGAGATTCTGTTACTTAGATTGTCATTCTTCTTTAACTTAAACTTACATAAATATAAGATTGGTGTTTTGTTATACAATTACAAATATATATATGTTTCTATTATTTTGTGATAATAGATTAATAATAGATATACATCACATCTATTCCCAACGCTATTAAAAATGTAGACTTGCAAATGAAAAATAGGGGGCGGGTGCGCACGATATAGTTAGAGCAGCAATCAGAAGTCAATTCAGGGCATCACATTTTTAACACATAAACGGGTTCCCTAAGCGTAAAAATTATATAGAAGTGTTCGTCTATTATTAATTTTGAGATCCAAAAATTACTGGAGGTTTTAAAATGACTCAACAAGCCATACAGCCAATTCTAATTCTGAAGGAAGGAACTCTGAGAGCAAGAGGAAAAAATGCACAGAGCGCAAACATTTTTGCAGTTCGAGCAGTTGCAGAGGCCGTGAGAACGACACTGAGTCCAAAAGGAATGATTTTGCGCATCGATGACGTCGTTGCAGCTGGCAAAGTTGAAAAGGAGAAGCCCCCTTCAAAAGAAAAAGAAGATTTTGACTCCGAGTATTAATTTTACCAACATTTTTTTATTTATCGCAAGCATCTAACTGGTGAAAGCTATGAACGAAAAGCCCGATGAGAAAGAAAAAAACGAAACAAATGAGACCGCGCAGGGGGAAAGCGCAAAAATTAAAACCGAGCTTGACGAGAAAATTAAATTGATTGAGGAAAATATAAAGCTCCTTGAAGAAAAAAACAGGATGCTGGAGGAAAAAAATAAGCTTGAAAACGAATATCAAAAACAGCTTCTATATCTGAGAGCAGACTATGAGAATCTAAAGAAATTAGCGGCAAGAGAAAAGGCAGAGTACATCAAATCCACAAACGAAGATCTGGTTAAAAAGCTGCTGCCGGTGCTCGACAGCTTCGAATGTGCATTAAAAATTGAAGAAATAAGGGAAAATAAAAAAATTAAAGAAGGAATAGAAATGCTCTACCGCCAGCTTTATGAAATACTTGAAAAAGAAGGATTAAAACCTGTAGTAGCGGTTGGAGAGAAGCTCGATCCATTCAAACACGAGGCGCTCACGCAGGTACAGAACAGCGAAGTTGAGGAAGATATAGTGCTTGAGGAGTTTCAAAAAGGTTATACTTTCAACTCGAAAGTAATTCGCACTTCTAAAGTTAAAGTTTCAAAGAGGTGATATGTATGGCAAAGATAATTGGAATCGATCTTGGAACAAGCAACTCTGCCGCTGCGGTTATGATGGGCGGCAGACCGACGATAATCCCCAGTGCTGAGGGCATAACTCTCGGTGGTAAAGCCTTCCCTTCGTATGTAGCTTTTACAAAGGATGGGCAGATGATTATCGGCGAGCCTGCGAGAAGGCAGGCGGTGAGCAATCCTGAGGGAACCCTGACCGCTTTCAAGAGAAAGATGGGCCAGGATTACAGGTACAGCATTCACGGTAAGCAATATTCTCCTCAGGAGCTCTCGGCTTTTCTGCTGAGAAAGATTAAGCAGGATGCAGAGGCTTTTCTTGGAGAAAAAGTCGAAAAAGCTGTTATAACCGTGCCTGCTTATTTCAACGACAATCAGAGGCAGGCGACCAAAGATGCGGGCAGGATCGCGGGACTGGATGTTGTTCGAATTATTAATGAGCCTACCGCTGCGAGTCTTGCTTACGGACTTGACAAAGCTGGCAAAGATCAGCGGATAATGGTCTTCGATCTGGGCGGTGGGACTCTTGACGTTACAATTCTCGAATTCGGAGGAGGAGTATTTGAGGTTAAAGCCACCTCGGGTGATACGCAGCTCGGTGGCACCGATATGGACAATGCAATAATAGACCATGTTGCCACGCAATTCAAGCGAGATACAGGTATCGATCTCAGAAATGATAAAATGGCGGTGATGCGTCTTAAAGAAGCTTCTGAAAAGGCAAAGATAGAGCTCTCAACTTCTCTCACAACTGACATCAACCTGCCCTTCATATCCGCGGATCAAACAGGTCCAAGACATCTTACAATGAGCCTTACCCGAGCTAGATTAGAGGAGCTCATCGCGCCGATTATCGAGCGCTGCAGGGCACCCATGAGGCAGGCAATTGTGGATGGAAAGCTTGAACCGACGGCTATAGATAAGGTAATTCTTGTTGGAGGTCCAACGCGCATGCCTGTTGTGCAGCGCTTCGTGGAAGAATATATGGGCAAAAAAATTGAGAGAGGAGTCGATCCGATGGAGTGCGTCGCTATGGGCGCGGCGATTCAGGGCGGTGTGCTTGCAGGTGAAGTAAAGGACCTTGTGCTGTTGGACGTCACTCCACTGTCCCTGGGAATTGAAACCCTCGGCGGGGTGTTTACAAAGCTGATAGAGAGAAATACCACTATACCGACTAGGAAGAGCCAGCTCTTTACCACTGCTGCAGACAATCAAACCAGCGTTGAGATACACGTATTGCAGGGAGAGAGACCCATGGCAATGGATAACACCACTCTGGGGAGATTCCATTTAATCGGCATTCCACCTGCGCCTAGGGGTATCCCGCAGATAGAGGTTACATATGATATAGATGCAAATGGAATTATGAACGTCTCAGCGAAAGACCTTGCAACCGGGAAGGAGCAAAGGATTACCATAACCGCGCCGCACAAGCTCTCGGAAGAAGAGATACAGCGCAAGGTTAAGGAAGCCGAGAAATACGCAGAGGAAGACAAAAAGCGAAAGGAAAAAGTGGAGATTAAGAATCAGGCAGAGTCCTTAATCTACACATCCGAAAAAACATTGAAAGACGCGGGAGATAAGATTAGCAGTGAACTGAAGGACAGGGCAACTAAGGCAATTGAAAACCTCAGGGAAGCTGTGAAGAGCGATGATTTAGCGAAGATAAAAGCGGAGATTGAAACCGCTACGAAGGTGCTCCACGAAATCGCGAGCATAATGTATCAGCAAGCAGCCTCGCAACAACAGCAGACAGAACAGCAGCAGGCAGGAGGTCAGGCACATGCAGAGGGTTCTGGTGCTGACAGCGGAAAGAAAACTGTTGACGCCGATTATAAAGTTGTGGATGAGGAAGAAGATAAGGAGAAGAAGTAAAAGGCGAACCTGCATTGCTCTTTTTAACCCCCCTCATTTAATATACAATAAGAGTAATGTATCAAAAGACGAAACAGAGCGGTGTTCTCATTGGAAAAGCGGGATTACTATGAAGTGCTGGGTGTAGGCAAAAATGCCTCAAAGGATGAGATCAAGCAGGCATATCGCAAGCTCGCCATGCAGTATCACCCGGATGTGAGCAAGGCAAAGGACGCTGAGGAGAAGTTCAAACAGCTCTCCGAGGCATATGCGGTGCTGAGCGATGAGCAGAAGCGCGCGCAGTACGATCGCTTTGGCCATGCAGGTATGTCTGGGTATACTCAGCAGGATTTATTCAGAGACTTTGACTTCGATGTTTTCAGAGACCTTGGCCATGGAAGCTTTGACTCGATCTTCGATATTTTTTTCAGAAACAGCGGCTTTGGAACTGGGTTCAGTCAGGCATACGAGCGGTCAGCTCGTTCAAGGCACGGAAGCGACATTTTATATGCACTGGAGATTACCCTGAAAGAAGCTGCCTTCGGCACTGAAAAAGAAATCGAAATCCCCAGGCGCGTTACTTGTCCAAACTGCAATGGCAGCGGCGCCAAACCTGGCACAAGTCCAAAGAAATGTCCGGCGTGCAACGGTACCGGACAAATAAGGCATGCGCAGGCCAGAGGTTTTGCTCAGTTCATAAGCATCACAACCTGCAGCAAATGCCAGGGAAGAGGTACCTTTATCGAATCGCCCTGCAGCGAATGCAGAGGACGTGGAATCGTTCAGAGAACTCGAAAAATTCTGGTCAAAGTTCCAAAGGGTGTTGATAATGGACACCGCCTGCGAATCGCGGGAGAGGGCGAAGCGGGAGAAAGAGGAGCACCACCAGGGGATTTGTATGTTGAAATGCGGGTGAAGCCCCATGAGTTCTTCGAGAGGGATGAAGACGATTTGATCTGTAGAGTGCCCCTGAGTTTCTCTCAGGCAGCTCTCGGGAGCGAGATCGAGGTTGCCACTATAGATGGAAAAGTAAAGCTGAAAATACCTTCCGGTACGCAAACCGATACAGTGTTTCGAATCAAAGGTAAAGGAATGCCCCGGCTGAATGGAATGGGAAGAGGGAATCAGCTCGTACGAGTATTCATTGTAACTCCTGCAAGGTTGAGCAAGCGGCAGAGAGAGCTCCTGGACGAGTACTCGAAGCTCGAGGAACAGCAGGTGCAAGGTCAGGAAAAAAGTTTCTTCTCAAGACTTAAGCGAGAGGTATTCGATGCGGAGTGAGAAGCTGAAAATGGAGGCAGTATATGATCCTTAGCGGGAAGGAGATTGAAAAAGAAGCGGTGCTTACGGCTGCGAAGCTCATGCTGAACTCGATTCGCACTGCACCCAAAGCCCTTGGAAAGGACACGATATACTCTGCAATACTGCTGGATGAAGATCTGAAAAAACTTGCCGGTGAAATGCGCAGCTTGACTCGAGGCGCTGGTTGGGGGAGGGACGCCTCAAATGTCGAGCAATCAAGTGCTCTGCTGCTGGTTGGCGTGAAGAGCGAGGTCTCAAATCTGGACTGCGGTGCCTGCGGCTTTAAAACCTGTGATGGATACAAAAAAGCTGAGAGAAAGAGAGGTCTGGATTTCGAGGGGCCGACGTGCATTATTAAGGCTCTCGATCTTGGCATTGCCATCGGTTCTGCGGTGAAAACCGCTTCCCTGCATAATGTGGATAACCGCGTCTTCTACCGCGCAGGTGCAGCGGCAAAGAAGCTGGGATATTTGAAGGAAGCTGACGTGGTAATCGCTGTGCCGCTCTCGGCAAGTGGCAAGAGTCCGTATTTCGATCGACCTGCAAAGCAATAGGCAGGAGTAAGTATTAAGATTAAGACATTAATCTATCTTCGATGCAATTGGAATCCCTGATACAGTGGCTTTTCGCTCTCACTAACACTTACGGCTATTTTGGCGTTTTCATAGCCAGCTTTTTAGGCAATTTGCTGCTCTTTATACCACTCCCGTATCTGATAATCGTCTTCGGACTCAGCACACCCGCTCTGGGTTTTGATCCAACTGTGCTGGCAGTTGTGAGCGCATTTGGAGCTGCAGTCGCCAAGCTGCTAACATATGGAATCGGTTATGAAAGCAGGCATCTGCTCAGCGAGGAAAGGCGCAGAAAGCTCGAGTTTGCGCGTTTTATAATAACCCGCCATGGCATGCTGATAGTTTTTTTATTCGCAGCTACGCCGTTGCCGGACGACATACTCTATATTCCAATGGGAATTATGGGCTACTCGTTTATCAAGTTCTTCCTTTCGGTGCTTGCCGGCAAAATAATTTTGACCCTGATAGTGAGCTGGGGCGGGCACTACTCAATAGAGTGGCTGATGTTCTTCTTCGATGGTGGAGGCTGGATGGGTGTAATTGCTACGCTTATTTTCATCGCTCTCTCAATATACGTGACTCTGAAGCTCGACTGGGAAAAGCTCTGCCTCCGCTTTTTCAGCGATAAATTCGAGGGCTTGAAACACCTGGTTGATGAGCATGAAAGAGAAGAAAGAGAAAAGAAAAAATAAGCTAGCGGCAGCGCTTCGCAGCCTCTATCAATGCAATAATCCCTGGCATCTTTTCGCCTGCGAGGTAATCCATGCAGGCTCCGCCGCCCGTGCTGACGTGGGAGATCTTGTGCTCTATGCCGAGTTTCTCGACAGCCGCTGAGGTGTGTCCGCCGCCCATAACCGCGAATTTGGCTCTTGTGCATGCCATTAGCAGCTCATTTGTTGCCAGAGCAAAATCAGGGATCTCATTAACACCCGCGGGTCCGTTAAATACTACGGCGCTTGCGCTCTCAATTTCTGCTTTAAATTTAGCTATGGTTTCAAATCCTATATCAGAAATCTGGCTATCAGCAGGGATCTTATTGATCGGAACTTCAGCACGGGTATTGTTGTTCTTAGGAATAGCAACGTCAACCGGCAGTGCAATTTTTTTGCCGTATCTGGCAAGCAATTGCCCTGCCCTCTCAATCTCTCCCTCATACCCTTCATCTTTGATGAACTTCTGATTCTTCTCTCCAATTTTTACTCCATTTGCAGCGAGGAACACGTTTGCCACCACTCCCGTAACAAGAATTTTCTCTGCGCTCCCTCTTTCAAGCACGTTTTTCATAACCCTGATTGAATCATCAACCTTCGCTCCGCCTAGGACAAAAACTGCGCCCTCTCCCTCGGCTCGATTTAAAGCTTTGTTCAGACTGTCGATCTCTTTTTCCATTAATCTACCGGCGCCGGATGGCAGAACTGGCGTGAAGCCAACAATTGAGGCGTTGGAGCGGTGAGAAGTTCCGAATGCGTCGTTAAGGTAAATTTCAACTACACTTGCGAGTTTTTTTACAAGCTGTGTCTTCGCGTGCTCCTGAGGACCCTGATCGATTTGTTCTTCCGAGCAGAAGCGCACGTTTTCGAGCAGGAGGATATCGCCATTTTTCATTGCCCTGATCGAGTTCCTCGCCAGGGAGCCAAAAACGTCGTCCACGTACCTTACTTCTTTTTTTAAAAGCTGGCTCATTTTTTTGGCGTGCTCCTCCATGGTTGTAAAATCTTTCTTGCCGGGTCGGGATTGATGTGATAGCAGCACAGCTTTTGAATTCTCAAGCTCTTTAATGGTTTTAATATGACTCCTCATCCGCTTATCGTCGAGAATCGCACCGGTTTTTGGGTCAATAGGTGAGTTGATATCAATTCTTAATAGCACAGTTTTGTCTTTGAGGTCAAAGTCATCCATAGTGAGATAATCCCTTTTGGCCTCCATTTCGATAACTCCTTCATTTTCTAATTAGCGCAACAGATATATAATCGATTTTGTTTTATTGAGCACTAGCGTGTACGCTTTGATAATCAGAGCAATCTCGATCCGCCACAAAGAATTTATAGAGAACTGGAATAAAGTATATGCCACAAGTGAGGCAGCATAATCATGAACCCCAATGAAAAAGATAAAGAAATTTTGAGCATACTGGAAAATGATGCAAGAGTACCTCTCTCCGAAATTGCCACTATGTCAGCTATGTCAGAAGATGATGTTAAAAAAAGGCTGAAGGAACTTGAGAAAAACGGCGTAATAAAGAAATATAAGACAGTCATAGACTGGGAAAAGGCAGGTGAGGAAAAAGTTACGGCAGTAATAGAGGTCAAGGTTACGCCAGAGAGGGGCAAGGGATATGACAGCGTTGCTGAGCGCATAGCGAATTTTCCAGAAGTAAGAACGGTTTATTTAGTCTCTGGAGAATACGATCTCTCGGTGGTTGTTGAGGGCAAAACGATGAAAGACGTTGCTCTCTTTGTCTCAGAAAAACTTGCGCCGATTGAGCGGGTGCATGGCACAAACTCGCATTTTATGCTCAAGAAATACAAGGAAGAGGGTATTGTTGCCTTTGAGAAGGAGGAGAATAAGCGATTGGGGATCTCGCCATGAGGTTCATTGCAGATAGCGTGAAAAGTGTTCCTCCGTCAGGGATAAGAAAGTTCTTCGACATGGTACTGGGAATGAAGGACGTGGTATCTCTTGGAGTGGGAGAGCCTGACTTCGTGACTCCCTGGAAGGTGCGGGAGGCATGCATATACGCTCTTGAAAAAGGATACACCTCATATACCTCAAATATGGGAATGATAGAGCTAAGAGAAGCGATAGCCGGGCACATCAGAAAGGATCAGGCGCTGCACTTTGATCCGAAAACCGAGGTTCTGATCACAACTGGCGTGAGCGAGGGACTGGACTTAGCCATAAGGGCAACCACCAATCCTGGTGATGAGGTACTCGTGGTCGAGCCATGCTATGTTTCCTACAAGCCGAACGTGGTTTTTGCGGGAGGTTTACCAGTGGTGGTGCCGACCAGCATCGAAAACGACTTCAAGGTAACTCCGGAGGCAATAGTTGAAAGGATAAGTGAGAAGACGAAGTCGCTGCTGATAAGCTATCCAAATAATCCTACCGGAGCAATAATGACCAAAAAAGAGCTGGAGAAAATAGCTGACATCGCAAACGAGTACGATCTGATAGTGATCTCTGACGAGGTCTATGATAAGCTGACATATGAGGGCAAGCACTGCTGCTTCTCAACGCTCAACGGGATGCAGGAAAGAACAATATTACTTAACGGATTCTCCAAGGCATACGCGATGACCGGCTGGCGCTTGGGTTATGCCTGTGGAGACGGAGAGATAATCGATGCGATGAACAAGGTCCATCAATACACCATGCTCTGCGCACCGATTACCGCTCAGATGGCAGCGATTGAGGCGCTTAAAAGCGCTGAAGAAGATATGCGCGCAATGGTCCGCGAATATGATCGCAGAAGGCGGCTAATCGTCGACGGCTTTAACAAGCTCGGGCTTACCTGCTTCGAGCCAAAAGGTGCCTTCTACGCCTTCCCTTCGATCAAAAGCACAGGCATGAGCGACGAGGAGTTCGCGGAAAAGCTGCTGTTCGAGCAGAAAGTGGCAATCGTACCCGGAAGTGTGTTCGGCGAAAGTGGCACGGGACACGTGAGATGCGCCTATGCGGCTTCGAGAGAGAAAATCAAAATAGCTCTGGAGAGAATAGAAACATTTCTGGAATCAAAGAGCATCAAAATACCTCGCGAGAAGGTCAAAAATAAATGATGCTAGGGGTAAAAGTCTCGCCTTGCGACTACAGGCAAATGCTCGAAGTGAAGCCGGAGGCAGTGGAGTTCTCCCTTCAGGAAAAGGATTTGAAAGGCTACTGGGTAGAGGGACTGGATCTCGACTATTTTTTTCCCAACCTGATTGTCCATGCTCCAATTCTATTTGAGAATGGCTCTCTCGTTGATATAGCTGCAGAAGATAAAGAACTCAGGAAAAAGAGCCTCTTAATAATCTTAAAAACGTTCGAACTCGCATGCAAGCTTTGCGAGTCCGGTTGTTTTAAGAATAACCCAGTAGTGGTGCTGCATCCGGGCGGAATAGCAAAGCAGGAAATAGAAATACCAGAGCAGCGCCTGAAAGAATCAATCGAAAAAATTCTGTCTCAGGTAGACTCGACCCGCTATGTCTCCACCATTGAAAACATGCCCCAGTTTTACAGGTATAAAAATGAACTGTATACTGCAAATATATTCAAGAAAAAGGATGAGATAACCAGATTACTGGAGCACTTACAGATAAAGCTCTGCCTAGATCTATCGCACGCGAAGCTATATTGCAACCATGCCAGCCTCGATTTCTACGATTACATACGAAGCCTCTCACCGTACACAGTACACATTCACGCTTCTGATGCCCGAGGAGTGAGCGGCGAGGGCGTGCAGATTGGGGAAGGTGAGATAGACTTCAAAAAAACTCTGGCAATTTTCAAGAATAGAGATGTTACGATAGTGCCGGAGGTAAAAGGCGGTCACGATAACAGAGGAGAAGGATTTAAAACTGCTCTCGAAAGGCTTCGAAGCATAGACTGCTAAAAATCACTTCAGCCAGAGCTCGCATCTTTTGTCAGCGGAATCAAAATGAAAATTAATCTTGTCCTCACGCGCCAGCCATCCGATTGCCATGTAAATAGTGTTTTTCTCAACTTTAGCTTCATAGCTGACATCTGAGACCAGCTTTGTGACTGAAGTTCTCCCGTGCTTTTGCAGATAGTGCCACACGATACCTGCGGTCTCACCAACTTTCTTTTTCATCTCCATTTAGCTCAACCATCATTAATAAGCTCAATTAAACATATAATTTTTGATAGCTCTCTGCTCTCTGAATACAATCGAAGCCAAAAACGCTATCAGCATGCTCACAAAGCAAAATTTGAAAATCAAACCATAGCCTCCCGATAGATGATAGCCAATTGCAGATTGATAGCTCGCAGCACCCAGAAAGAAAAAAATATTGACGCTGCCAAGTGCTGTGCCAACTATTTCCCCGGAAAACATCTCCTTCGCTATGGTCATCATTATAAAGAAAACTCCGAAGGACAGTCCAAGGCTGAAGCATACAATTGATAGAGAAGCGAAGTTCAATTTATCAGTGAAAAAAGCAAGGGGAACCCAGGCAAGTGTGTATATCCCGAGTCCGGCCACAAAAACCGGTTTTCTCCTTGCGAGTAATCGGTCGGATATAAATCCACCGAGAGGACAGCCGATTATCATTCCTATTCCAATGAACATCAGCACACTGCCTGCAGTTGCTTTATCAAAGCCATAAATCTCAATCAAAAACGGACCGCCCCAGAGGCCCTGAAAGCTCATCAGCGTGCCATAGGATAGAAACGCCACGATTGCAAGCATCCAAAAATCCTTATTCCTGAATATAATTGAAATCGCCCTACGCATCTCATAGTTTTCTTTACACCCTCTCTCAATTTCCATATCTAAGGGAGAATCACGCACGACAGACCAGGCGATTACTGTCAAAATGAGGGTAATAATGGCGATCAATGCGAATGAATTGCGCCAGCCAATTAAGACGGTGAGCAGCGCAAGTGGCGCTGAGGCAACGAGCCCGCCAAAATTTCCAACCGCAACGAGCATGCCGTTTAAAGTTGCAAACTCATTGGCATGGAACCACTCCGCTATTATTTTCAAAGCCGGAATAAAAACGCCGCCAACTCCAAAGCCGATCAGCGCTCTGCCAGTTGAAAGCATCACAACGTCCTGAGCGAATGCGAATAAAATTGTGCCGAAAAATGCTATTAGGCTGAAAAGAGCAACGGTTTTTCTGGGACCGAAAGAATCAGAGAGCACGCCGATTGGAATCTGAACTAATGCATAGGAATAAAAATAGGCGGCGCTCATCAGCCCGAGAACTGCTCCACCCGCTTCGAAGTCTCGCATAAGGTCAAAGGCGATAACCGCAGGCGACACCCTTTGGAAATAAACCAGAAAGTACAGGCAGGCGAGTGATGTAAAGATGTACCAGCGATAGCGACCTGCGCTCGTATTCATACCTTCTGCCACAAATACTCTTAACCTTAAATAACTATTTGTACCAGCAAAATACCAATATGCACAGGGAAGCAGAGGAGCGCTATGAAGCTAGGCGTAGAATTACATTTCGATGCATCACACAGCATTCCGGCACATGAGGGGAGATGCAAAAATATTCACGGCCACACCTATACCGTTGAAGTGGTAATCGAAGGAAAAGTTGAGAAGAAGTCTCACATGATCATCGACTATTTCATCCTGAAAAAGATTGTGGCAGAGGTGCTGGAAAAACTTGACCACGAGTATCTCAATGATATTATAGGCTATGCAACCAGCGAGAGAATAGCCCAGCATATCTATAAAGAAGTGAAAAAAAAACTCAAAAGCTACAATGCAGAGCTGATATCAGTGCAGCTCTGGGAAGGACTTGGCAAATGGGTTAAAGTTGAAAAGGGGGATGAGTATTAAGATGACATTGAAGCTCAAAGTATTGAACAAGCGCCTGAATTACGATGGAACGCAACTTAGACCCCTCTGGGCGTTTGAGGTATTCGGAGTGCATGGCAGCTCAATCGTTGTTTTCCGCGGGGGAATGAATGTTTCAAGAGAGCAAATTCGAGATTTGAAAGATAAGAGAGAGGGAAAAGAGATCAAAGGCGAAGACCTCATACACTTCATCATAGAGGTCATCGCTCCCCCGGGCGATTTGAAGCATGCCTATTATGCACAGCGATTGCTGCTCTGCATTGCAAAGGATGCTCTGACAAGGCTTGGTGTTAATGCGAGTCGAGATGGGGGCGATCTTTACTGCGATGGAAAAAAGCTGAGCGTAAGCATCGCAAGCTCCAGCCTGAATGGCTACAAAATCCATCTGGGGATAAACATTACATCCCGAAAAACACCGAAAGAAGCCAGTGCTATTGGTTTGAAGGAAATCGACAGAAAGCTAAAGCCAGTCGAATTTGCTAAAACGGTGGCGAAGCAGTTCGCAACGGAGTTTGAGGATATTGAACTGGATACTGCAAAGACCAGAGCATTTTAGGTATTTTTATGAAGGCGTTTGTGCTGCTCTCATCCGGGCTTGATTCTGCAGTTGCATTTAAAAAAGCATACGATGAGTTTGAAGAAGTGAGATGTCTCACCTTTGATTACGGTCAAAGAGCAAGACTAAGAGAGCTCCAGTATTCCAGAAAAATTTGCGCGCTATACAGGGTCAAGCAATACATTGTCCGGCTTCCGTGGTATGAAAAATTCGGCAGTGCTCTTACGCAGAAAAGAAAAAAGATGCCTGTTTTGAGCGAGCAGGATCTGGGTGATGCCTCGAAGGCAAGAATCTCAGCATCTGAGGTGTGGGTTCCGGCCAGGAATACCGTTTTTCTCGGCGTTGCAGCCAGCTACTGTGAAAATTTCGGATTTGAAGCAATTGTAGCTGGCTTTGATGCAGAAGAAGCAGCAACCTTTCCGGATAACTCCTCGCGGTTCGTTTCAAGCTTTAACGCCATGCTGAGATATGGTGCGATGAGACAAATAAAAGTGCTTGCCCCGTTGGTTAAAATGAATAAAGCAGAGATCGTAGCTCTCGGGATAAAGATCAAGGCGCCGCTTGAGTGGTCATGGTCATGCTACACCTCTCATAAGAAGCCCTGCTGCAAATGTGAATCGTGTGCCAGGAGAAGACGTGCCTTTAAATTAACCGGAGAAAAGGATCCCCTGCTTGTAAGAATAGGGATGGAATGAGCTTTTCGCGGGATTAATTTTTCCAAGCAAATTTAAATAGCTCCATAGCCAAATTAAATTCATATATGCAAAAAGACAGGGCTGACACCTACAGGGTCTATGACTTGCTGAATAGCTCGGGATTGAGATGCGTGTTAAAGAGCTATGTAAACTGGTATGTTGTCAGCATACTGTACTATCAACCTCAGGGAATGACCTCCACGATGATTTACGAAAATTACAGAAAATGTCCGGTCGAGCCAAGCATGGCAAGAGAGCTGAGGGAGTCACGCTCCTGCGTGATTGTGCATCTCAATGAGCTGGAAGCAGAAGGCGTTGTTCAAAAAGGGCTTTTCAAGCAATATGTGCTCACTGAGAAGGGTAAAAGGATATATGAAAATATCTCGAAGCTTAACCGAGAGGTAAAGGCAGAGATGAAGACTCAGGTAAAGCCAGCAATTGTTCCAGCAATACCAGCGCCAGCACAGCCGATTAAGTTACAAGAAAAAGAACCGGAAAAGGAGATAAAAATAAAATCAAAAGAAATCGAGATTAAAGAAATTCAAGAAATAAAAAAAGCCAGGATCGGGCGCAAGCGCACTTAGGCATATTTCTTGGTAGCTTCAAAGAGCGACTCCACTTCTTTATCCATCGTCTCAATATCACTCGTCTCAACCTTTATTGTGCCCTTGCAGACCTTCTCCCCCACCTGTATAACCGGCTCGCAGGACTGCAGACTGCCGCGGAAAATTACATTTTCAAGCACGCTCAACCGCAGGCAATCCACAAACATCTTCTTTTTGACCAGATCGAGACACAGCGGGCGATAGAAGCAGCGGTTTATCTCCACTTTTATGAGCTCGTCGCTGCCGCTAACGCTATCCTTTTCATGAACATATCCAGCGGTCTTGCAGTCTTCAACATACTTTTTTGCAACCTCAAATGGACTGTTAACTTCTATCTCGATGCCAGAGCGCTTCTTCTGAAAGGTCAGCCAGAAAGACCCGGCCCAGGAGAGCAATTGAGTCCTCGCTACACGGTCATCGCGCATCCCGTAGTATAATCCGTATGCCCAGGCAAGCGCTGCATTCGCAAGCATCTCTATCTCTTCGGGCTTGACCGGCTTAATTTTTTTCTTCTTAGTTTTAAGGACAGCTTCGGTGGCTGATATTGATATTCCCCCGCTAAGCCTATGCTGGGAGCTATAATAAAACTTATCCCCAAAGGAGAAATCCAGGTTTACTCCTGTTGACTGCTCTTCCTTATGCAAAGCAAGGCTGGCTAACCAAGTCCTCCTCTATTGCTTTAGCCTTAGATATCTGTCCTTGATCCCGGCTTTCTCTAGCTCTTTCAGTCTCTCTGTTTTGCTTTTTTCTTTGACTATGCTTCTGATGGTCTCAAGAACCTCCCAGGGAAAGACTACCCATGCGCTGGTCTCAACTACGAACAAATCAGGGGTTACTTTTGTGCGGGGTTTTTTTACCAGTGTAACCGTAAAAATATCTGTAGCACCCTTTTCTTTTAAATGGTGCATCGCGAGTTCAAGGCTCTCGCCTGTATCGGCTATGTCATCCACGAGCAGGACTCTTTTGCCCTCTAGGCTTACCGGAACTGGATAAACGATTGCTGGTTTCCTAGCTCTCTTATCTATGGAGGTATAGAATTTTATCCTCATCGTAAATAGCTCATCGATATTAAGCATATCCGAAAGGATTCGTGCGGGTGTCCAGCCCCCTCTTGCAATGCCTACTATAATCTCAGGCTTGAACCCGCTTCTCTCTATCTTATTGCACAGTACCTCGCAGTGTTTTTCTATCTCATCCCAGGTTAGCCTCAGGTATTCCATTGCGAGTTCAATTAGAAAACAAACTACTTTATATTATCGCTTTATATTAGAGATGGGAAATAATAGCAGGGATTAAAATGCAGGAAGCAATAGTTAGAGAGCTTTTTAACAGCGTTCAGGGGGAGGGGTTATATGTAGGTACAAGACAGGTATTTGTGCGCTTTCAGGGCTGCCCTCTGCGCTGCAGCTACTGCGATTCCAGCGAGACTTGGAGTTATAAGCTTGAGCGCTGCCGGGTTGAAAAAACGCCGGGAGAAAGGGATTTCTACAGCATTAAAAATCCGCTTAATACAGACTCGCTTTTAAAAATCCTTGAAAAGCTCTGGCTGCCTTCAACGAAGCACGTAAGTTTAACTGGCGGAGAACCCCTGCTCTTCGCCAGCTACATAGAAGAGCTTGCTTCCAGGACTGACAGAGAGCTGTATCTGGAAACAAATTCTGCGCTCCCTGCAAATGCCGAGCAGATCAAGCACTGCATAAGCATCGCTTCATGCGACGTTAAGCTGCCTGAGCATGACAATTTTGCAGACTACAACCAGCTTTTGAAAGACGAGCTTGAGACAATAAAAATCTTCCATAATGCAAAGGTAGATGTTTTTGCGAAGATCGTGGTGCTGGAGGAAACAACTCCTGCCAGTTTATCTCCCGCTTTAGAAGGTATAGCCAGAGTTTCAAAGAAAATTCCTCTTGTGCTTCAGCCTGTTACTCCAGCCGCGAAAGTAAAAGTCTCTCCCAGTGCAAGAAAGCTGCTGGAATTGATGGAGTTCGCAGGTAAGAAGCTATCGTGGGTTAGAGCGATTCCTCAGGTGCATAAGATCATGGGGCAGCTTTAGATCTGGAAACCACCTTTACCAACTTTGTATTTATCTCCAGATTGGCATTTTTCAGAAACCAGCTGGTCAGTTCTTCATTCGGGTCAACGTAATCTATATCATAGTCCACCACATACCAGGTTTTATTGCAGCCTGAGCTCAGCTTTTCCATCTCAGCAGGGGTATGATTCGCAGGCGAGATAAGCACTGTTCCATCAGAGGAGTTGTTGTAGTAATGGCCAAAAACGCCGTTATGGTATCCGGGAAGAATAACCACACAGTCGCCCTCTGAGGTCTCGTTTTTCAAAAGAGCTGCAATGCCGCGCCAGTCCTCCTTGTAAAGGCTCAGCTCGTAAACCAGCAATGTCGGGAGAGAGCTGGCGAATATTATCAGCAGTACCGCAAGAATGGTAGCGTGAAACATCTTTGGAGATTGCTTTATATGCTGAGCGCGCTTTCTCCTCCCCCTGCCCTTCTCATCCTTCTGCTTTGTGAATGCTCTGCAGGTTTCCACTATGCCCTTTGAAATGATGAGTAGGTAAACAGGTAGCAGGAATATAATATATCTCCAGGAAAAGTCGATCAGATAGGCCGCCAGCAGGCTAAGCATGGTTGGAACCAGGAGATACAGTAACAAGAGCGTGATCTCATCCTGATTTTTTTTCTTTGAAAACCAAATGCCGAGTGCAAACAGCAGTATAAAAATCGGGAAGATAAGAAAGCCCGCGCTGAAGTTCTTGTAAATCATCGGAATGAACGTGAGCGAAGGAGACTCGCCCCATTTAACAGATGGAGATGTTTTATGGGATATTGTCAGCACAAAGCCCCAGGTCAGTGGAATGCTCAGAATTGCAATGGCTATTAAGCTGAAAAAGAATCTGCGCCAGTCAATAGCACTTTGCTTTTTCCAGAGCACAAGGTAGATGCTCAGGTATGATAAAACTGCAAGTGCCGTAAAATAGTGGGAGTATATTCCGAGGCTCGTTGAGAGAATAAAACCAAGCCACAGAAAAATTTTATTCTCCTTTATTGCACGCGCAAAGAAATAGAGCGATAGCACGGCGAAGAAGCAGAGCATTGTATAGGCTCTTGCTTCCTGCGAGTATTTTATGTGCATGTAAGATATTGAGAGCAGAAATGCGCCCGCTAATCCCTCCAGCTCCCCGAAGTAATATCTGCCAATCAAATAAGCGAGTGGAATTGTTGCTATACCAAAAATCGCAGATGGCAAGCGCAGCATCGCCTCGCTCTCTCCCATAAAATGAATAAGCAGATAATGCAGGGGAGGGTTGTTATCTTGCATGGCAGAGCTGTATACATCGATCAAACTTTCCTTGCTGGCAATATGGAAGCTGACGTATTCATCCAGCCACAGGCTGTCTTTTCCAATGCCGTACAGCCTCAAAAAGCTTCCAAGCAGAATTATGGCAATAAGCAGGGCTAAAATAATTTTGCTGAAATCAGCTCTCTCCAACGATGCTCACCCTTATCGTTCTCTCTCTCGGGCCGTCGAGCTCCACAAAGAAAATGCTCTGCCAGGATCCAAGTGTAAGCAGGCTGTTTTCAACTGGAATTGTAAGGCTCGCGCCCAGGAAGATCGCTCTGAGGTGGCTATCTGCATTTTTATCGATGCGATCGTGCATGTAGCCTTCTCCCTCCGGAATGAGTGCTTGAAGCAGCTCTTCGATATCCCGGAGCAGGCCTTTTTCACCCTCATTTACGATAATTGCAGTGGTTGTGTGGGTTGTAAAAATGTTTACGAGGCCATTTTTGATCCTCGCTTTTTCAACGATCCTCTCAACTTCTCCGGTGATATTTTTAAGCTCCACTCTTCTACTTGTTTCAAGCAGGAGTTTATCCTGAAATTGCAAGCGTGCTCACCTCAGTTTTCTCCACCAGAATTTCTCCGGTACAGGAAACGGGAGCACTGCCTCGCCGTATTTTTTAAGCACCTCTCCGGCGTTAGCCTTTAAAGTGCCATCATTTTCTTCGAGGCGTTTTTCGAGCATGGAGATGTCTCTTTTGCCTTTTATTTCGTCCAGCTCAAACTGAATCCTGTCTCTGATTTCAAGCAGATGCAAATGAGTTTCAGGCTCGTTTTTGAGAAGGTATTTCATCAGCGTCTCATATTTATTTACCAGTCTGATGAGGTCGTGCTCAAGAGCGTTCAGATATCCCTCGCTATCCCTGCTCACTATTTTGATGAACTGCGAGTCAAGCTTTTTAACACTCTCTTTCAGGTTTTTAAGGCGAAGGTCGTGCTGGTAAGGAAATTTGATGAGGTAGTTAAGCATCAGCCTGAGCTCTTTGAATTTTAAAATCACAGTACCGAGTGCTTCGCAGTCAAATTGGACTGAAATCTCACCAAGTGCTTCTTCATAGCTATTCACATAGTCGTCAACTATCCACATTAATTCTTCATAGGTTGCGGTCATTTTACGATCCCTTTGTTGAACTGCCATATTTTGGATTCAATATATTTTTATTGACAACCGCGCCTGCTTTGATGATTACTTCTGGCCAGATCGACACTGAGTGCACTGTGACCCCCCTCTCAATTATAACTCTTGGCCCGATTACGGTTCCATTCTCAAGAGTTGTGTTCTCCTCAACAGCAGTGTTATCGTCGATGATTGTGCCGGAAATTGCGGCACCGCTGCCAATCTTAACTCCAGTATAGAAATATGATGAGAGAATCTGAGTGTTATCTCCGATTTCACAGTTTGAGCCAATTGAGGTATAAGGTCCTATAAGCACATTTTTGCCTATTTTTGTATCATTGCCTACCACTACCGGACCTACAACTTCCGACTCTTTTCCAATCGAAATATTGTGACCGAGCTGCAATGGCCCTTTGATTCTGGCATTTTCGATATCTACAGTTCCGCTTATCTCGGTAGCAGCGAGGTGCTCCAGCATCCATCTGCATGCCTCCCGATACGAAGCCGCGCTGCCGATATCTGTCCAGTGTCCACGGGCAAGCCAGCCGGTAATTTTCTCGCCTTTTTTTATCAGCTTCGGGAACAGCTCGCGGGCGAAGTCAAACCTGCCCTCTGGAATTAAGTCTAGCACCTCGGGGTTGCATGCATAAATGCCTGTGCTGGCAAGATTGCTGAATATCTGCCCGATCTCAGGTTTCTCGGTGAATCTTCTGATCTCATATTTGACATTTAAATCAACAATACCGTAGTGGCGTGGGTCGTCTATGCAGACCAGGGCTATTGAAATTAAATTACCTTTCTCCTTATGGAAGTCCATGAACTCACGCAGGTTTAAGTCCAGCACGTGGTCTCCACCAACGACGAGAAAAGGTCCATCATCGAGATAGCGACTGGCATTTTTGACGCTTCCAGCGGTGCCTAGTTTCTCTTTTTCATAAGAATAATTTGTGCTCACCCCGAAGAGAGACCCATCGCCGAGATATGCCTCGATTTGCTCCCCCTGATAGCCAAGTGTGGCTACAATTTCATCGAAGCCTTTCACGGATAAATGCTCAACCAGATGCACAATAGATGGCTTGTTCAAAATTGGTATGGCTGGTTTAGGTCTCTCAAACGTCAGAGGTCTGAGGCGAGTTCCCACACCGCCGCACATAATGCACGCCTTCATTTTTATTTCTGCCTCCTAAAGTATCTCCTGAAAGTTAATATATGGATCGCACCATTGCGACCACCACTGCACTGGATTTTTCATAGGTATAAGGTCGTTTTCTGAGCTGAAGAGCTCGCTATTATATAAAATGGCACTCTCGCTCATCTGATGCTCCAGGTTTGAAATCAATATTTGCTTTATCGTTTCAAATTCTCCAGTCTTTTGAAGCAGATGAGTTAAATAGGGTGTATCCCTTGGCCACACTACTGCTTCGTGATACTGATCATCGTCGAAGTAAACCCTTTTGCCGGAGTTTTTAACGATGACTCCGAAGGGTCTCTCGTTTCTATTAGCAAGTAGCTCAAGTTTAACATTTTTCATAAAAGCATTAATTTCCGCTTCGGAAAATACGTTTAAATCAGATAGCAATGCCATAGCAACCAGAGATGGCGAGCCCATAACCGGATCTTTTTTTCCATCAATTGTGACAGCATTAAAGAGTCTATCGTCTCTCCAGAATGTTTCCCTGTAACTTTGAACTGCTCTCACCAGCAACTCCAAGCAGCCCTCTCTCAACGCTTCATTCCTAGCAGGTGCAAGCTTTGAGATCTCGAGCATCGCTGCCAGCGTTCTAATCCACTGCGCATTTATCTCGGGAAGGAAAAATTTTGGCTTTGAAGCTTCTTGCTCAGCATTTTTGCCAGTCTCGCGTATAAGCTTTACAGCGAATTCATCCGAAAGCCGGGCTGGCATTAACGCAGATGTCCCATCAACGTTATGCCATCTTCTGCTATCTGTCCATGAATGCCATGCCGAGGCTGAAAGTAAACCATTTTGATTCAAAACCGGTGCTCCATTTACCATATCGAGCTCTGCATTCAAATAGCCCTTAAAAGTGTGTCTCGCGGCTTTTAAAATCAGGCCAGCAAGTTCTTTGTCTCCCGTTATCTTCAGGTGCTCTCCAGCGACAATGTACATCAAAAGGGTTGAATCTGCGCTGTTGTAGTCCACCTCACCGTATGGGGAAATTCTATTGGGCAGCTGACCCTGTGCATTCAGAGTGTTAAGGGAGTAAAGGAGGATATTTTTAATATCATTATGTTTTTTCAGAATATGCAGTGTTTTGAGATTTCCAAGCAAGCCTTCATAGACATCCCTGAACCAGATATTGCGGAACCAGAAGTCTCCCGCTTCCGGTATCTTCACCTGCTCAGAGTACATACCGAAGCCCAGCATAGCCAGTGCCCTAAGAATGACGTCTCGCGATGTCTCTTTTGAGTTGATTTTCAAATCAAGCTTTTTCATCACTTCTTCAGCTATGTTTTGCTCGGCTTTTTCGTTAGCTTCATATTCACGGCTTGCTTTTTCATATAAATTAATCGCATTCTCTCTCGAGCTGCTGCACGTAATTATCAAAAGTGTTGCTTTGTTGTCTTTAAAAGAAAACTCTAGTTCACCAAGGGAAACGATCTCTCTCCCCTCACCTCTGAACCGTATCTCGCCATCTCTGTGCTCTCTGAATCCGGATCCAAGCTTGTAATACCACCAGCTGCTCTCATTCCACTCCCTGATTTTAGGAGTCGAATTGCTCGCTCCGATCAAAATGCACTTCTCATCCCTCAAGATTCTCAATCTATTATCATCCACAGCTCCCTGATGAGCTCCTGGATTCGAGGGCTCGTACATATGGCGTATATCAGCATACGGCTCAACATCTATGGAAAGGTCTTCTACAGGCTGAGAAGTCTCAAGAGTAACCAGAATTCTTGCAGCAGTGCCATTTGCCTCTTCAAAGCGCAGCAAATAATAGTCCACTTTGAGATCGAATCCATCTCCTTCGTAGCGATAAACTGCCTTCCAGGGATAAAGTAATACAGAGCCACTTCTCAAGGGTAGATACTTACCAGCCTTTTTTATCCCGATTGCAATTCCATCAAGGAACTTCCAGTTCTGCCCGTCAACGAGCATGTGAAGTCCCTGATAAGGATAATCTCGATTGGGAATTACCTTATCCTCAAAAGTGCAGGAAAAAATTGACTGCGACCAGGTAGCCTGCGGGCGCTTCAGCACAGCTTGCTTCAAGCGCGCGCCGCCATAGCTCATGTCTTCAAAAGGCTGTAATTCTATTCCCAGGTCTTCCACAGAAGCAAGTGTAACCATTTAACACCAATTTGGTGCTTACAATACTTAAATTTATTTTTTATGTAAATTTATAAGGATATTAAAAATTTAGCCTTGTAGAAATCCTTTTTGATTATTAAAAATATGTTTTTGAGGTGTCTGTGT
>CAZVYP010000002.1:0-60956 GCA_964631075.1 uncultured Methanocellales archaeon
ATCCTTTTTCCATCATGTATTCCAGGCCTTCAACGAACCCATCTCCGTATAAGCGCCTGGCGTTATATCCAGCGATTTGTTTTAGCCCGGGAACTGCATTTCCCACAGCAATGCTATAGCCGGCAACGCGGAAAAGCTCAAGGTCATTCTCAGAATCTCCGAAGGCAACCACTTCCTTCAGATTCAGCCCGGTTACTTCAGCGATCTTCTTCAACCCCAGCCCTTTACTCACATTTTGGCTCTTGAGGTGAATGGCATAGCCACTGTCAATTATGTCAACGCCTGCGTTGCGAAGCTCGCTGTTTGCAAGGAGCTCTCTGGCTCGGTTCACATCGAAGTTCCTTCTCAGCGCGATCTCTGATCTCCGCAACTTCGCATCGAGCTTCTCGACCTCGAAGTGCTTCGAAAGCAGTTTGTAGACCAGCTCGCATTTCTCCAGAAAATTCTGCGGCACATTAAGTATTTCCTCGCCATCAAATTTGACGAGCACGACACCGCCGTTCTCCGCAATAATCATCTCGCTTGTGCCGATGAGCTTGGCAGCGGTCCTGGTGAAGCAAATAGTATTGCCGGTTGCGAGGATAACCGGCACACTTACCCCGCGGAGTTTCTCGATTGCCTTCAGATGAAGCCTTCTATCTCTGTGCGTGATCGTGCCATCTATATCCGTGACAATTGCACTGACCCTAGAAAACATCTGAAGTAAGTTGTAAACCTAAATATAAATAAATTGACTTCTAACCGCTTTATACGTCACTTGTAATACTCCTCACACGGCAGTTCATCCAGAACAGGAATGCAGCTACAGCAATGGCTACAAGCGTCATGCCCGCGGTATTATCAGCTCGAGTTTTATCCAGCTCCTGAAGAGGCGCGAGGAATATGAAAAAGCAAAGCGCCCCAGCGGATTTTTAGCTCCCGAGCAATAATCGCACCGCTGCCATAGAGCACCGACAGCAAAACAATACAAATGGATTAAAGAACCCAGCAGGGGGTGAAGATCCCGAGAGCAGCTCAGCGAGCACCGGTGAGATGAAGAACAAGACAAGCGCCGGGGATAAAAACCTCATAATTAAAATAAACCCGTAATTCTTATAAGCTAATCGACAAGTGCTGTGTGACTGAAAATGAAAGCTAAGAAATCACCTAAATCAAAAAAGAAGCGCTTATCCGTCAATCCCAAAATTATCCTTGCCTTCGGTGTTTTCCTCATGCTCCTCGCCCTTTTCATGTTCACACAGAGCGGTGATAAGTGGAGTGTGAGCAAAGACGGCGTGCTCTCCTATCCACAAAACAGAGGCAAAGTCGATGTCAGAGTGCTGAAAAAAGAATCCAGCAGCAACTACACCCTTGAAACCATCGCATTCCAGAGCAAAGACTACACAGTAGAAGCACTGCTTCGCATCCCAAAGTCAGAGAAAAAAGTGCCCGCAGTGGTGATACTACCCGGTGCAACAGTGCCAAAAGAAGGCACGCAAACACTTGCAGAGATCTTTGCCAGAATGGGATACGCAAGCCTCGGCATAGAGCAGCGCAACCGCGGAGGAGTCGATTTCAAAGGCGATTACGAGCTCTTCATTCAGTTCAGAGAGCCAGTCGAGCACAAAATGGTATACGATGCCCTGCGCTCAGTCGACGTGCTGCGGCAGGACCCGCGCATTGATGCGGAGAAAATCGCTATAGTCGGAGAGAGCAACGGCGGGCGCTTCGCAATCATCGCAGCAGCAATCGAGCCAGGTATAAAAGGAGTCATTGGAATCAGCACAAGCGGCTACGATACGGAATCTTACATCCTTATGAACAATATCAGAGACGAAACAACCATCAGATTTTACCGCTCAATCGACCCGGACACCTACCTCGGCTCAATCCCGCCGCGCAAACTCGTGATGCTCCACGCAGTAAACGACAGCATCATACCAATCTCCATGGCAGAGAACACCTATAAAAAAGCAAAAGAGCCGAAGCAGTTCTATGCCGTTAATGCAAGCGGACACGGATACACAGGGGAGATGCGGGAGGGGCTGGAAAAAGAGATGAGGATTATGCTCGGATGATTCTTATTCATCACTATTTCAGTTGTAAAAGCCTGCCAAGTGGGTGTTCGCTATTCAGCTTTCTAAAATAACCTTGCTTATTGTGTTAAAATCCTCCTCTGTTATTCTTATTATGGAAACTTGGAGATATTGATTCCAAGTTCTGCCTTTGTCTGCAATGAATGTTATATCGTCTATGAGATTAGGAGTACCCCATTGAGCTTTGTTTCCTGTTTCTTCAGTTGAAAATGAAATCCGTGGAGGATTTTTGCTTTCATGAATTATTCTAAAGTCAATTCTATAGGGGAACAGAAAACTAAACTTGCCCTTCTTCCACCCAATATCTTTGTTGCTAAAATAGTATTGTCCTATAAATTCGATTACAGCAACAAATCTCCCGCCATGGGTGTAAACTATTGCCTTGTCTCCAACTTTCAAGAATTTTTCTAAAGTAACAAAGTATCGCGCGTCCATTCCCCAGACATTGTTTGCCCTACATATTCCCCAATTTTCAGCCGATGTTGATATACACCAATACCTCACTGATTATCCACCTCATTCATCGTGACATGCAAACAGCTATTTCTAGTACAGATCATTTTCTTCTGAAATCAGCAAACTTTTTATCTATCTCTACTCTTAACTCTTCACCTGCCTCTTGAAAAATGTCCAGTAATTCCTCGTATATATTGTCGCTTGCAACAAAATTCCAGAATTCTTCACCGACGAGAATCTCCCCATCCTCCAGATCATATAATCCCTTCAATGTCCATCGCTCATAAGGTTCGGGATGATATGGATTATATGGAATCGCCAGTCTTGTAAAAACTTTGGCATTTTTATCCTGACTGAGTCTTAATGCAGTCCATCTGAGAAGTTTTAGTTTCAATGCCACAAATTCCTTCATATTGGGCTTTGCACTTGTGATATCAAAGTAGTTTTCTGTTTCATTGATCTTTACAAATAAATCTACTATCGAATCTGGATCTGCTTTAGGTTGCCCCTTCTTTACTTTTCTTCTAATCCGCTCAACTTCTTCTTTTTTGTTCGCGACAATTTCACCCTTTCTTAACTTGTAGTGAATCTCATTGATAACTTTCTCTGTACGTGGATCTACTTCACCAAGTAATTTGTATTGTCTCTCTGCATGACTGTTAGAGCCTTTAGCCAAAACAACCGCAACCTGTTCCCAGATAGACATACCGAAAGTGGTATTCATTGAGTGAATGAAAGAAAACATTGCATATCTATCTTTACCAAGTAGCCTGTGATGAAAAGGCATATGCACTGTTTCGGGACTATATGTTCTTAATTTTTCCATCACTGTGGTTACGAGAAGTTCAAGTATTTCCTTTTTTGTTTCTGGTGATATACCCATATTATACCTTCGATTTCATTAATCCTTCAAGCCCCTTATAGTCTGGGTAATGCGTTTTAAGAGCAATTGTATCTTCTGCCTTAACTATTTCATTTCTGACATTTTTCGGAACTTTTTCTAATACACATCTATAATGATAATGTAACCCTTTAGCATACTTGTGTCGAGCAAATTTCTTTGTTTTAGCTTTCTTTCTGTAATACTTGGTATAAGGGCACTTTCCTTTCGCTACATCTTTCTGGAATAAATTTTGCATTCCTCTAAACATCTGACTTCAGATTTAGTTATTTTTAAGTCGAAGTTAGAATAGTTGTTTATTACAAACTCACAAAATGGAATCCATCTTTTACATATAGGACATCTATCAGAAGTTCTGGAGTTTTCTGTATCGATCGTTGCTGAAGGAATAGCAGTTTGTAAAGAAAATGAACCCGATTGAATTTCTTTTTTTCTACCTACTTCAATACCATATATTCGCCTATCATATGTTATAATTAAAAAATCTGGTGGGATTATACTATCACGTAAACTCATTACACGCTGAGATAACAATAAAGGAACAATGTAACCCAAATTGCTCCGGAGTAAGAATATATAAACTAATAGCTCATGCCATAACCCCCCAGCAGTTTTTGGGAGCATAGAATCAAAATATTCGTCTAATTCTTCTGAAGCATCCGATTCTTCTCTTATAAGTCCTACCGTCCCTTTAAAGTCCTTAAGCTCATTAAAGCGTTCTTCATCTCTAATTTCTGGAATTTTCTCTCCCAACTTTTCTAAGAACCGTCTCCTTAAATTATTAGAAACAGTAGTTACTTCATAACACATCAATAAGTCAACAAAATACAAAATTGCCCTAACAAAATTCTTTTTATCTTCTTTTGAGCGCGTAATAGAAGTTCGTATAGAGTAATATCCTCTTCCAAAAAAAATATACTCAAGAAAGTCTGCTAATATCATTTGTCTATCTTTTTCATTGTACAACTGGCTATCAAAATTTAATTTAGCCAAAACTTCTCTGAGTTTCTCTTCATTTTTTTTAAATATATTATAATCTAGCTTTTCATCAGTTCCAAAATTTTCTTCATTCATAAAAATTTCATGAAAAATTTCGAGATGTTTTAAGGTGTTGTTCATCTTTTCATAGACACCCTTCATTGTTATCTCACCTTTTTGAAATAGAATATTGATTCAAAATACTTATTAGAATCTCTTTCGGTTCTCATCAAAACTGGTCTATGGAAAACATCAATCAGCTCAAATCCACATTGTTTACCTATGCTGGGATATAGATTATACTGGTCGTTTGCCACAATAAAAACCGATGCTTCATCAATCAAATTTTTAGAGATATTTCTAAAAACATCCACTATACCTCTAACATATTCCTTCTTAGCAACTCCGTTTTGACCCTTTCTGGCAGGTCCTATCTCCAGCTCATCCTGTCTTGGAAACTCAAAAAGTTCATAGGCATATCTATGCTGCTCGTGATAATCAATAACCCCAACGTAAGGTGGTGAAGTGAATACACCATCAATCTTTAAATCTTCTGGTAATTTTATTTTCCTGGCATCTCCCTGAATAATCTTGATAAAAGTATTGGTTCTTAATTTATCAAAATCTTTTAATCTTCTTATCGTATCCAAACTATAACGATCGATAAACTTTAATGCCTCATTAATTGGTTCGCAATACCTTTTATGCTTTATACACCAGTAGGTTTCTCTAACTGGCTTTTTAGGACGGGCAAGGTCATAATGGGGAATCAGTCTTGCGGAACGAGCAGACCTTGAGAGAATTATTTTTAAAATATCTTGATTTTTGTAATCGTTGATTATGCTTCTGTAAAATAAAATTTCCTGTAAAGCTATATCGGAAAACCACTCTTTAAGATACTCACTATCTGTTTCAAATTTTTCTATTTGCCCGCCAAAAAGAAGTTGATTTTTATTCTGCAAACCGTAACTAAAACTTTTCAGTCTCTTTAATGCGTCTTTAATTTCCGCCTCAACTTCTTTGATATTATACCTTTTCGTTTTCACTTCTTGAATAGAGACATTAAAAGGCGATAATTCTATTCCAATAGAGTTCATGCCCAGAACATTTGCTTCAATCAAAGCCGTCCCAGAGCCAGAAAAAGGATCAATAATTGTATCACCTTTCTTAAAATATTTTTTCAAGAAGACCTCAACTAACTGAGGAATAAATTTACCGAGATAAGGATGTAACCGATGGACGTGTTTAGTTCGCTCAAACTCTCTGACGCTCAGGAAAGTTAAATCATTACCCAAAATTTCAATATTCTTTTGAGTATCTGTTTTTCTCTCGATTAGAGCGGTATCTATCCCGAATTTAACTGCTGCTTTTTTATTTAGCTCAAGCATGTCATCAGTTCCTTATCGATAATTTGACTTAATAATCTTTGCATCCTTTTCCGATGACAAGTGGCAAGTTAATCTGTTCATGTTACAATATTTAGTCTATATAATTGCAAATCCAGTGCGTGAACTTCTTCGCTTCTCCCACTTATGAATTAATATCCTGGAGGCTATTGAATATGCTCCTCCAGGTATATGACTTAATAACGTCTAATCCACCACTCCATCCGTCGTCACGGTGAACACTGCTTCTCCCTCTGGCAGATATGGTGAGTCAACGAGGCGTGCGATGCGCTTGTCTCCCTTCGACTTCCTCAGGTACAGTCTGAATGTGGCGGTGTGTCCTACGATGTGTCCGCCTATGGGTCTTGTGGGATCGCCGAAGAAGGTATCCGGTTTTGACATGACCTGATTGGTGACCACGACTGCGGCGTTGTTCACGTCCGCGAATCGCATCAAATCATGCATGTGCTTGTTGAGCTTCTGCTGTCGATCTGCAAGTGTGCCTCTGCCGACGTATTCTGCGCGGAAGTGCGCTGTTAGAGAATCGACGACGATCAGCCTCACGGGTTTGTTGCTGTCTCTGAGCTTATCTGCCAGTTCAGATGCCGTATCTACGAGTAAAATCTGGTGATTGGAGTTATATGCCCTCGCCACATGGATGTTCTTTAGCACGTCTTCAGGAGAGAGATCCTCTTTATACTTCTTTTTGACCCCGCTGACCATCTGGGCAATTCGCTCCGGTCGGAAGGTGTTCTCTGTGTCGATTATTATCGCGGAGCCGTCAAGCCCGCCTTTCTCGCGCGGTAGCTGAACGTTTACCGTGAGCTGATGCGAGACCTGGGTTTTGCCTGATCCGAATTCGCCGTATAGCTCGGTAATTGCCTGGGTCTCAACTCCTCCCCCAAGCAATGTGTCAAAGGCATTGCACCCGGTTGTCAGCTTGCCAACGATTTTTCTGCGTTCAAAAACCACGTCGCCGGTTTCAAAGCCGCCTATATCCGCTGCCTGCCTCGCAGCGAGGATTATCTTCCCCGCGACTGCTTCGCCTACTTCAGCGGTAAGCGCAAGCTCCTGTGGTGAGGCCACAGCGATCGACTCAATCGTATTGAAGCCAGCTTCCTTCAATTTCTCAGCAGTTGCCACTCCAACGCCTGGCAGATCTTCGATAGAAATTCTCTCACCCATATACCCATCGCTCCATATCGCTCTGTTGAGCGCATTTTTGCTTTTACCAATAGATGAAGTATAGATTATTAAAAGCTCTGGTAAGCAGGGTGAAAGTAATTAGCAGTTGGAGCAATTATTATCTAGGAGAGATACCCTTTAAAAATATGGTACTACAATATTACTACGAGTGATTCTTTTGAGAGAAGAAGTCAAAAGCTGGTGGAAACAGGCAGCAAAGGATTTAGATAGTGCTAACAAAAATTTTGAAATCAAAGAATATTATCTGGTTGCATTCCTGTGCCAGCAGAGTGTAGAAAAGGCATTGAAGGCTCTTTATATCCACAAGTTGAGAGAGTCTCCAGGTTTAACTCACTCACTGATTTTCCTGGGGAAAAGCGTAGAAGTTCCTGAAGAATTTCATACTGCGCTCGGAGGTTAAACCCCGACTTCGTGTTAACAAGATACCCTGACGCGGCACATACAACACCATACGAACTTTATGATGAGGAGATCGCAAAGGAAAAATTAGAAATGGCTAAAAAAGTGGTAAAATGGGTAGAAAAGCAGTTAAAAAAATAGAAATTAGAGAAATAGCAGATTTCCTGAAGAAGCTCAACGAAAGATTCAAAATTGAAAAAGTAATCCTCTTTGGCAGCAGAGCCAGAGGTGAGCACCTCAAGCAAAGCGATTATGATTTTATTGTAATAAGTCATGATTTTAAAAAAGTACCATTTCTCAGGAGACTGGAAATGCTCTATGAGCTCTGGGACAATGATTTACATTCGGATATTCTAGCTTACACTCCTGATGAGTTCGAACACAAAAGCAAGCAAATAGGGATTGTACAGCAGGCAGCCAAAGAAGGCGTGGTTATTCGATGATCACTGTTGTCGATATTCTATTTAACTTTTGACAGTCTCAGTGCATTCAGAATCACGCCTAAACTCACACCCATATCTCCTATTGCAACTGCCATCCAGAGTGTTACGAGTCCGGGGAATACCAGGATGGCGAATATTAGTTTGATTCCAATGGATAAAGCTATGTTCTGTTTAACCACGCTCATCGTCTTTTTACCAAGGGATAGCAGATAGGGAACTTTTGACAGGTCGTCGTTCATCAATGCTATGCTGGCCACTTCTAATGCGGTGTCGGAGCCGGCTACACCCATCGCTATTCCTACGTCGGCTCTGGCTAACGCCGGAGCGTCGTTTACGCCGTCTCCTATCATTGCGACTCCTCCGCTTCCTCCGCTGATTTTTTCTATGACCGATACTTTTTGTTCCGGGAGTAGATCTGCGTAGTATTCATCCACACAGATTTTTGCTGCAACTGCCTTCGCTGTTCTTTCATTGTCACCGGTGAGCATGACTATTCGCTTCACGCCCGTTTTGTGAAGAGAGTCAACCACGTGCCTGCTGTCGTCACGGATTTTATCCGATATTCCTATGACTCCTGCTACCTCGTTTGCTTTTCCCACGATAACCAGAGTCTTTGCTTCATCTTCCAGTTTTGAAAAGGTTTCTTCAAGGCCTGTGAGTGCGTCTGCGCTGAAAAGGTTTTTGCTTCCCACTAGGTAGCTTTCATTTCTCATTCTTCCCCTTATTCCTTTGCCAGTTATTGCAGTAAAGTCCTCGACGCATTCCTTTTTTGCCATTTCCCTCTCTGCAAGCTCCACTATTGCTTTGCCAAGAGGGTGCTCTGAGAGACATTCGAGCGAGGCTGCAATGGAGAGAATCTCTTTCCGGGAGTAGTCATTAAAAGGGATGACATCTGTCACCACCGGTTTACCTTCGGTGAGCGTACCTGTTTTGTCAAAAGCTAAAGTGTCGATCCCTGCTAATTTCTCGATATAGATGCCGCCTTTGAATAGAACTCCATTTTTTGCACCGCTTGTTATGCCGGAGACTATGGAAACCGGCGTGGAGATAGCGAGGGCGCATGGACAGGAGATGAGGAGCAGGAGCAGGGCTTTGTAGAACCAGACATTAAAAGGCTGCATAAATATCAATGTCGGAATGGTGGCGACACATATTGCGATTCCCACAACAAATGGTGTGTAGTATTTTGCAAATCTATTTATGAACCGCTCTGTCGGGGATTTCTGTTCTTCAGCCATTTCTATCAGCTCAACGATTTTTGCCAAGGTGCTGTCCTTTACCTCCTTTACTGCCTTTACTTCCAGGCTTCCTTCCTGGTTTATCGTGCCGCCAAACACTCCATCTCCAGCGCCTTTGTTTACAGGCATGGATTCTCCGGTGATAGGGGCTTGATTTACTGAAGAATATCCCTTGATAACAAGTCCATCCACGCCTATTCTTTCACCCGGCTTTATCAGAACAATATCCCCTACCCGGATTTTCTCTACTGGTATTTCGACAAATGCATCTCCTCTTTTGACAGAAGCAACGTGGGGTGTGAGGTTGATAAGCTCGCTCAATGACCTGCGGGATCTCTCCACTGCGTAGTCCTCCAATAGCTCTGCTATCGAAAACAGGAACAAAACTGCTGCACCTTCTGCAAAAGCGTCGATGAACACCGCGCCCACCGCGGCGATAATCATAAGTGAATCTATCACAAAAGTGCGGCTGAGCAGTGCCCTGATCGCATTACCTGCTACGAAATAACCTCCGAAAATCATAGCAATGGTGTAGAAGGACTCGGAGAGGGGAATTTCATAATAGAAATCCAGAATGAAGGGATCTGGAGTTAAGAAAGAAATAAGGAGTCCGGTGAACAGGGCAATTCCAGACACAAGGGCAAAGACAAACTCGCGATTATCCAGCGACAGAATCTTCTCCTCTTCAATCTCTGCTCCGAGAATGTCATATCCTAAACTTTTGACCTTTGACTTTATCTCGCATGGTGATATTATGTCCGGGTCATATTTGACTTCCATTTTGCCCGTGCTGAGACTCAATTTTATTTTATGTATACCTCGCACCGCTGACATTGCGCTTTCAATTTTCTTCACGCAATCCGCACAGTGAAGCCCTTTTATTCTCAGTTCTCTTTTTTCAATCAAGGTCTCACTCTGTGGCGTGCTCATAAGCCATTTTCAAAAGCTGAACTATGTGGTCATCGTCCAGAGAATAATAAACGATCTTACCATCTTTTCTGTATTTTACCAGCTTCATGTTCCTCAGAACTCTCAACTGGTGTGAAACTGCGGATACGCTCATGTTTAGCACTTCTGAGATGTCGCAGACGCAGAGCTCTCCCTTGGAAAGTGCATATAATATTTTTACACGGGTTCTATCACCCAGGGTCTTGAAAGTGTCACCGAGACTGGCAAAAATATCATCCTCCAGCATTTGCCTCCTCACTGCGCTGACCTTTTTTTCATTTATGACTCTTACCTGGCAGACATCTTCTCTATTGCTCATAGCTGCACCAATCATAATTGAACAATTACTCAAATGTTCAATTGAATAGTATATAAAGCTTTGCAGAAAAAATATGCCTGAATTTACTCGAATCTGAGCTTGCTCGCCTTTTCTCTTTCATAAATTGTTTTCAAGCAGCCATTTCCAGAGCGGTATGAGCTTGATCCTCTGGTTTTTGTATTTTTCAGCTCCTTCCTGATCCCATGTGATCACAAGCATGTTCCTGCATTTGAATTCTCTGCCCGCTTTTACCAGCGCGCTCAGCTCTCTTTCTCTGGTGTTAAAGTCCTCTATGCTATAGCAGACCTGTATGAGCTGCGTGATCTTTTCTTTCTCTTTCAAAACGAAATCGACTTCTTTGTTGCCGGAGTAAAAGTAAAACAGGTTGCTGTTCAGAGTAAAGTTTCTTCTCACCAGCTCCATTAACACAATGTTTTCCATTAATCGGCTCTGGCTTTCAACTCCGCTAACAGACATCAAGCCATTGTCAGCAAAATATATCTTGGGAGAAGTTTGCTCTATCTCCCTGTAGGATCTGGAGTATTTTCTCAGCATAAACAGAATCAGAGAGTCCAGGAAGTACTCCGTATAGGTGTATATCGTGTTTTTGCTGACTTTTATTCCCAGAGATTTGAGGTAGTTGTAGAATTTGTGGATCGAAAAATGGGTTGACGAGAGGAGGCTTTTGAGGAGCAGTTTTAGAACCTTGATGTTTTTAACTTTATACCTCTCCACCACGTCTCTGTAGATTGTTACGTCGAGAATTTCCTTCAGGATTTTTTCACGCTCTTTTTCAAAAAAGATGGCCTCAGGGTACCCGCTGATGGTGTACTTTTCGAGAAGGTTGAGGAGCTTTGCCTTCTGTGAAGAGGAAAGATGTTTATCCACCCTGAAGTCTTTTGCTTTTAAAAATTCTTTGAAGCTGAAGGGATAAATGTAGTAAGGCAGGGTTCTCCCCCTCAAGCTGGTGGCAATTTCCTTTGAAAGCAGCCTGGAAGACGAACCGCTGATATACACCTGAACGTTTTCACTATCCATGACAGCGCGAACGAATTTCTCCCAGCTCTGAACATTTTGAACTTCGTCTAAAAAAAGATAGACTTTTCTGCTTTTATTTTCAGGGTAAATTTCATAAAAAATTTCAATCATGCTCCTCAAATCTGCTGCCCCGCAGCCGATCAGCAAGTCGCTCTCGAAATTAATGTACAGCACTCTGTTTTTTTCCACCTTTTTTTCCAGCAGCTTTTTCATAACCTGGTACATGAAAAATGTCTTGCCTGCTCGCCTTGGCCCGAGTATGGAGATAACTCGTTTTATCGGTGGTTCGACTGCTTCAACGTCTCGCTCTACCAGATCCGGCAGCTCGCGCTCTTGAAAATCCTTTATTGTTCTTATCCAGATCTCTCGACTTATCATCTGGTATTATTTATAGGGAAACTAATTTAAATAGTTTCCCTCTTTATAGAACTACTCGAATCTGAACTTGCTCGCCGCAACTGCTATGAACACCGCGGCTATCGCAAGCAGCATAGCTATCTCCGGCAGCACTTCTCTCAAGCCATAGCCATGCCAGAGGAGATCGTAGAAGCCGTCCATTGCCCAGGCATTTATAGTTAAGTGCGCGAGCGTTTGCATGAAGTCGGGCATTATGAAAATGGGCCACCAGCTACCGCCCAGCCCGGACATCGTGATCACTATCATGGTTGACAGCGACTCTGCCTGCTCCTTGCTGCTGACGAACACCGAGATTAATATGCCAAGTCCGGTTGCCGGTGCCGTGAGTGCCATCAGCAGCAGTGCAAAAGCTAAAGGATCTTCCCCGAAGCTTAATCCGAAGGCAAAGTGTCCGAATAGCATCAGCACGGTTATCTGGATTAATCCCCTGATGTAGTTGCTGAGGACCTTGCCCGCGATTATGGTTGAGCGCGAGATCGGCGCGGTCAGCAATCTTCGAAGCGTGCCTGATTCTCTTTCTTTCAATATCGCCACCGATCCGGCTGAAGAGCATGTGAGCAGAAGGAACATTATCGAGAAGCCGGGCACGTTCTGGGTGAACGGATCAAGGGCTTTGCTCTTGGAAGTTGATTCGGTTTGCGTGATAACTGGCATTGGCTCCATGAATGTGCTTGCAACGGCAACGATTTCATCGATCTTTTTCTCGTTGTAAACCGGTATGCCGTAGGCGCTAACAGTTTTCACGGCTACCACGTTGATTGAAACCCGGTTGGTAAAGCCCCCGACTATTTGCTCCACAACCGTGTTGGAGCTTCCTTTTGTAGGATCCTCCACTATTAATATCTCCGCATTTTGTCCGCTGAGCACTCTCTTACTGAAGTCCTGCGGTATAATTATCAGCTGTCCGTACTTTCCGCTCTTAACCATTTCACGCGCTGCGAACTCATTTGATTCATAGTCGACGTTTAAAACGTTTATATCATTGATGTAGTCCAGAAAGTCGTGCGAAACGCGGGCATCGTCCTGATCCACGACTAGCACTGTGATCGTAATGCCTGTTCCCCACATATCCGCAAGCGCGAATCCCACTATGCTTATTATTACCATTGGCAGGACGAACATCATTGCCACGGCTCTTCGATCTTTTGAGAGCACTTTGAGGTCGTTCAGTGTTATCTCAAGAAATTTGGTGTCCATTTATGCATGCTCCTTCAGCTTGCTCCCAGTTAAGTGCAGGAACACTGTCTCGAGATTGGGCTCTATCACGTGAAGCATTTCTATCTTTCCACCCAATGCATCGATTTTTTGAACCACTCGCGGCAGGAGCTCGCGGTTATGGGTTGCTGTGATTGTGAGCCTATTTTCAACCGCCGAGACTTCGATCACACCTGCTTCTTTTTTGAGAGCTTCCAAAATTTCTTCGCTCAGATTTCTAGCGCTTATCTCGATCACATCTGCTTCTCCCACGAGAGCGAGAAGCTCTTCCAGGTTACCGAGCGCGATCAGCTTTCCTCTGTCAACTATACCTATGCGATCGCAGAGTCGCTCGGCTTCTTCCATTATGTGAGTGGTGAGCAAAACTGTAAGTCCCTTTGAGTTCAGATCTTCGATCATCTCGTAGATCTCTTTGCGGGAGTGGGGATCAACCCCTGCGGTTGGCTCGTCGAGGAAAAGCACTTCCGGCTCGTGAAGTATTGAGGCGGCAATGTTTACCCTGCGCTTCATGCCGCCCGAGAAAAGCTCCACTCTGTCATAAGCACGATCAGCAAGTCCAACGTTATTTAAAACTTTCCAGACCCGCTCTTCCAGTGTTTTTCCACTGATTCCGTAAATTCGGCCGTAGAACCTTAGGTTTTCAATTGCGCTTAAAGTCTGGTAGAGGCTGATTTCCTGTGGCACTACGCCGATTAATTTTTTTACCTCGAGCTCGTCTTTGATAAGGTCTTTGCCTTTTATCAAAGCGGTACCTGAGGTTGGCTCGAGCAGGGTGCAGAGCATGCTGATCGTGGTCGATTTCCCGGCTCCATTTGGTCCCAGCAGTCCGAAGATCTCTCCCTTTTTTATGGTGAAGCTGATACTGTCCACTGCGGTAAAACCGTTGAATTTCTTGGTTAAGCTCTTAACTTCAATGAGGTCATCACTCATAGTTTCATTTGCTCTTATTTCACTTTATTTCGGGTTCTGCGGTATAAAACGTATGCTACTATCGCCACCACGATACCGGCTGACATTATAATTAGCAACATGTTTCTCTGGATCTTCTGCTCGAGCGTCTCAGCAGGGGATATGGTTACCGGTATTTTCACTGTGTCCGATGTTATGAGCTTGCCCTTCGAGTCTTCAAATTTTATCTCGGATTTTATGGAGTAGGTCTTGGAGATTGCACTTTTATCCACCTTGACTTTGAACTCAGCTTTTTTGCTTTCGCCCGGCTGTAAATCACCAAGGTACGAGGTGTAGTCCGAGCTGCTGAACGGATCCACGACTTTGATCTGCGCTACCGCATCCTTCGCAGGCTCTTCACCTGTGTTTTCGTAAATCACCTGAATTGCGCCTTCCTCGCCAGCTACCAAATTGCCTCTAACTTCCTTGACCTTGAAGTCCGCCTCCGGCCTCACCAATATCTCTATATACTGGCTCTGGTTTTTGCTTTCATACCAGAAGTTGTAGTCGACCGTACTCTGCGAGACGTTACCCTCTACCTGTGCATCTTTCTGATAGTCATATTCAAGTTTTAACTTAAGGTTATACTTCCCCGCTTTTGCATTGTCATGTATCTCTATGCTGAACTCCACCGGTGTCGAGAGCTGTCCACTTCGCAGCGAGCCAGCAGGCTGAGGCCCTGTCTTGACATCAACAGGCACGCCTTCCTCTGCGAGAAGTGTGGCGAACACTCCTATCGCCGTTGTTGCCTGATTCTCAAGTTGGACTTCAAGTTGTGAGAGTGCTACTTCATTGGCACTAGCAGGATCTTTTTCTGATTTGAAGCCCTCGATTTTGCCGTCGTTCATCAACTGGATTAAAAGCGGGGCTTTATCACCGCGGTAGTACTCATTGCTGCCCATCAAACTCGCGGTTAAATTGGGCTCTGCATATACAGTGTAGAAGTCATGTCCGAACTTCTCCATATTTGGAGGTATGTAAGCAGCATATGCAGTGTTGAAAGCGATCAAGAAAATTATTGCTATGACGATTATTTTTTTCAAGTTATGCCTCCTCTTCCCAGCTCTTCCTCAATTTTTTGCTTCAGCAGCCTGCTTACTACCCTGCCGTCAACCTTCCCTCTGAACTGCTTCATAGCCAGTCCCATGAGCGGACTCAGCGCCGCGCTGCCCTTCTCTCTGATAAATTCTCTCTTTTCCTCCACAATTTGCTCGATAACTTTTTCAATTTCTCCTTCTTTCGCACCGATGTCGCTTAGCCCCAGCTCCTTCAAGGCCTGTTTAGCGCTCTTCGCAGGATTTGATGCAATGAGTTTCAGCACCCCCGGTATGCCTTCTTTGGCGAGCTTTTGATCGCTCAGCAATTCGAAGATTTGCAGGAAGTGCTCCTCCCCGAGCTTCTCAACTGCAATACCCTCGCGCTTCAGCTCCTGGGGTATTACCTCAAGTGCTCTTACAGCGATCGATGCAGGTAGCCAGGGGTATTGTTTCATCACCAGCTCGAAAAGCTCAAAGTTCGGCGAGCGCGCAATAAGCTCAGCCATCTCTTTGCTCAAGCCAAACTCCCGCATATAGCGCTGTTTCTTGATATCCAACGTTTCAGGAAGCTTTGCTTTCATCTGCTCCAGAAGAGCGAAGTCCAACTCAACAGGCGGCACATCTGTCTCAGGATACATGCGCGCTGCACCAGGCAGCGGTCTCATATAAGCTGAGTTGCCATCAGCGAGTGCGCGACGCGTTTCCTCGGGGATGCCTTTCATAGCGAGCCTCGCTCTTTCTATCGCTGCCCGTATTGCACTTCCCGCTCTGCTCTCAACATCGGCAATAATTATTATACAGTCACTTTCCCCTGCTTTGATGAGGCTCCGCAACGCACTGATTTCCTCTACAGTGATGCCATACGCAGGCAGTTCATCGGTGTGGAATAAGCCACCTACGCCAAAGCGCCTGGCATAATCCACAAGCTCGCTTCCCAGCCTTCTACCGGGCTGAATCTCTCTGCCGACTAAACCTGCGAATTTCGGCAGCTTTGCTGCGAGCACCCGCCCATCGCCTCGAAGCACTTTTGCTATTACCGCTGACTTTGTACTTGCGAATACCTCTGTTACGTCGATTATTTCAGGTTGAAAATCAGTCACACCTCTCCTCAATAGCTCGTCTCGAATTTTAATCAAATTCTGCTGGCGCTGCGCTTCCCGCTCCACAATTGTATCTATTAAGTCGAGCTCCTGAACGCCCTTGACCTCGACTCTTGCACCGCTGGCTATTGATATATTCACGTCCTGGCGAATTGTACCAATTCCGCGCTTGACCTTTCGCGTTGAGCGAAGCAGCATGCCGATTTGCCTAGCCACTTCCTTCGCATGCTGAGGCGACTTTATATCAGGGGCTGTACCGATTTCAACGAGTGGAATACCCAAGCGGTCGAGAGAATACGTTGTAGAAGCTTTGTCGGCAGATATGATCTGTGCCGCTTCTTCCTCGAGGCATAAGCTATCGATACCCACTCTGCCCTTACTCGTATCGAGATAGCCGTTTTTTGCGACAAGCGCGGTTCTCTGAAAACCAGAGGTGTTGGAGCCATCTATAACTATCTTTCGCATCACGTGCACCTGCTCCACCACCTCCATGTTAAACATGAGGGCGATTTCCATGCAGGTTTGAAGGGCTTCCACATTCAAGCGTTCAGGTGGCTCTTCATCGTTTTCTACGAGGCACGTGGAATCATAGATTTTGTACACGAACTTCCGCCTGAGTACTGCCTCTGCCAGCGCTGCCTGATCTATTTCTCCAAGCTCGCTCTGCATTGGCTGCAGGAAGCGAATAAACTCACCATTTGAATCCTTTATGTCTCTCAGCTTTGGAGTGCAGCCACAGAAAAGCTTTGATCTGGTATCGAGCTGCTGATGGATCTCGATGCCTGCTTTCAATCCAGTTTTTTCAAAATCCATCATGCCTGGTGCTCTCCGTTATTTCTCCAGCGATATTGCTCTGCATGATCTTCTTAACTTGCTCCCTGTCAGAGCTCTGTCCGAGTGCCCACATCAGCTTTACAAGAGCTACCTCGGGCAGCATATCCTCACCTTCTATTACTCCTGCACTTAGCAGGTCTCTGCCTGTGTCATAGACTCGATCGCACACTCGACCGTATAAACACTGAGAGGTCATCACAACCGGTATATTCACCTGTTTCAAATACTCAATCCAGCTTGAGTGCACATGCCCCAGTCCGGTGCCCTCTAATACTATGCCTTTATACCCACTTTCAACGTAATGACGAACTACATCAACCCTCATTCCCGGATGGAATTTGATGAGCGCACACCTCTGCTCCATTTTGTCCCTCAGCAGAAGCTGCTTTTCACCGCGCTTTACGTATTTCTGGTTAATGGTTATCCTGCAAGAGGGATAATCGACAGTGCCAATCGGTATGTCGCTTATCGAGCGAAAGGCATCGCGCCTCGAGGTATGCATCTTCCTGACCTTTGTGCCTCTGTGGATGTAGCAAAAATTATCATCTGTGCTGCCGTGCATAACCACAGTAACCTCGGCGATATCGCTTACTGCAACTGCTGCTGCGCAAGCGGCGTTGATCACGTTGTCGCTGCTGGGTCTATCCGCGGATCTCTGCGAGCCTACAAGCACAATCGGCACCGGAGTTTGAACCATGAACGAAAGTGCCGCCGAAGTATACGCCATCGTGTCGGTACCATGGGTGATCAGAATCCCGCTTGCTCCAGCTTCAATTTTCTTTGCGACTGCTCTTGCAAGATCTACCCAGATGTCAGGTGTCATGTTCTCGCTGAAGATGCTGCAGAGCATAGTTGCATCGAAGTTAGCAATATCAGAGAGATCCGGAATCGCGGTTAGAATATCCTCAGCATTGAACTGAGGCGAAACCGCACCGGTGCGGTAGTCGACCCTGCTTGCGATAGTACCGCCTGTGGAGATAATCGATACCCTTGGCAGAGAGGAATTTTGCCTGTGAAGCATTCGAGTGTGATGAGCTTCCACCTTTTTCCTTACCACCTCGATTTTCGCATCGTCATCGAGCTTTACACCGGCATTGTAGCCGCTGTCGAGTTTTATCACGGCATACCCACCGCTGGGTGGCATCAATATGCCAGTGTAAATTTTACCTTTCCGCTCGATCCTTACGTAATCACCGGGCTTCGGATCCATTCATCCACCTTTGAGGGATTTCTCCACAGTGCATTTAAGCTCACGCTTCGCCCCTTCGATTTGCTTGATTTTATTATTAACCAGCTTTTTATCGCTATCCAGAGCTTTTTTGCTTACCGCGATCATTCGGATAACTTCCCCCGGTGACGGCCCGCCTTTGCCTTTTCGAACTTCAACATTTTGCTTAACATCAAGCGCTTTCTCAAGCAGTTCCTCAGTAAGTCCACGCGTGCTAAGCTTTTTACCTGTTACCTCCAGCGCAGCTTTATCAACTGCCTTTAAATTCACCGCTTTTCCCCTTGCAGCTATACCAACAATTTGATGAGCAGTTCTGAACGGGACGTTGCACGAGCGCACAATTGAATCCGCAAGCTCGGTAGCCACTGTGAAGCCCGCCGGAGCCATTTCTTCCATCCTTTTCTCATTCACTTTCATGGTGCCGATCACACCGATGCAGATCCTGACCGAAGCACGAGTTGTATTCATGGCGATCAGCAGATGAGGTGTTACCTCCTGCAGATCGCGGTTGTAGCTCATCGGCAGCGCCTTGCAAATCGTAATAGCTGAGAACAAATTCCCCGCAACCGTACTCGCTTTTGCCCTTACAAGCTCAAGTACGTCGGGATTTTTCTTCTGCGGCATTATCGAGCTGGTGGAAGCATATCCCTCGCTGAGCTCTATGAATCCGAACTCAGGGGTGCTCCAGATTATCAGCTCTTCCGATATCCTGCTGAGACTCACCATCAAATTTGCCATCACTGCCAGAGCTTCGATGATGAAATCACGGGTTGAAACCGCGTCCATTGAATTCACGATCAAATCATCGAAACCAAGCAACTTTGCGGTCAGCTCGCGGTCGACATCAAAGCCTGTCGAGGCAAAAGCAGCGCTTCCCAGCGGGTTCAAATTCACCCGGGCATAAGCTTCAAAACCCCGGTCGAAATCACGCTCAAAAGCACCGGAGTAAGCGAGCAGGTGATGCGCGAGAGTTGTGGGCTGCGCGTGCTGCATATGCGTGAAACCAGGCATAATGGTATTAACATGCTGCCCCGCTTTTTTCAGCAAAGCTGATCTTAATCGGAGAAGCTCATTCATCAAACCAAGCAACTCACCCCTCAGCGCTATCCTGATGCAGGTCGCTACTTCATCATTTCGAGACCTTGCCACGTGCATCTTCCCACCGATCTCTTCACCAATTTCCTTTATTACATTCGATTCAATGGCAATGTGCACATCGTCGTGCTTTGCAAGATCCAGAGCTTCAACACCTCTCTGCTCGATTTTATTAAGTGCTCGAAGGATCCGCGCGCAGTCCTGCCCGGCAATAATTCCCTTACGGCAGAGCATCACCGCGTGTGCCCTGTCCACCATTAAATCAGCATTGAAAATCCATTTATCAGCCTCTAACGAAGCGGTAAATTTTTTAACTTCATCAGAAGCCTCTCCTTTGAACCTTCCACGGCGCAAAATATCGCTTGACATCTGTTCGCTCACCCTGCAAGTTGAAGACATTGTCTGCGAGATATTTAATTTTTTGCGAGCCATCGGCTAACTCAGTACTGCAACCGCCTCAATTTCAATATCAACATCTCTCGGCAGCCCTGAAACCTCTACGGTGGAGCGCGCAGGCGGACTTTCTTTGAAGCACTCGGCATATACTTCGTTCATAGCTGCAAAATCCTTCATGTGCTTGAGAAAAACCGTGGTCTTGACCACATTTTCAAGCGACATTCCTTCAGATTGCAGTATCGCTTTGATGTTCTCCAGCACTTGGCTGGTTTGATGCTTGATATCGCCTCTGACAGGCTCGCCGCTTGCGGATAGTGGTATTTGACCGGATATGAAAACGAATTGCCCCGCTCTTATAGCCTGAGAATATGGGCCAATTGCTTTCGGTGCTTTATCGCTTTTAAGTGCCTTTTTCATTTCCCCTTGCTCTCCCTGTCCACCATTATCTCCACCCTGCTCCAGTCAGGCTCTACTTTCTTTAGCTTGCTAACCGTGCCTTCGATCATTCCTGCGAAGATCTCCTGAACAAATTTGTTCGTCGGAATTTTTTTCCCGTCAATTTTTATCTCGACTTTCATTATTTCACCTCGTTTAAAGATCTAATCAAAGGTAACTTCTCCACTACTTCCAATATATATCTCAAAATCTCCTGTGATCACGCGATTCTCAATCTTATCTTTTTTCTCAGCATTTATTCTTGCGATCAACTCAATCGAGTTTAGCTTCACCTTTATTTTATTTCGATCCGCTTCTTTGAAAATCAACCCGGGAATATCAAGCACGTCCACTCCTTTTTCAACTCTCACCTTCAAAGGCGCCGTTAAAACACCGTATTCCCTTAGCGTCGCCTTTGCTTTTTCCAGATTAAGCCTCGCCCTCTTTTCAATAGTGCTGACATTTGCCCTGCTGGTGCCCAGCATCTGCGCGATCTCCCTCTGCGTGTACCCCTCATTTCGAAGCTTCAACACCTTCTTCTGTTCATCGGTTAAAAGAGAGCCCGCAGCCTTCATCGCAGAAAGATCTCCATCTGGAGATATAAACATTATGTGAAACAATAAAAATAAAAAAAGTTATAGCAGCAAGTCGTCTGTGAATGAATCGCTTATAGTTGGCGTCTGATATATGCAATATGCCTTTGCATAGTCATAAGCTTCCTCGACTGTCACATCGCTTATGCCAGGAATGCTGTCGTACTTATCTGCCAGCCCCTGCAGCATTCCCTTATCGGCAAAATAGTATGTGAACTGGCCATTCTGCAGGCTGTCGAATTCATAGGAGTAGCCGTTCTCTGTGCTCGCCATTGCGATTACCCTATCGGGTGCTTTCAAGTCTGTCATACCGCCAGCGAGACAGCTATCAAATATGAACACTATCCTATCGGTTTTAAAGTCGCTGAACCAGTCTCTTAATTCCCCATCCCAAATGTAGACCAATTTGGAGCCATCGTGAGCAACTATTGCCTCGTCGATTGTTTCTGCATCATTATCGCTGGCTTTCCCTTTACCTCCGTGTCCGCTGAAGAAGAACACAACTTCGTCACCGGGTTGTGCTTTTGATTTTATGTCATTAATAGCCGAGTATATTGCAGTCCGTGTCGCATCGAGATTTGTGAACAACATAATATTCCCTAAGGGAAAGTCATAATTCTGAATCAAAGTGTTTTTCATATCAGTTGCGTCGTCATCCGCATAGCTAATATAAGGTCACTTCCTGTGCCTGGATAATCGGAGATACCGATTATGATGGCGTAGCGGTTCTTCCCACTTCCCAGCGGTACCGATATGCCTGTTGCCGCTGGTCCAGATGGCTTACCCTGTCCTTTGGATCCCTTCACAGTTACTTTTTTAACCAGTTCGACATCTGTTGCATGAACTGGTTTGTCTTTATCCTGACTGGCGCTGACCATCGTAAGCGGCACTGCTAAAGCCAGCGTTGCGATTATTATTAAAGTAAAAATTTTTCTCATTAATTATTTTGCCCCAATTATGAATAAAATCAGAGATTTATAAAGATTTCTGACATAATGATGAAGCGGAGCGCTATGTCTGATTTTTCCTTCCTCTCTAGCTATAAGGAAATTATCAAATATATGAAACGATGTTAAAGAGGGAGTGGTGAGGGTTAATGAAGGCAGAAATAGGGATAATTGGTGGTAGCGGGCTTTACAGCACAGATATAATTAAAGAAAAGCAGAAGATTGAGATCGACACGCCATTCGGCAAACCCAGTGATGCAGTTACCCTTGGAGTTATTGGCGGTCGAGAGATAGCATTTCTGCCCCGCCACGGCACAGGCCACAGGATCTCACCGAGCGAGATAAACGCGAGAGCGAATATTTTTGCCCTTAAAAAGCTTGGAGTTAAGCGAATAATATCAATTTCCGCTGTTGGAAGCCTGAAGGAAGAAATCAAGCCTCTGAACATAGTTGTGCCTGACCAGCTCTTTGACAGAACAAAAACCAGGCCACCGACCTTTTTCTCAAATGGAATCGTCACCCACGTTGGCTTCGCCGATCCATTCTGCCCGGAGCTATCAAAATTGCTAATTGAAACAGCTACAAAAAAGAAATATAAAGTCCATGGAAAAGGCACTTATGTCTGCATAGAAGGCCCTCAATTTTCAACCCGCGCGGAGTCAAGGGTAAACAGGCAGCTCGGCTTTGACATAGTCGGTATGACAGCTCTTCCGGAGGCAAAGCTGGCGAGAGAGGCAGAAATATGCTACGCAACGATCGCAACAGTAACAGATTACGACGTCTGGTACGAGCGGGATGTAAACGTGGAGATAATTCTTGAGAATATGAAGAAAAATGAAGCAGCGGTGCAGGAGATTTTGAAGAACACCATACCGGCGATTCCGGCAGAGGGCAAGTGCGGCTGCCAGAGTGCCCTGGCCGGAGCAATTGTAACAGTTGCTGATAAAATCTCGCGAGAGCGCAAAGTCCTGCTCCAGCCGCTGATCGGAAAATATGTTAAGTGAGCATAGATTATGGCAAAGAGGCCGGGGATTCTGGTAACAAACGACGATGGCGTTTACTCTTCAGGCATTTTTGCAGCATATGAGAGCGTTAAAAATTTAGGCAGCGCAACAATCGTGGCGCCAGCTACTCAGAAAAGCGCTGTGGGAAGATCGCTTTCGGTTTTTGATCCTATCAGAGTTAATAAAATCCGGGTAAACAGTATCGAAGCATATTCAGTCGGAGGGACTCCAACAGATGCAGTTATCCTTTGGATATATACAATTTTGAATCAGAAGCCAGGGCTGATTTTATCAGGATTCAATGCAGGTGAGAACCTGAGCACCGAATCACTCACAACATCAGGCACTGTCTGCACAGCACTCGAAGCAGCCTCTCATGGAATCCCCGCTATCGCGGCATCGGTTCAGGTGGTTGAAGAGCGATTCAAGTTTGAAGAAAACCTTTCTCCTAGCAACTTCGATGTACCCAAGAAAGTGGTCAATAGTATTGCCTCAAAGGTGCTGGGTAAAGGGCTTCCTGAAAATGTCGATCTGCTTAATATAAATTTCCCTGCGAGCATAAGCAAAGATACCGAGATCGAGATAACGCATCTCGCCAAAAAGGTATATAGCACCAAGGCTGAGAAGAGGCAGGATCCAAGAGGTAGAACTTATTACTGGATCGACGGCGAGCTGATACGTGAGGCAGAGAAAGGGAGCGATGTCCATGCCGTGCTTAAAAAAGGCAATATCTCAATCACGCCTCTCACTCTTGATTCAACCGCGCGGATTGATTTAAAAAAGATCGAGGATTTGATTTGATGACTGTAGATAAAATAAAGGAAAAGAGAGAGCTTGACAAAAAAATTGTCGGCGAATTTGCAGCAAAGCTCGTGAAGGATGGAATGGTCATCGGCCTTGGAACTGGCTCTACAACGGCTTATGCAATCAAAAAGATCGGGGGAAGGATCAGAAGGGAGAAAATAAGCGTACTGGGTATCGCTACTTCACATCAGGCTGAAATGATGGCCCTTTCCAGCGGCATTCCACTGACAACTCTGGAAGAGCATCCCGTCGTGGATCTGACGATCGACGGCGCGGATCAGGTTGACCCTAATCTGCATCTGATCAAAGGAGGCGGTGGTGCCCATACCAAGGAGAAAATTGTGGCGCTGGCTTCAAAGCGATTCGTGGTAGTTGTGGATGAGAGCAAAGTCGTAAAAGTTCTGAGCCGCGCGGTTCCGCTTGAGATCCTTCCCTTTGCCAGAGCTTTTGTTGAAAAGCAGATTGCTAGACTGGGAGGGAGCGCACATCTGAGGATGGCAAAAGCCGAAAAAGCAGGGCCGATTATAAGCGACAATGGCAATTTTATTGTCGATGCGGATTTTGGCGAGATACGGGATGCAAAAAAGCTGGATCTGGATCTGAATCAGATTGAGGGCATTATTGCACACGGAGTTTTCACTATTAAAAACGAGGTATATATCGGGAAAAATGGAAAAGTAGTGCAGCTGAAAAAATAGCTGCTACTCTGCACCCTTCTCTGTTTTCTCAAGAGATCGGCTCAGGTTGCGAAGTCGTGCGATATTCTTGAGATCCTGCTCTGCCTCTCTTTGCTTTCTCTGCTCAAAGTAATTTATGATTTCTTTTAACGGCACTGAGAGTTTATAGCATTTCAGAGGTCTGCCTTTACCTTCTTTTTTTATCTCTCTTTCCTCAATCCAGCCTTCTTCCCTGAGCTCACGCATTGCAATGCTGACCTCGGGCTGCCTCAGATCTGCGCCCAGCTCTATATCTCTGGACACTGTTTCACCTGCATTGGCAAGGTAGATCAGCGTTCTCGCAACGTTTCTCTTCAGCCCGATATTTATAAGCGTACCCGCAAATTCCTCATCTTTCTCATCCAGAACAAAAACTTGCTCTTTCCTCATAGAACTCAAACCCCATGTTTCATAACTGGCTTTTAATATTGGCCCCCATTATCTCCAATATATGTTTATTATCCTTAATATATTTAAGGGATTTATAGATAAGTACTTCATTTATTTATATCTTGCGATTAATTGCTTCAGTTCCGTATTGTTATTGATAAGCTTAAAATCTAAATTTAAATATTATTGTAATAATTAAATACAGGATTCACATCCGATTATAGCGCCCTGACTTCAATAATTATAAGACGCTTTAATCAATTTGTTGCTATGAGGAAACAAAGTCCTGGTATCGACCTGTAAACAGCCAAAAATAATTTATAAGAATATTAAAATAAAACAACAATTCGATAATTCTGTCATCGCAAAACAGCTTTTAAATAATCAGCACCCCAATATTTTGCTTCAATGAAACTCGGTGCAAAAATTGCGAATATCAAAGCAGCACTAAAGGCAAAGCAGAGCATGCTCGTGGCATTCTCAGGAGGAGTCGATAGCTCGGTTGTGGCAGCGCTAGCTTTTCAAGCACTGGGCAAAAATGCCATTGCTGTTACAGCCGCATCCGAGACGCTGCCTCCATTCGAGCTTGAAAATGCCATTGAGGTTGCTAAGAAAATCGGCATAGCCCATAAAATCGTTAAATTCAGCGAACTCGATGTCGAGGAGTTCAGGATGAATCCTCCAGAACGTTGCTACTACTGCAAGAAGAGCCTGCTACAGGTATTGAAGAAAGTAGCGGAAAAAGAAGGGTTGAAAGTGATAGCTGATGGCACCAATGCGGATGATAAACTGGCCCATAGACCAGGAATAAAAGCACTCGGCGAGTTCAACGTGTTCTCACCCCTCGCAGAGCTTGGCGTAAGCAAGGCAGAGGTCAGAGCAATCGCGACAAAACTTGGACTGCCAAATGCGGATAAGCCATCGATGGCGTGCATTGCCTCGCGCTTCCCATATGGACAGAAGATTACAATGGAAAAGCTGGATAGAGTTAAAAAAGCTGAGGCATTTTTAATGAAGCTGGGATTCAGGCAGATCAGGGTAAGAGACCACGAAGGAATCGCGCGGATCGAGGTGCTGCCTGATGAGCAAAAAGGGATTTTGAAAAACAGCGTGAAAATTGCAGGCGAAATGAGAAAGCTCGGCTACCGATATATAACCCTGGATTTAGAAGGATACAGATCCGGGAGCATGGATGAAGTGCTGATAAAATGAATCCAAAACTCTTTTCAATCTTGAGCACATGTTTTTTAGAAGTATGTACGACATCAGTAAAGTGCGCATGGATTTCCCGATTTTAAGCAGGGTAATATACCTCGACTGCGCAGCTACGAGCCTGAAGCCAGTGCAGGTTTTAGAGGCAATGAAAGAGTTTTTCTATGAATACTCGGGCAACTACGGCAGAGGCGCGCACAGATTAGCAAGAGAGTCAACGGAGCGATATGAAAGCGTACGCGAGAGTGCGGCGAAATTTATAGGTGCCAGGCCAGAGCAGTTTTTCTTCACAAAAAATACCACTGAAGCAATAAATGCGGTAGCATTAGGTCTTGAGTGGCAAAAAGGCGACCAAGTGATAGCCACCTCCGTCGAGCATCATTCAAACCTCCTCCCCTGGCAGCGATTGCAAAAGCAGGGTGTAAAACTCGAGGTCGTCGAAGCTGGCAAAACTGGAGCAGTTAGCGCCGGTGCAATCGAAGCTGCTATAAAAAAACAAACAAAACTTATTTCCATTTCTCACGTCTCCAATGCTCTTGGAGCCACGCAGCCAGTGGAAGAGATAGCAAAAATCGCGCGCGATAGCGGTGCCATGGTGCTCATCGACGCAGCGCAGTCCCTCGGACACTTAGAAGTGAATGTAAAAAAACTGGGGTGCGACTTCCTCGCATTCTCGGGGCATAAAGGACTCCTCGGCCCTCAGGGTACAGGCGCGCTGTATGCACGCGACCTTTCCCTTCTAACCCCGATTTTCGCGGGTGGAGGTGCGGTGCATAACGTTACTGCTTCGAGCTTTAAGTGGCTTGAGTCACCTGCCCGCTTCGAAGCTGGAACACCGAATCTACCGGGCATAATCGGGCTTGGTAAAGGCATAGAGTATGTGGAAAAGATCGGTGTAGCGAATATTGGCCAGCACATAGAAAATTTAAGCTCATATCTCGCTCGAAATTTAGAGAGCATAAAAAACGTGGAGACCTATGGTCCGAATAAGAAACATGGCATTGTTTCCTTTAACATTAAAGGTATTAACTGCCACGATGTGGCAATGATCCTGGACGAGACCAAAAAGATCTGCATCAGGAGCGGACATCACTGTGCCTCCCTTGCTATGGAATTAATAGGCGTCGAAGGTACGGTAAGAGCTTCATTTGGTTTATATAACACAAAGGAAGAAGTTGATATTTTAGTAGAAACTATTAAAATCATGGCTAAAGATCTGGTGTGAATATGGAAAAAGATATGATTCGAACATGCACAAGCCACGGTTACTTCAGGGGAGAGAAGTGCAAATGCGGGGATAACGGGCGGTTTGTGCTATCATCATACAAAGCTGATAAGTTAGGGAGAATCGTGAGTGGAGCGCTTCGCCATTTTCCACAGGAGCTAGGGCTAAGTGTGGATAAACAGGGCTGGGTGGTTTACGACGAACTGATTAAAGCAGTGCAAACACGATATCCCTGGGCAAGAGACTTTCACATCAAGGCACTTGTTGAATCCGACGAAAAAGGCAGGTATCAGATAAAAGATGGCAAAATAAGGGCAACATACGGGCACTCCATCGACGTTGAGCTGGATCATCCCCTGAATGACCAGCCAATGTTATACTACGGCACGAGTGAGGAAGAAGCAGAGATGATTCTCGTGTCAGGCTTAAAACCGGTTAAGCAGCGCTATGTTCACCTGAGCAGGACAATCGAAAATGCGGTTACCGTTGCAAACATTCACACCGACAAACCCATAATCGTGACGGTAGACGCAAAGGGAGCGAGCGAGAGCGGGATAAAAATTATGAAAGTCGGAGACATATGCCTCTCAGACCCGATACCCGCGAATTTCCTGAGCATAAAAACATAGGATTATTTTTTCAATTCTTCCAGCAGCTCCTTCGCGCGATCCACGCGCACCTTTCTCTCTCTGACCATGATCTCGGCGATTTTATCGACCAGCTCGCCAGTGGCACCCGCTGCGATTGCGATATTCCTGGAGTGCAGGCCCATGTGCCCCCTCTGGATTCCCTCGGTTGCAAGAGCTCGAAGCGCAGCGAAGTTCTGAGCAAGGCCGACTGCAGCCATGATCTCTCCCGCCTCAGTAGCGGTTTTCACCCCAAGAATTTTCACGTTAACCCGCGCTGTGGGATGGGTCTTAGTTGCACCTCCCACCAGTCCGACGGCTAAAGGCAGCTCAATCGTGCCCACAAGATCGCCATCCACATTCTTCTCCCACTTTGAGAGCGGCTCATATCTCCCGCTCCGCGAAGCATAGGCATGCGCCCCTGACTCAACCGCACGTGTATCATTCCCTGTCGCTGTTACCACCGCGGTAATTCCATTCATAATGCCCTTGTTATGCGTAGTCGCGCGATAGTGATCAGCCGCAGCAAAGTTATACGCGAGCACAATCCCGTCTACAACCTCCTCGCCGCCTATGTTTGTCTTCGTAAAAACCGCTCTCGCTCTCACCAAACGCTTATCAGCAAAGTTTGAGATAATCCTGAGGTAAACCCTTCCGCCGGTAATCTTTTCAATCAGCGGGGCAGCTGCCTCAGCCATGGTGTTCACAGCATTCGCCCCCATCGCATCGCGGCAGTCCACAATCAGGTGAGTTATCACCATAGCACCCGAGCCAGTTTGAATCACCCTAGCCTCAACGTCCTTCGCCCCGCCACCGAACTTGACCAGAACTGGATCCTGATCGTTGGCGAGCTTTATAAGCTCCTCCTTCCGCTCCAGAATGCGATTCCGCGCGCCATAGGGGTCTTTTATTCCAACCGCCTGAATCTGACCGATCATTATGGGTCCTGAGTTGCTTGTGTAAAAACCGCTGGACATCCTAGCAGCATTGCTTGCTGCCGCCACAACCGAAGGCTCCTCAATAGCCATCGGAATAAGATAATCTTTACCGTTGATAACAAAGTTAACAGCGATACCGAGAGGCAGAGGCAAGACCCCGACCACATTCTCAATCATCTTATCTGCCTGTTCCTGAGAAAGAGCACCTGTATCACCAAGGACTTTAACTTCCTCATCACTCAGCTCTGCAAACTTCTTAACAAACTCAAGTCGCTCTTTAATGCTGAGCTTATAAAACCCTGAAACCCTCGACGACTTCTTTGACAACGACAAACCTCCTGAATAGCATCATATAATATTCATTACTCAACTTAACCTTATCCAAGATCTCAACTTTTAAAAGCCTGTCTCCATGCGAATAAGAGCGATGCTCTGAAGATTTTGAAGAAGCGATATGCTACAGGGGAAATTTCGAAAGGTGAGTTTCTGGAGAAGAAAAAGGATTTAGAGTAAAAAGGTTGAATACTACTAACGATTCTAATGAAGAAAGAGTCTGAAATGAGCAACATCGAGCTTCTCAGAAGATGGAGAGTGCGAATAGGCAGCCAGCTTGTGTCTCCGAAGCAGACTTTTTGCCCCGTGGATAAGAAGATGGTTGATGTTGCCAGTAATTGCATTGAATGTAATTTTGCAAAAAGAGGTTTGGACGGCTTTCCATATTGCGAGTATGAATACTTGGAAAGAATTTAAGCCTGAATTATGAATAATAAATAGCGACACATATAAATACGAAGATAATTAAGTATAGAGGGGGACTGCTGGAGTTAAATGAAGAAAATGGGATACAGGATACCTGCCTTTTTAATGGCACTAACTGTTATGGTGATCATAACCGGGTGTGTCCAAACGAAAACTCCCACACCAACTCCCACGCCGGTTCCTAGCATGACAGTACTTACACCCACACCCACAATAAATTTAACACCTGGACTACCACCTGTGATTATCGTTAATGAGACTCCAAGTTATAAATTTGAGGATTTCCAGAAATGGGTGTTGGATAACAGAAGAGGTGCCCTAAGAGACAAAGCAAATGTCACACATAGAACATTTACGATAGATTTTGAGATCAATGCCTCGGCTGGCGGATTTAAGGTATACGATTTACTCTTGAAAGGGGAAACTTATGAACTTGAGGGTTTAATTGTAAAATTAGACAATAAATGGTATTACATCGATCCTGATTTCAATGATATTGTTCCGATCGAAAATGTATACGGATATTATTTGTATAATTTCGAGGAAATTTACAGATTTGAAAAAGGAAGAGTGTTTTACAATCATTTTAATAACACATGTGTTATCAAAGGATTAACAGATAGCGAAGGATGGATAAATTTAAAAGAAATATACGAAAAGGCTTGGAAGAGAACTTAAATTATCGACCAGATTTTTTTCGGGCACAATTTATAATGATCTGAAAAGTTTCATACAGAGTCAGGTCCCAGAACCACTTCCGCCTTATGCAAGTTGCCTGGGCCTCAATCTGCAATGCTCTATGCGATAAATATCGATCCTCAAGTACTCCATATATTTTTACCCCTAACACAAGAGTTGCAATTAATAGTGCTAATGTTGCAAAAGCAATGAAATAGTCATACGTGGTCGGAGGAGAGAATTCTAGTAATACCTCATAGTCAACGCTCATAATCAATCATTGCCCTTAATATTAATTCTAGCAGCATATACTAAAACACTTTCTCCTGATGAGTTAAGAACGGTTTCCCAAGTCCCGTATGGAAAGAATATAAATAATATTAAACTAATTTATATTTTTGAGCAAAATATGGCAGATAAAGTGGAGAAAGAAAAACCATTATTCGTAAAAACTTGTCCCTGGTGCCACTGGACCGTTATAGACCAGCTAGATGTGTTTGAGCTCCCCTATTCCATTTGCGAGAAATGTGGTAAAGAGCTCGAGATAAGGGATGAGAGAGAAATTCTGGTTGAATTCAAGATGTTCGGAGAAGCTGATGAACTTATCAAGCAGAATGTCGAAGCTCTCACCCCTCAGCAGAGAAAATGCGTGCTTGGAACTGCTGTAAACCATGAAAAAATAGAGATATACCTCGACAACCTCCTGAGGCTAACAAAAGAAGATACAGGCGCACTGATCTTCATGCTCGAGCGAATTATGCTGCACGAACTGGCTCACGTGCTTGCCAGGACCATTCAGGAGGAGGAAATCCATAAATTTACAGATAAGGCAATGGTAATGAGACTCCAAATTAAGCCAGTTTAGAGGTAACGAATATTGCTTTATGTGCCACCTTTTTTAAATCGATCCAGAAACTCAAGTGCGCCCTCCTCGTCAAAGGAGAAATTCCAGAAGTCGATTTTTACATCTGCATCCAGGCAGTGAATGTTTCCACATTCTTTGATCATGCCTATCTTTGAAAAAAAGTTCTCCGGAGCTGAAGCTTCATCATTAACCCATCTTGAGATCAGCTTGACACGCCCATCAAAACCATTTATTATGGATTGCTCCACCGCATCCCTCATAAGCATGGTTCCGACTAATCGCATCTCTCCCTTTGCAACTGATTCGATGCAGTTTATATAAAGACAGCCCTTGCTTGTGTCGAGAGAAAACGCATATGCCCCAAGGACTTTGCCACTCTTCTTTTCTTTCAATATTCTGAGCTTATAGCTGCTACTGGCTATCTCACCCCATCCGAAAACAGTGTTCTTCCAAGAATCGCTGTAAGCTAAAAATCTTATATCTTCCCATCCAGCCCAGTCAATTTTTACTTCAATAGGCTTACCTGTTTTTTTATGCACAACGCGATACTCGGAATACAAGCTTAACGCTCCATTCAAATTCCTTTAAATATAATGATTGTTCATACAATATATAGTTTTCCAAAATATTTTTATTTAACAATTTAAAAATTAAAAAAAACAACTTTAATACAAAAATATGCTCTTTTATGATATATTAATGAAACCGTTCCCGAGCTTGCACTAAGATGGTCCCAGATTTTGGCAATAGTTTCTCATCTCTGCAAGATAATGGCTGTCTCTCAGGTCTTCCATGCATCGGTGATTTCTTTATCTAATTGCTCATACATGTCCTTTCTTGCTATCTCCATCATCCTTGCTCTCTTTGTCACATAGCTCTCGACTCTGCCAAGCACTATTTTCGGTATATCTTCATTTTTCTCAACGTTGTAGAAGCTGACATTTGCTTTCAAGCCAACATTTTCCATAAGCTCTTCAACATACTCATTCAACCCAAGGTAGACTAGGGTTGCTCTGTTCTCAATTTTAGAAAAATAGTCGATCACATTCGGCAGATTTGTTATCGCGATATCGCTTATCATTAAGATATCAGGAGACCTTGTTTTTGTGGTGCTTCTCAGCGCGTCGATTTTGCTCAAATTCACAGCTGTACCCCCACCGAAGTACTTGCAGAGAGTTTCATAGATTTGCTTTCTATCCCGTGTATACTCCAGAGCGAGCTCGTTACCGCCGAATGCGTCACTGTAATTATATACTGCAACTCTGGCTCCATTTTCAAGGTACGCATTTGCCGCGCAGAAGCTGCCGAGCACAGCGTAAGATAAAATCTCTCTGGGATTTGCCATGCTGCCTGAGGAATCGATTATGATCAGGCAATCAGGTATGCCACCCAGGGCGCCATGCGTCTCGCCTTCTGCTTTTCTCCAGATTTTAGTAACACCGGGCAAAATCCTGCCAAAAGACCCCCAGATATTGATATCATGAATCGGCTTTTCGATTTCCCACTCTGAAAGCGAATATGGATAGAGAGAGCCATCTTTTTCAAGCGGCAATTTCTGAACAGGAATTGTATAGTTCTCCGCCAGCTTTTGATAGAAAAGCACGCTTGCATCTATAAGACTTCCTCTTCCGATCCCCATTTGAACTTTTTTCTCGATATATTTGTGATACACCGGTGCAAAGTCTTCCTGTTTCTCCGGATTCTTACCATTCTTTTCCGCATCAACATCGCCTATCAAGCTTTCAAGATCTCTGACAATTTCTGTGAATTTCTTTGGATCTCCAATTCGCTTTGCAAAATCGCGTAGACTGCTTTCCATCTCTGATTTTGAATATCTGCTGAAGCCGCTTGTTGAAAGAGTACTCGCATCGCACTGCAGCAGTTCTTTTATATATCTTGCGAATCGCTTGCTTTCCACTTCCCATCTTGCCTTATTTGAGTAGTTCAGCGAGGCAAGCTTTTTTGTGATAGGGTGCTCTCCAACGCCCAGATCTATTTTCCAGAGCTCCTGATAAACCGAGCAGATGGCTTTTTCGAGCTCAGACTTATCCATATTCAAGTAAAGCTCTGGTATGGCCGTTTCCATCTGGGTAATGCAGTATGTATTAGCTGCGATGTCCATGAAGTAATCGCTTGCTTTTACGGCCATCTCATGGTTTTGAAGCACTTCCTTTACAGATGCATAAATCAGCAGATGAGTTGTCAAATCGAATGGACAGAAGCAGTGGTGGGATAGCTCGTGATCGAGCAGTGCTTCGATAATCAGATCCCGATCCATTTTTTCCGCAAGTTTATCGCAGAATTCTTTCCCGATTTTTATCTGCTTGTTCTTCATCTGAATTGAGGAACGCCCTGGCAGTGATGTAACTTCAGGCTTTGGCATAGCAGGGTATAGATGTTTTTTCCTCAGCTCTGGCCAGATCTCATCTATTATAATCCGGTACTGAAGCCGCACTATGTCTTTTTTCATTGCATCCAGCGGGTTATCCATAGATCCCTGTCTTCTCCTTACCCCGGTAAATCTTACCGGCTTTAATTTCACCAAGGCTCTCGATTTTACCTTTCACCCAGATTTCCCCTCCAATCATATTGCTCCCCAGATTGGCACCTGCATCGCCCTCTATTATTATCCGCCCGGATCTCATGTTCTGCCCTGCCGAATCGCCAGCGTTGCCTTTTACCAGTATTTTCCCATCAGACATGTTTAATCCTGCACCCGCACCCGCGCTGCCTTCCACTACAATCTCACCCGATTGCATGCTTTCTCCTAGCCAGTTGCCGGAATTGCCTCTTATTAAAATTTTACCTCCATTCATACTGCTTCCAACTCTATCCCCCGTGCTGCCTTCTACAATTATTTCACCCCCTTGCATGTAGTAGCCGAGGTAGTGTCCGGCGTCTCCCTTCAGGGTTATTTTCTTATTGTTATTCTTGCCGAGGTAGTTTATTCTCTCCCCGAGCTCGATCTCGAATTCGCTGTCCTCTGACCCAACGATGAGGAGCGAAAGAAATTCACCTGAGTGCTTGAAGTCCCGATCTTTTACTTCATATGGATATTTTGAGAAGTCGCGGATTGCCCGCGCGCTGTGACTCCTGACCCCCGGGGTTTTGAAGATCTCATAGATGTAGTACAGCTCAACATCGGCATTCCATTTTTCAAAATCGTCAATAACTTCCTCAACGCCGGTTTCCCGCTGGGATATTTCCTTACCCTTAGGGCTGAAATCCTTGAATCTTTCAAGTATTCCCATTCTTAATCACATAGCTCTTGATTTCACGGTAAACCGGGTGGTCCCCCTGCACAAGCGTCTCAATTCCTGCTTTGCCTTCTTCAACGTAATAGGCCGCTTTGAGAGCGCTCTTGATATTATTTTTCTGCTCGGCGTAGCGATTGAAGACCTCGCCAACCGCTTTTTTTGCAAGGAAAATAGTGGCAGGATCGTTTCTGATTTCCTTTTTATATCGCGAGAGAAAAGTCTCGCTCCAGCGAATTCGATGAGCGAGAGTAAACGGAGCCATTTCCCGCACGTGCTCAATGCTGACCTCTTTTTCCCCTAAAAACCATGCGAGGGCTCGCGAGTATTCCTTTATGGAGAGCGGTACTCTGTTGGAAGCACAGTTTTCGATCGAGTGGCAGAGGTATCCTACGAAGTGGCAGCCTTCCTCGCACATCTGATTTGTCCTCTTCTGACCATAATTATGGCAAAAGCTCAGCTCGGCTATTAAGGTCAGCAGGAATGCAGTTGCGTCCTCGCTCAGCGGTATGCCCCTGACGTTCTTCCTTATTTCCTCTCTCTGCTCATAGCCCGGGGTTTCAATCCCGAGCTCTCTTTTCAACCTAGAGGCATATTTTGTAGACATATCCCTGATACTTTTGATTTTCTCTTCATATTCCACTTTGCTTTTTAGTATTCTGTTGATTTCCCTGGTGAGCTGGAAATCCCTTATGATCTTTTCAGCTTCCTTCTTCTGTCCATCTATCTCCGAGGAGTAAACCGCACCGGGATATTTGGACTCGACTTCAACGTCGAAGCGATCCAGCAGCGGCGGGAGAAGATCGGTCGTGCCCCTGTCCGAGTAATTCGCAGTTGCAAACAAGCAGTACTCCTCGTTCAGCAGCAGCTCGTCGAGGTACCTCCAAATACCGGTGTCGCAGCCCTTCAGGATTAAGCTCTGCTTCGAAGGCGGCAGGCGGTTGATTTCGTCAACTATCTTGGGCTGAAGCTGGGTGAAATTCGACCAGATCACCTCTTCCTGCCCGGCATTCAGCCTGCCGAGGTCTGGTCTGCCTTTAATTTTCTCCTCGGTCTGCTCGGGGTGTCCCTCCACCTCGGAGTCCCAGATTGTATCGAGCGGGAGCTGGTATACCAAGCAGGAGACATACTCTGCACCAGTGGTCTTACCGAGCCCTGGCTCGCCGACGATTAACTCTTTTCCCCCGATTAACGCTGTGATCAGGCTTAAAAGCAGGGTTGAGTTATATTTTTTTTCCTGAACTGCCATATCCGGTATGTTGAAATACAGGTTTTCTCCGATGAAGGAGTAGAGCTCTTCGATTTGCTTATTTTCCATGGACTATCGACTTGTGGCTAATACTATATCGCAAATGGTTTTTAAATCTTATCCAGCTCATTTCTGATTTTCCTGCTCACGTTCGAAATGCTGACCTGGGAGATGTTCAGCGATTTTTCGATTTCCCTCTGCGATAGCACTTTATTTGAGCAAATGTAAATCACGGCTGCAGAAAGCACAGCCGGGTTATGTCCGCTTGGCTCTAATTTGCCCAGAATTTCTTTAGCCTGACTTTCAATGTTATACCTGTTTATGCTGAGATCCTCGTTGTTCCTTGCCAGCACCATCATCTGAGCTTCGATATATTCGGCAGGAGTCATCCTCTGCTTTATACCTGTTATCTTTCTGGCAACTGCGAGGTGACTCATCTTCAAATCGAATTCCACTATGCAGCCATTTTCATCGCACGCCAGTTTGAGCGCGAGCTCCACCATTTTTTCATGGGAATACTTCCTGAACTTTTTATTATCCTTCAGGCACGCAAAAATTCGCCTGGCATCGAATATCATTGCTGCTTTTACTTCCTCATCAAGAATAATATTTTCAAGCTTCTGGTAAAACTGGCTTTGTTTGCAATTATCGCAAATGCCAAGGGCAAAAACATTGTATTTAAAATTATTTATAGTCTCTAAAAAATGCATTCCTGCGTCAGCTTTTGAGATCTCCAGATCGCACACCGCGCAGCGCTCACTATAAGTATAGAATCTCTCATAATAAACATCTGCTACCTTCCCCACATAGTAGCCCAAGTCGCACGCATCACAATACACGCTGAATCCATTTATGCCTCTATCAAGATTTTTAAGCTCTCTACCGCATTTCTGACATCTTTCATAATCCTTTTGAACCAGGGTTAACCATTTTTGCTTCTCGATACCGCCCATTAACATTATGTTCATGACCGGTGACTTATATCTTTTACTCACTTTTTTCAATAGATTTATATTGAAGAAGGACATTTTTCCTGTTAAAATGGGGGAGAAAGTGCAATATGGCAACCCAGCAAACAAAGTTCACGCGAAGAAGAGTCCTCGAATATTTGCTTTTTGAGGACATGACGACAATTCAGCTATCGAAACTACTTGGCATCAGAGAATTTGCAATGCGCCGCCATCTCGAACTGATGGAGAAGGAAGGTCTCGTAACCTATAACTTTAAACAAATCGGAATGGGGCGACCCAAAAAAATGTATTCACTTACCGAAAAGGCACGGGATACATTTCCAAAGCGATATTCTCTACTCTCAAACCTGATGATTGAAAACATGATCAAGCAGAGCGGAAAAGAATACGCTAGAAATGTGCTTGTAGGAGTATCGGAAGAGATAGCAAAATACTACGTGTCACAAGCTAAAGACCTTGAAGGAAGATTAAAAGAATTCACAAGGTTCCTTACAGAATTCGGCTGCTTTGCCTCATATTCGAAAGAAAATGACATTTACTTACTCTTTAAGCGCAACTGCGTGTTTTCTGATGTAGCAAAGCAATATGAAGATATAATGTGCGAAGTGGACGCTCAGGCAACAATAAAAGCCCTTGGAAATGTTACGCTGATTCGGGAGATGTGCCTAGGCAAGGGCGACAGAATGTGCAAATACGTGATCATACCTCTTGAAACGGAAGAAAAAGGGCAATGATCCTCATCTCAGCAAAAGATTTTTATCATTAAGAAGAGTATCATTGGGATCTATCATCGGAGGAATTTTATTGGCAAAAATGCATACAAGGCGAAAGGGATCATCAAAATCTTCGCATGTCAACCGCAAAACACCCCCTGAGTGGAGCGAGACCTCGCCGCAAGATATTGAAAAAATCGTTGTAAAATTGCGAAATCAAGGACTATCCTCTAGCGTAATTGGCGTTATGATGCGCGACAAATACGGCGTGCCTGATGTGGAAGTTGCAACCGGCAAGAAAATAGTGCAAATTTTGAAAGAAAACAAACTAGCATCCGAGCTACCTGAAGAACTTCAAAATCTTATCAATAAGGCAGTCAGGCTCAAAGAGCATCTATCCGGCTCCCCCAAGGACTTGCATAACAAAAGATCCCTGCATAACACTGAATCGAAAATAAGAAGACTTGTCAGCTACTATCGCAGGGAAGGAGTTTTGCCAGCAAGCTGGGAATACCAACAGGAGACCGCGACAAGAAAGTAACCGTCTCGAGGGCCTAATGCTTGAAAAGCTAGATGCGCTTGCAAAAACGGCCGCGGATAGAATCAGAACACTTGATTTTGTTAGAGTACTCTCACATCACGATGCCGACGGCATCGCAGCAGCAGGGGTGATCTGCAACACCCTGCTCCGCCAGAAAATTCCATTCCAGGCAACCCTTTTAAGCAGTCTCGATGAAGAATCAATTAAAGATATAAAAGAAAATGTCATAATATGCGATATGGGAAGCAGTCAGATAGAAGTTCTTCGAAATTTAAAAAACGTTATAATAATCGACCACCATAAGCCGATTGATAATAATGCGAAGTTCCTCCAAGTAAATCCACACCTCGCCGGCATTGATGGTGCATTTGAACTCACCGCAAGTGGCACAGCATACGCCGTGGCCAAGCAAATTGATCCTTCAAACGTAGATCTCGCAGGGCTGGCTATTTGCGGTACAGTTGGTGATAAACAGCAGATGATAGGTGCCAACAGGGATATTCTCGACGAAGCACTTGCACGGGGGGTGGTTTCTATATCAAAAGACCTTCTCAATAGCGACGGTACTTTGAAGGAGATTCTGGAGTATAATTCCGAGCCCTACTTCGAAATCACAGGGGATGAGAAAAAAATCGAAGAATTTCTAAAGCAGCTCAAGCTCGAAGGAAACAGAAGTTACAGGGAGCTGAATGAAGAGGAAAAAAGACGGTTTATAAGCGCAATGATGCTGAAGCTGATGAAGCAAAGCTCTCCGGAAAGCATTGAAGAACTGATCGGTGAAATTTACTTTTTGAATAGCGAAGTGTACTCGCACTCACTTGGATTTGCGAACATCCTGAATGCTTGTGGAAAGCTTGGGAAAGCTGGACTGGCGCTTTCGCTCTGTCTCAGAGACAGCACACAGCTCAATGAAGCCAGGAAGCTCCATAGGGAATATCAAAAAAAAGTAATAGCGGAGGTGAGAGCTGTTGAGGGTAAAATTAAGAAATGCACAGCAATTCAATATGTTAAAATAAGCGATCCCGACGTTACAAGCGCGGTCTCAGGAAGCATAATGCGGTATGTCACACACGGTGTACCTCTTCTCGTGCTGAGTCAGGATGAGAAAAAGATCAAGGTCTCTGCACGCGGCAGTAAAAGACTTGTTGAAATGGGGCTTAATTTAGCAGATGCACTTAGAGAGGGTGCGAAAAAAGCTGGAGGAGTGGGCGGCGGTCACAGTGTCGCCTCAGGTGCCTCGTTACCTTTCGGAACGGAAAATATATTTATCCAGACAGTTGACGAAATTGTTGCAAAGCAGTTAAAGAAGGGATCCTGATTTTAAAATGTAAATTGAGTATTCCAAATAAATCGGAAATAATCGCAAAATCCGTTGAGCCGGACAACCTGCCAAATATGCATTTAGAGATAAGCAAAGATTTTATTACCACTGAGATAGAAGTTGAAGAGATAGGCACCCTGATCTCAACGGTAGACGATTATCTCATGAATTTGAAAATTGCCGAAAGCACAGTGGGAGAAATATGCAAGAGCAAATTGAAATGAAATTTTATCTGAAAGGCTATTATAAACTGAGTGGAAGTGCAGCGCTGGCAAAGCCTGAAATAGCAGCGCTCATGAGCGATGCAAATGAGAATCTGCTGCAGAAAGGCGCTCCAAAGGGAAAAGGGGCAAAGGTTACAAACTGGAGCCTCGTTGAAAGCAAACTCGAAGTTGAAATCATTTCAGACAGATATGCAAGGGTGCACGATGCGATGCTCAGGCTGAGAAAGCCGCTCGCAACGCTGCTCGGAAAGCATCGCACAGGTATAAGAGGAATTGAAATTGAAACCTTCACGATCGAAGTAAAATCCAAGCAGCCGCTGAAGAAGCTCACGATACCTTTCGTCAAATCAATGGAATATCGCGATGGAAAAATTTTGCTATCTCTAAGCGTTGAAGAATCAGACATCGAGAACCGCGTGCCTGATCGAATAATCTCACTGCTCGATGAAAAAATCGCTGCCCAGCAATACGGCGGAAAGGGAGAGCACTGGGAGCTAATCTGGGACAGCGGGAAAAAGCAGCATTATTTCGACAGAGATCCCACTGAGGAAATGGTAAAAAGAGCGTGGATCAAGCGCGGTGCAAGCAGAGGACAGTGGATCTACGGACCTCAGATAACTAAGATATTCCGGACATTTGAAGAAATTGTTGAGAAAGAAATACTCAAGCCCCTTGGATACCACGAGATGATATTCCCGAAGATGGTGACATGGGAGGTCTGGAAGCGAAGCGGACACCTTAAAGGATTGTATCAGGGTGGCTTCGAGCCGTACATGGTATGCCCCCCGAAAACTCGCGACCCGGAGTTCTGGGAGGAAATTGTCGACTACTATAAAGTAACAAATGAGCTGCCGCTTGAAAAAGTGAAGGAAAAGCTCGACCTCCCTCTGGGTGGAATGTGCTTCGCGCAGTGTCCGCCTTTCTGGGTGTTCCTGCAGGGGACAACTCTGCCCGACAGGATCTTCCCAGTAAAAGTCTTCGACCGCTCAGGTACCTCGCATCGCTATGAAAGCGGAGGCATACACGGCATAGAGCGCCTTGACGAGTTCCACAGGATAGAGCTCGTGTGGATCGGTAAGTCTGAGCAGGTGGTGGCACATTCAAAAGAGCTTCAGGAGCGCTACAAATACATATTTAACGACATACTTGACCTGGAGTGGCGCACTGCCTGGGTTACTCCCTGGTTCATGGCACAGGAGGGCAAGACGGGTGTGGCTGAGAAAAGAGATGTTGGCACAATAGATTACGAAGCGTTTCTACCATACAGAGGCGAGGGAGGCACTCGACTTGAGTTCCAGAACCTCAGTGTAAACGGCGAAAAATATCCAAAGGGATTCAACGTTAAGCTGCAGAGCGGTGGCGAACTCTGGAGCGGATGCTCGGGCATAGGTCTGGAGCGCTGGGCAGCAACTTTCCTTGCGCAGAAGGGCTTCGATACCAAAAACTGGCCGGAGAAATTCCGGAAGCTTACAGGAGAACTCCCGGAAGTATTCAAGTTTCTGTAACCACAATTCTACATCCCGAAACAGAGCCCGTTTCAATAAGAAATTATATATAGCAAGAAGTTATATCTCCATAGACTTGTCGTGGAGGAAATCAATTGGCCAAGCGCATAGCAAAAAAAGTCGAAGGCTGGAAAGCCAAGCAGTGGTATAACGTACTTGCACCGGAGTCCTTTGGTAGAGCAATCATCGGAACAACGCCAGCCGATGAACCAGTAAAACTTATTGGAAGAGTAATTGAAACAACCCTTGGCGAGCTGATAAATGACTGGTCAAAGCAAAACATAAAAATGATGTTCAGAATAGAAAACGTGGCAGGTGAGAACTGCAACACTTCCTTTATCGGACACGAGATGACCCGCGATTACATGCGCTCATTGATCAAGCGAAGAACCTCCAGAATAGACTCAAATGTTGTAGCTGTTACACAGGACGGCAGAAAAATAAGAGTCAAGCCCGCGTGCTTCACTGTGAAAAGAGCTCACAGTCCTCAGGTTGAGGCAATCCGCAGGACCATGGAGAAGATCGTGCAGGAAAGATCAAAGTCCTTTACAATGGAACAATTTATACAGGAAATGGTTCTCGGAAAGATTGCCTCGGATATATACAAGGAAGTCAAAACGATATATCCATTGAGACGGGTGGAAATCACCAAGTCAGAGATAGAGACAGATGTAAAAGCAGAACTTACCGCTGAAGCAGCCGCAGCCAGATCGAGTTAAAACAAAATTTCATTTTCACCCTGCTTACCAAAACATTTTCATATCTCCCCGCTGAATAGCCCTTAATGCAGCAGCTATTAAACGTAGCCGGGAATTGCGCTTCCGAGATCAAAAAATGCAGGAGTGCACTTGTTGTTTCTCATATAGATGCCGATGGTCTTGCGAGTGCAGCCATAGTTTGCCGGGCACTTGAAAGAGCCGGGGTCAATTTTTCTTACAGAATTTTGAAGAAGCTTGACGATAAAGCCCTGGATGAAATTGCCGATCAAAATGCGGAGCTGGTCGTATTCACGGATCTCGGCAGCGGTGCTCAGAGTAAAATAGCCGAGCATAAGCTAAACGCGATTGTGATCGACCACCATCAGCCGAAAGGCAGTGGAGTTAAGCCCGAATTTCATTTGAATCCGCATCTTTTTGGTCTCAGCGGCTCGACAGAACTGAGTGGCGCAGGTGCAAGCTACCTGGTTGCGAGAACTATGGGAAATAACAACGATCTTATTCCCCTTGCAATAGTCGGCGCAGTAGGAGACCTCCAGGACAGAAGGGACAATATGCTTGCCGGTGTAAACCGCTGGATTCTTGAGGAGGGTAAGAAGCTTGGCCTTGTTGCTTTTGAAAGAGATCTGAAGCTATTCGGACGGCAAACAAGACCGCTCCACAAGCTGCTGGAATACTGCTCGGATCCCTTTATCCCGGATCTAACCGGAAACGAAGACGCATGCCTCGCATTTTTAATGAACAACGGCATAAACCTGAAGCACGAAGACTGGAGGCGCTGGATCGATTTATCACGGGAGGAGAAACAAATCGTTGTCTCAAAGCTGTCTCAGCTATGCCTCGAACGGGGGATACCTCCCAGGAGTGTGCAGCGACTGGTGGGCGAGGTATACACTTTCCTGAAAGAACCACCCGGCACAGAGGTAAGAGATGCATCCGAGTTTGCCACGCTGCTCAACGCAACCGCACGGTACGACTTCGCCGAAGTCGGAATCGCAGTCTGCCTGGGCGATAGAGGCCTTGCCTTCGCAAGTGCAAGAAACCTGCTCCACCAGCACCGCAGGAACCTCGTTGAGGGACTGAGATTTGTGAAAGAAAAAGGCATTGTTGCTCTTGAAAATCTCCAGTACTTCCACGCAGGCAGCAACATACGTGAGACAATCGTCGGAATAATCGCAGGTATGAGCACAGGCTCAAACTCCACAGGTATAAACAGAGATCTGCCCATAGTCGCATTTGCACATACCGAAGACGGAGTGAAGGTCTCAGCGCGCGGCAACCAGGAACTGGTTCGAAGAGGGTTAAACCTAGCCAGTGCTCTAAGCGAGTCAGCCACCTGCGTGGGTGGCACCGGAGGAGGGCACGATATCGCCGCAGGGGCGACGATTCCCGCCAGCAGCGAGGAGGAGTTTTTGAGGATACTTGACATGAAGATAGGGGAGCAAATCAGGAGGAAAGAATAGATTCATTCTGTGAATCCGAAAATCATTGAACGCGTGAATCTTCATTCACTTATTTTTGTGTTCACTGAGTGGTCTGTGAAATGCTTGCTTCAACGCCTGTTATCCTTTCTGCTTCAACGAGTTTGTACTCCCACTGGGTGCGGTTGCCCTTTCGCTCCAGCAAGCCCTCTCTGTGCATCCTTGCGAGGTACTCCGAAATGGTGCTCAGCCCGATTTTTGTCTCAAAGATTTCTTCGAAGCTCTGCTTTACGTCGAGCGATTTGAACCATACCCGGGGGTATTCGTATTTTATGAAGCCCCGCAGGCGGTCTTTTGTGGTGAGGGTTTCTTTTGAAAGCGCTTTTATCTCTGGAGTTACAACGCGTTTTTGAGAAAGAACGGGTTTTGAGAGCTGTTTCGATGAAGACCCTGTTTCCGCTGCCTCGAGTGCGTCGATTATCCTCCGAGCGATTTCACTGCTGGAGGTTACTACTTTTGTCCTGGCACCGGTTTCGTCTTCGAACTGTATCTGGATCTTCATCGTGGCTCTCTCCATGCACAATCATCATCCATCCCCTGATGATGCCGCGCATTCCCTCGCTGTTAACTGCACTATCCATCCCCTGATAGTGTCCGTTTTTTGGTGAATGACAAGAATATATTATACCGTTTTTCTATTTAAATCTTTCTAAAATAAGCTTAATTTTGGAATATTTTTGATAAATATGACACATTCACTAGTATACGCCCTAAATATTTATTATTATTGGGTATATTGCCATCCAAGTGAACCATTTGTGAATGTATTCTAGAATGTTATTCTAAGGCGATTGATGATTGTATTAATGATTGTATTAATATATCCAAGGGTATAATCAGAGAAGCAGGATGTGGCCGGATAGAATAGCGCGTGTTGACCTGAGCAGGGAAAAAATCGAGGTGGAGCGAACAGATGCGGTCAGGAAATTTTTAGGTGGCCGGGGACTCGGAGTCAAGCTACTGTTCGATTCGATGGAAAGAGGCATTGATCCCTTCTCGCCTGATAACCTGCTCATCTTTGCGATTGGTCCACTCACAGGTATAGCGCCCATGTCAGGCAGGCATGTTGCTGTCTCAAAATCCCCTCTCACCGGCACGATTTTTGACTCCAGCGCAGGCGGCTTCTTCGGAGTGGGGCTCAGGCGCTGCAACTATGCCGCAATCGCGCTGCATGGCGCTGCCGATTCACCGGTATACCTTGTGATTCACGATAAAGAGATAGAGATAAAAAACGCAGATGAACTCTGGGGGCTTAATGTTAAGGAGACAACCCGTATTTTATCCAGGCAGGGTAGAGTTGCCTGCATCGGAAAGGCTGGAGAGGGTCTGACCAAGCTTGCGAATATAATGAGCGACGGCACTCATGCCTGCGGGAGAGGAGGTTTAGGCGCTGTTATGGGCTCGAAAAAGCTCAAGGCAATAGTTGTGAATGGCTCCACAAAGATTGCCGCTGTGAATGAAGCAGAGTATCATAAAGCTGAAGAAGAAGCAATGCGCCTGATAAACGCGAGTCAGGCTCTGTCAAAAGGACTTGCGGAGTACGGTACGCCTGCACTTGTAAATCTGATGAACCACATGCGAGTTTTACCGGCCAATAATTTCAGAGAAAGGAAGTTCGCACACGCTGAGAAAATATCGGCCGAGCATATCAGGGATAAATTTGAGCTTGAGAGAAAAACATGCGCGCGCTGTCCGGTTGCGTGTAAAAGAGTCATAAAGCAATCGAAGCTCGAAGTTCCGGAGTATGAAACCATCTGGGCATTCGGTGCCGATTGTGGCAATAGCGATATTAGCGAGATCATAAAGGTGAATGCACTTTGCAATGACTATGGCATTGACACAATTTCAAGTGGAGCAACGATCGCAAGCTATGCGGAAATCACAGATTGCAATGTAAATAATATCTCTGAACTCGTGCAAGAAATGATAGCAAAAACTGGAGCAGGTAAGGAACTCGGTGATGGATCCCTTGCATACTGCAGGGGGAGAGAAAAACCTGAGGCAAGCATGACTGTGAAAGCACTGGAAATTCCTGCGTATGATCCAAGGGGACTTCGCGGTCAGGCACTAGCATATGCCACTTCCAATCGAGGAGGGTGCCATCTTCGAGCATATATGGTCGCGATGGAAATCCTCGGGAAGCCAAAGCTGATCGATCGCTTTACATTTACAGGCAAGCCAGCACTCGTTGCGCTATTGCAGAATTTATCAGCCGCGGTTGATTCCCTGGTGCTCTGCAGATTTTCAATGCTCGCACTCAGCGAGGAGGAATACTCCGATCTGTTAAGCCCCGCTGCAGGCGAGAGAGTCAGCCCTCAGGATTTCCTAGTAGCGGGTGAGAGGATATGGAATCTTGAGCGTCTTTTCAACATTAGAGAGGGATTCACTGCAGAGGATGATGCTCTGCCGGAAAGATTTTTCTCCATAGATGGCTTAAGCAGAAATGAATTTGAATCTGCACTGTTAGAATACTATCAAATCAGAGGCTGGAGCAGAGAAGGAGCGCCGCTAACTGCGAAGCTTAAAGAACTTGGACTTGAAAGCGAGGGAAGAAAATGTGGCGTGAAATAGCAAAATACGGGAAAACAATGGTGGAACGCAATCTCGTGGGCGGTCACTTTGGAAATATCAGCGTTCGAGCCGGAAACAAAATATTGATAACCAGAACAGGTGCCAGGCTCGATGAACTCGATGAGAACTCAATAGTGAAAGTGGAGATCGAAAAGTCCACGAGCTTTGACCTGATTGCCTCTACGGAAACAGTTGTTCATCGCGAGGTATATAAGCAGACCTCTGCGCTTGCCATCATACATGCCCACTCACCGTTTGCAGTCGTGGAGTCGCTGCTTTTGAAGAAAAAATATTTAGTGCCTGTGGACACCGAGGGGCAGTACTTCCTCCACAAAATTCCAATTATCAAGGGAGCCATGGGCTCAAAAGAGCTGGCGAAAAACGTTGCGGGCGCGCTGAGAGAGCATAAAGGGGTAATAGTTAGAGGACACGGCACCTTCGCAGCGGGCAAACTACTGGAAGAAGCCTTCGTCCACACCTCGATGATCGAGCACAGCTCCATGCTGAAGTACTACTGCGATCTTGCCGGGAGAAGAAAGTAGAGAATGAAGCAGAAGCAGCTTGAGATTTTGCTTGAGAAAGTAAAAGGCTTTCCAAGACCTCATGCCTGGAAGGAGCAGTACTTAACGCCTGCTCCCGTTGCAGCTGAGGTTCTGCATTTCGCATATATGCTTGGCGATTTAAAAAGAGTGGTCTACGATCTGGGATGCGGCACTGGAATTCTGGCGGTAGGGGCGAAGCTGCTCGGGGCAGAAAAAGTTATAGGTATAGACAGCGATATTAATGCGCTTAATATAGCAAGAGAAAATGCAAAGCATATGGGCGTTGAAGTGGAGTTCATCGCCTGCGATGTTACCCATGCACAGGGAACCGCAGATACAGTATTGATGAACCCTCCATTTGGCGCTCAGAAAAAGGGAAGCGATCGTCCATTCTTGAAAAAAGCACTGGAAATCGCTGAGGTGGTATATTCCATTCACAACTCAGGCAGCAAGCATTTCATTGAAGGATTCATAAGAAATAAAGCAAGAATAACCCACTTTAAGCCACTGCTTTTTCCAATGAAGAGGACATATAGCTTTCATAGAAGAGATGTTGAGCAGATAGAAGTTGAGCTGTATAGAATTGAGAGGCGATAGCATGCAGAACAAATTCGTTATTCCCGGCGACTTCATAGGTACTTCCGAGGAATTTATAGCCGGCAGTGGTACTTATGAAGAAAAAGGAAGCATATTTGCAGCGATTACCGGGAATGTAAAAATAAATCCCAGAGAAAGGGAAGTAATCGTAATTCCCAGGACCAATGTACCACCCATTCCAAAAGTAGGAGACGTGGTAGTTGGCAGAATCGTTGATTTAAAAAACTCAGTTGCACTGGTAGAGATAGCGCGCATAAAGGGCAGAGAGGATAGAGAAATCGTCAACACAGACGAGGGAGCGATTCACATTTCAAATGTGAAGAGCTCTTACGTTAACGAGCTAGGCAGAGAATTTGCAGTGCACGATATAGTGAAGGCAAAGGTAATCGACACGCGCACAATGCGACTGAGCACAGCAGATAAGCAGCTTGGCGTGGTAAAGGCACTCTGCACCAGATGCAGAAGTCCACTCAGGCGGAAGGAGAACTCATCCACACTTATCTGTACAAAATGCGAGCGCGTGGAAAACAGGAAAATATCAGAAGATTATGGTCTAGGGATAATCTGAAGTGATAAACATGGAGATAAAAATCTTCTCTAAATCCGAGAGAGAGATCGAGATCGAAATAGGCGGTGAGGGACATACCTTTCTCAATCTTATGAAGTCCGCATTGCTGCAGGACAAACGCGTGGAAGCAGCCACTTACGATATAGAGCACCCGATGATCAGCGACCCCATATTATATCTCAGAACAGATGGCAGCGACCCGGTTGCGGTGCTCAAAGATGCTGCAACGAGCATTGGCAAGCAGTGCGATGAATTCAAAAAGAAATTTACTGGCGCAGCGAGCAAAGCGTAACAGGCGAGAGCAAATTTAATTATCTCTCCTTATTATTCGGCTCACTGCGATCCTTTTGCTTATTGTCTCTTCCAGTTTCGCTTATTCCAAAGTAAAGAAATAATCCCACGTTCTCAAATCTGAACAGCATCGAGTGCAAAAAGGCTTCCATGATCGTTTTCAGTTTTTGCATAACCGACTAACTACCTACATTTATTCTATTATATAAGGAATTTGTTATAATTATTAATAGATAACGAGGAAAAAACCTTGCCAGTGCTACCCGAAGTACTGCTTCAACTTCTCCTCGTTCAGAAGCATTCTTATCTTGGGTCTGCCGAATGGCATTGACACTTTTTCCTCGCTTATGATTCCTAAATTCTTTAAAAAATCTTTTCTCCTTGAGAATGTTGCTTTGTTTGCGATTTTATTCTCCTCACCCCACTTTGCAACGTCATAGAACAGTTCCTTGTTTTTGGCTGCTGCAATTAAAGCAGTTGTTACCCTGTCTATCACCATCCGGCGCATCATGGTGTATCGGGTATCTTCAAACATTCTATTCATAAGCAAGAAATCTATGATTGTAGCTTCTGACAGATATCCTGCCATCGATTCTACAAAGTCATTTAATTTCATATATTAGCAACAAAGCTCTTATAGATAATAAAAGTTTTGTTTTTTTAAAAATCAACCTCATAATCATAATGATACCTTTCCGCATCTCAAAATCTCAATATAATATTAAAATAAATAATAAATTGCTCTCTAAAACTTACAACATCATTTAAACCTCCAATGGGAAAAGAAATGTGGATTGGGAAATCACCTCCCCTTCCAATCCCAACAAAACTATTTTTGAATCTTCGCACTTATGGGATAGATTTCCATGCATTTTTCACAATAAAGCGAGCCCGTTATAATTTCGCTCTCGCTCTCTTCTTTAATATCAAGCTTCAAATCGCTGTGGCACAGAGGACAGGCCAGAATATCCATAAGCTCTTTCTTCATTGTCTCCACCCAAATTTTGGTAATTCCAAATTCCCACCAAGGACACAGGAGTATTAAATGTTACGATTTATTTCCCTTACCTAAATCTCTCCCTTTCCTTTTTTCTCAACATAATACTTCAGTACTCCAACGTGATAGATGAAAAACTGCTCTGGCTCACTCTCCAGAAGCCTCTTCAACTCCGAAAACCTGACCCACCGCTGCCCCCTCGCATCCCGCGTGTCCCTCTTCAGCTCACCCTTAGCCCTGCAGACAAACACAAAGCCGAGGTACTTCGAGTCAACCCGCTGCTCTCCGCAAAATGGCACAAAAGCAATAGACTTAGCGCCCTCAAACTGGCTTGAGATCTCAACCCCTGGCTTCACCTCAACGATTTCCAGTCCGCACTCCTCACGCACCTCGCGATATAGGGCTTCGAAAACACTCTCACCCGCCTCGATCTTGCCGCCGGGAATCTCAAGCTTACCCAAGTTTCCGGGATCTGTCTCGGGCTTCCAGCGCGTTTGAAGCAAAATTTCCGGCTCTCCTCCGGAAAGCTCGCGCTCGATAATCGCGCTGACAGTGGGAATGGGAAACACATTCATACCGAATCTCCAACAAGGATATGCTTTTAAGTATAGGATCTATTTGTTATTTATATATGCATACTTCAAAGCAAATGCACATCAAGCCCGAGATCCGCATCCTTGGCATCGACGACTCCCCCCTCATATCGAAAAAAGTGCTGCTCGTTGGCACTGTTTTCAGGGGCGGTCTGTGGCTCGATGGTATTTTGAAGACCGAGGTTGAGCGAGATGGCCTTGACGCGACGCGGAAAATTATTGAGATTACAAGAAATTCGAGGCACTTCGGGCAGGTGCGCGTTATTATGCTCAACGGTGTAACGATTGCGGGCTTCAACGTTGTTGATATTCAGAAAGTCTTCAGAGAAACAGAGCTTCCGATTATCGCTGTTATGCGCCGTATGCCCGACTTCAGGGCAATAGAAGAAGCGCTCCAAAATCTCAGCAAGCCGAAGACGAGGCTCAATATCATAAAACGCGCTGGGGAGATTCGCGAGGTCAAGACTCAGAAGAGAGGCTTACCTGTTTATTTTCAATGCGCGGGAATTGATGTGGAGAGCGCGAAGGAAATTGTTAAGCTCTCCTCGACGCATAGCCGCATACCCGAGCCCCTGCGTGTGGCGCACCTCATAGCGAGCGCGATGGTGTATGGCGAGAGCGCGGGTAGATCGAGGGCTTGATGAAGAGGAATTTATTTTCTTTTCCAGCAGAAAATTATTATATGTTGAAATAGAAATTAGATCCATCCGGGGGAATTAGGGAGGTGAAAAATTAATGAATTATAAAGTTCCTTTTGCTATCTTGATACTGGCAATTATTTTTGGCTCTCTGGGATGTGCTGCTCCGCCTGCCTCTACGCCGACGCCAACAGCCACACCAACTACAACAGCAGCACCAACAGCAACGCCCACGCCTACGCCGACTCCAACGCCAACTCCTTCGCCGATTGCAACGCCCACTGGCAATGTCACGGTAATTTCACTTCGATCGAATCAGATCTTTCCCAGAAATGTAACGATTCAGGCTGGCGATACAGTCAAGTGGTACAATGATGCAACTGAGACTTTGACGATTTTGGCGCTGGATGGATCCTGGAGCTCCACTCCGATTGTTGTGATGCAGAATTATACCATGGTATTTTCGACTGCCGGAACCTTCGAATATAAACTCAAAGAGATTCCATCGTTCACTGGAGTAATAATTGTTACTCATTGAAATCTTTATATTTGATCATTTTTTATTGTAGCCTGGTAATTCGGTATTTGTTTAGGCTAAGAGACATAAGTTCAAACATAATCCGGGGGTGGTTTATTTGCTTTATTGTTAAAGCTTCATCGCCTTTTTGAGCAGTTGCTCTATATGCTCATTAGCTCTTCTCAATACTTCGTAGCCAAGGAAGCGCTTTTCCTTTAAGAGCTTGTCCATGCTATAGTGAAGTCCCAGGTCGTCGATTATGAATAGCCGCGACATTTGAATATCCTCTACGCCTTTCCACTCGAGGTATTCCCACCCTTCTTTGTTGGTGTATGCTGCCTGAAACAGCTCTCTGTCAACAGTTGTGTCTGCTCTTGTCCACTTATCGCCAACGAAGCACTGGCAGTATATATGGTTGGTAACATCAGTGGTGAGATCGTACAGCTCATCGGTAGCAACAGGTCGAAGGGCTTCTTTTTTGATTATCATTGATCCATAGCCTGCCGGTATGCCTGTTGCTCTCAGCAGCGCAACCTGGAGGTTTGCTTTGTTTGCGCACATCCCGCTTTTTCTTTCCAGAGTGGTAGAGGCTCTTATGTTCCAGTGGTCGAAGCGGTATTTTATTTCATCGCGTACATAGTTGAAGATTGCAATTGCTCTTTCCAGATCATAATTGCAATTAGCCGTCAGATGTCTAGCAAGCTGTATTATCTCCGGGTTATCGCTCTCGCAGTATTCAGTAGGCCTTAGAAATCTTTTATTCATTTTCCCCTGGCTTCTATTTCTTTCCAACCGGACATGCATTTATGCACTCGAAGCAGTTGTTGAAGTTGCCTATCAGCAGATTTTGCCAGAGCTCCCAGAGTGTGGGGCTACCTATATGAGCTTTCAGCTCATCGTCCTTCAAACCTGTTGCTTTCATTCCAAATCTTACAACCCCTGGCAAACCGTACTGGAGCGAGACCCTCATGCATTTGTTAAGATCCAGAGAGCCGTCTTCCCCTATGGCTCCCGCCGGACAGTTTTTCACGCACTCTTTGCATTCCGTGCAAACTCTATCTTTGAGGGGCTCATCCGGCTTCAGATCCACATCGGTGAGTATGCTTCCTATTCTCAGACTGGGGCCAAAATCCGGTGATAAGAACAATCTGCTGATTCCTATGTTGCCCAGACCTGCTGCGGTGGCTGCGCATTTTTGATTTACTTCTCCGTACATTCCCTTTTTTTGCGGGCCGAAATCTACTGGCATATTTGGGGGTATGGATACGGCTTTAAAGCCCTTTTCTTTGAGATACATGGTGACTTTATACATTATGGAGTCCAGCTCCTGGTAAGCGCAGATGGAATTATACTGGGCGATTTTAATGTTTTTAGAGGATATAGCGTCATCGTTTAATCGCTTGGCAATTACGACCAGAGATTTACAGCCAGGAAGTATTGCTTCAATGCTTGTCTTATTTGCCTTCAGGAACTCTGAATCTGACGGGGCGATTCCCACTAAATCGGCACCCAGAGATTTTGAAAATTCTTTGATCTCGACTTCAACAGACATTTTTTATCACCAAACATTTTTGTTTTAGATATGAAGTAGATATGTTAAATAAAGTATTAGTACTATTAAGTTTGAATTTATATCGCAAGTATTCAACGAGAGAGTGAATATGCATAAGGAAAGTAACAGGGTAAATGCGGGTAAAAAATCCCGTATATCGCAAGCAGATGGAGATGGAACATGTTTGCGCTGCGTTGAGAACGTTATCGATATATTGAGCAAAAAGTGGAGTTTGAAGATAATAAGCGTCTTCAACACCAAAACAAAAATGAGGTTCAAAGAGTTACTGCATGCGCTCTCAGGAATTAGTCCAAAGACTCTTACAGATAGACTTAGAGACCTTGAGAAAAGTGGCATGATCAGAAGAGAGGTATTTGCCGAAATCCCTCCCAGGGTGGAGTATTCTCTAACGGAAGAAGGAACTGAGCTTCGAGATGCAATGATTCCTCTAATTTACTTTGCCATGCGTAAATATCATAGCCAGAAAACTCAAGTTTAACAAGCTTTTTTGGTCTTGCTGGCTTTCAGTGTCATCGTATACCACTCTTGATACCGGGGGATTTCGCTTTTTTGAGCTTTTGCCACGGTATTTCCGTCGGGCGGGCATTCCATCGCGTGATCGACGCCTCTAATTGCTATTATCAGCCGTGCAGGCGCGGCGGAGAGAGCGGGTGCTTTATATATCTCAGGTATCAATTCCCCTCTCCCTTAGATATTGCTTGACCTCTTTTATCCTGTAGTATCCGTAGTGGAAAATGCTTGCTGCAAGGCATGCATCCGCGCCGTTAATGAACGCCTGGTACATGTGATCGATGTTTCCCACGCCCCCACTGGCTATGACAGGTATTTTCACCGCCTCAGCTATAGCTTTCGTAATCGGTATGTCATAGCCGATTTTGGTGCCGTCTCTGTCTTTGCTTGTTAGAAGGATTTCTCCTGCACCTAGCTGCTCGACCTGCTTTGCCCATTCTATTGCGTCGATTCCTGTGAGCTTTTTGCCGCCGTATATCACCACATCGTACCATGCTTTGCTTCCATCTTCCAGCGTGATGCTGGTCTTGCCTTTTTTAATTTCAGGTATTCTCTTGCAGTCAATTGCTGATACTATTCGCTCGCTACCGAATTTCTTCGCTGCCTCTTTGATCAGATTTGGATCTTTTACGCCAGCTGTATTTATGCCGACTTTGCTCGCACCTGCTGATATAATCCTCTCAACATCTTCAACGCTTTTAATTCCACCGCCGACTGCAAATGGAACGGCCACAACTCCTGCAACTTTTTTCACCACCTCGACCATCGTATCTCTGTTTTCAATAGACGCGCTTATGTCGAGAAAAACAAGCTCATCTGCACCCTCTTGGGAATATAGCTGCGCCAGATCAACTGGATCACCTGCATAGCGAAGCTGCTCAAATTCAACACCCTTAACAACAACTGCCTTACCGCTTTGATCGAATTTTGTATCGAGACATGGAATTATCCTTTTTTTACGCGACATAATTTCCCTCTCACCACGGTCTAAATAATTGCGATAAGTAATTATAACCTTATTCCTTCGATCTCCAGCAATTTTTTCTTTATGCCCACTCCTGCTGAGTATCCGCCTAATTCGTGGTTCTTGCGCAAAACTCGATGGCAGGGTATTATTACGGGAATCGGATTTCTGGCAAGCGCGTTTCCTACCGCACGCGCTGCTTTCGTGCCTGCCAGCTCTGAGTAGCTGATTGTCTTGCCGTATGGTATTTTCCGTGCCTCTAGAAGCACAAATTTCTCGAAGCTCGTATGCCCCGATAGATCGACTTGATACCGGGAAAAAGAGATTTCTTTTCTATTCAGATATTTTTTAAGATCTTCTATAAGAGCGCTTCCAGTTTCCTTTCCCCTTGAAGATCTGCTAAAACCAGCTTCCTTTATCCAGCCTTCTTCTGTCTCAACGTAAAAAAAATGTCTGAGACGACTGGAGTAAAAAGATTCGATCATAGCAGGTACCAGTCATAGTTATCGCGCGATTCCCCGGTAATTCCAACTGTGCGTTTCTTGATTCCATACAGATCGGCAATTGCGTCCGCCAGTTCCTGCAGATACTCTCTCCGGCTCAAGCTTCCGTAAACAAAGGCTTTATTTTCGAGCTTATTCCGCTCAAGCGTTTCCTCTTTAGGTACTACCACCACTTCAACGCCGCTGAGTTCGATTGCTTTGAGCATTGCCCTGCGAAAATCACCTGAGCAGTAGGCAATTCTATATTTATAAAATCTCCCAGTTTTCTCAAGGTATCGTCTCAGCCTCTGACTCTCGATTTCTATGAACTCTTTTTTAACCTCCGATACGTTGCACCTGCCCAGCATGAAGCTGTAGTTCATAAATGGATATTCCTCGTCAAGCTCTCTCGGAGTAACGCCGCAGGTGCCGAATGCAACTATGTGCACTTTTTCCTCAGCGAGCAAGCTGAAAATTATTCTATCATAGGTCTTGTGAGATGGACTTGCATGATAGGGCTTGACTTTTGAACACGGGACAAAGATGCAGATTTCTTTTTCAGGCGGTGTATACTTAGTTAGAATCCACTCGTTGGCTCTCACTATATCAGGATGCTTTATCACTCCCTCACCTGAGAGAGGTTGCTCTGATCGCTCGTTCTCCGGGATTATCATCAAAACATCAGAGAAGGCTGAGACTCTCAAGCTCTTTAACTATTCTCTCAACCGCCGATCCTGCATCCTGGGGCTTCTTACCGCCTGTTACCACAAGTTTTCCAGATCCAAAGAGCAGCACAACTACCTTTGGCTCATCTATGCGGTATACCAGACCCGGGAACTGCTCTGGCTCATATTCTATGTTCTCCAGGCCAAGACCGATTGCAATCGCATTCAAATTCAGCTCTGAACCTAAATCAGCAGATGCCACGATATTTTGAACTGTAATTTCAGGGTGTCCTACCACTTTTATGCCCACAGTCTCCATTTTCTTAAAAACCTTTTTCAATCCCTTATCAACGTCCTCAATGCTCTTTGCACCGGTGCAAACTATTTTGCCGGATCTGAAAATTAATGCAGCGGTTTTCGGGTCTTTTGTGCGATACACCAAACCCGGGAACTGCTCCGGGTCGTAATCAGCACCCTCCAGTGCCTGGGTTATATCTTTTAAATCAATTTCCCGCCCAATCGATGTAGAAGCCACGACATTCTCGATCTTGATGGTTGCCTTCGCCTCATCAGCTTTAGACATAAATTCATCTCCACTCAATAGAAGAAGTATTTAAAGTATATAAAGAGTGTCTATGAATGTAATAAGGGGAAAGATGGAAGTCAAGGTGATTAGAAGCCCGAACAGAAAAAAGACAGTTCAAGCTAAAGTTGTCGGGGGAACTCTCCTGGTCTACCTCCCCCTGGGAATAAACAGCGATGAGGAGCGAAAGCTTATCGCACGTATGAAGGAAAAAATCGAGAAAAAGCAGCTTAAGAGTCGGATCAACAGAGAGTGCTGTCTGAGAGAGCGATTTGATTATTTTAACAGAAAGTACTTCCAGGGAGAGCTCAGAGCTAGCTCAATCGAGTTTGTTACAAACCAGGAGAGCAAGATCGGGAGCTGCACTCCCTCCAGAGGCAGCATTCGAATCTCTCATAAGCTTCTAACTATGCCACGCTGGGTGCTTGACTATGTTATAATGCATGAGATGACCCATCTCATATATTCCAATCACTCAAAAGCATTCTGGGCTAAAGCTGGCGAGTATAAATATACAGAGAGGGCAAGAGGCTTCTTAATCGCAAAAGGCATGGAAGAAACAGAACCGGAGCAGTTGAAATGAACCTTGCTTTTGAGCTCTCAGGCGAAAATGAAAATCTCGCCAAGGCAGAGGTGCTTGGATATCTTGCAAGCACAGAGCTGGAATACCAGGTGCTGGCATCTTTAAAACAGCTGCTGCTCGTAGAAATTAATTCACTCCCACGCGATGCTGCAAGTAGACTTGCGATGACGCATCGCATAATCGAAGTGCTGGGGATATGCAATGCTGATGAAAAATGTATTGTGTCGATGGTCAGAAAACTGAAGCTGGATCTGGAGCAATGGCAAAAGTTCTGTGTTCGCGTGAGAAAAACTGGAGAGTCAAAGACGCCTATAAGCACTGTTCAACTGGAGAAAAAAATCGGTGAGCTAATACATAGAAGAGGTTACAGCGTTGACCTTAAAAATCCCGATGCTGTGCTCAGACTGATTCTTTCTGACAATCTGGCTATATTTGGAAAGGTGCTGCAAACAATCGAAAGGGGGAAGTTCGAGGAACGAAGTCCGCAGTTGAAGCCTTTTTTCCACCCCGGCGTGCTCTTGCCACATATCGCCCGAGCACTGGTTAATATCTCACAGATAAAAAGCAAAGAGCTATTGCTGGACCCATTTTGCGGCACAGGTGGAGTGCTGGTTGAGGCAGGACTGGCAGGAGCAAAAGTTATCGGCAGCGATTTTCAGAGCAAAATGGTGAGAGGTGCAAAGCTGAACCTGGATTGCTATAAAGCAGAGTACTTTCTCTTCACAGGAGATGCCTGCAATCTGCCATTAAAGCACGAATGCATTGATTCAATTGTTACAGATCCACCTTACGGGAGATCCGCACGAATTGGAGCAAAGGATATCGAAGATCTCTACAGGAAAGCACTGATTGAGATGCACCGGGTTTTAAAGGACAATAAAATCGCAATTGTGGTCGCACAGCAAACCATTGAATCACTGGCCAGGGATGCCGGATTTGAAATCCAGGGTGTTATAAAGCAGCGAGTGCATAAAAGCATGACCAGGCACATATATATACTGCGAAAATAAAAAAACCTCATCCTGAGGGCGCACAGGGCAAATACAATAAATAAACAGCAGATTTCGGGACAATCTTCTATCTCGTTAAAAAACAATCATGATTGAAAAAGTTTAATTTGAATACTATAAAAAACAAGTTTTAAATATTTTTAAGTAAAATTTTATCTCGTGACCTTTCACAATAAGCGTAAGAACCCTCATCAGACCTATCAGATTCTCACGGATTCGGGATTAAGATCGATCACAAAAAGCTATGCCAGACTATACATCATGGACCTGCTCTATCGAGAGCCACAGGGGCTAACCTCTACAATGATCTATTGCAATTACAAGGATAAACTCCAGGAAAGTGAAGCCGGCGAGGATTCGGCGAGATCTCGATCTAATATAATAGATCACCTCAATGAATTAGAGGGAGAGAACATAATTCAAAAAGGGGTTTTCAAGCAATATATACTCACGGAAAAAGGGCGCAAGGTCTTTGAGATAACAATGAAACTCGCCAGGAAAATAAGGCAATAAAAATCAAATTCCTTTTTCCCGCTCTGAATTTATCTGGATAGAGTTAAGTAATCGCTCTCGATTTTGGCTCTCCTTCTGTTCCGGCTATTTTTAATATCGTGCCAGACTCCTTTTAGTGGAAGGTATCGAGTCCGACCTTTTGCCAGACATTTTCTTTCGTTCTTCTTTAACTGAGCTCCTCGCTTTTATACTGGGTCTTATTCTTCTTTGAATATTCATAATATTTCTTGTCATTAACTTCTCACCCCTGCAATTTTTTCTCAATATTTGCCCGTCAGATATGCCTCAATGTATCTGCCTTTTTTTCTGCTGTTACCGTCTTTCAGCTCGTACCATACTCTTCTGGCGCTGGAATCGTAGGTATCAACTTTATTTTTTGTGTATCTCCACCTCCTCTGTGCTCTGACTTCATGTTTTACTGTTCTCCACAGCCAGTTTATCTTCAGGTTGTTTCTTACACTTCTCCAGATCGCGTTGTCGCCTCTGAGGAGTCCGGCTTTCTGCTTTTTGATGAGCAATTCGATTTCTTTGATTGCTATTTTTCGGCCAATTGACAGACCTGTTATTATGCCGAATAAAATCATTAATAAGATGTCCTGCACTTTCTCACGCCCTTTTTCTTTTTCTCGAAATTCATTGCGACTTTGATTTTAGTTAAAACTCGCCCAAATTCGATTCCTAAGAGGAAACCGAGCCCAAACGCGAGCAATAATCCAGCATTCATCAGATATCTCCACTTTTTCTCTAATTATCAGTTATATTTGTCACAGAATAAAATTAGTCGTCAATATTTTGAAAATGTTTATCATATTTATTGAATTATTTATTTTATTTTAAAAAATAAGTTCATAAATTTAATGTTATGTTTATAAATTAAAATATTATTCAAAAATATAAACAATTTCTCAGAATATATACACTTTAGTCACTCTTTCGTGACTTAATACCTACCGGATGCGATTAAACATCTTCTACAAGATAGCTCTGTGCAGATTTACTCTTTCTCCGCTCACGATCAGCCTTTATATCTTCCCAGACTCTCTGAGCATCATATGTATAGGAACCCATACCAACTTTTACATCGCTCCAGGTCTTGTTTACCTTCAACTCACTTCTCGTTAACTCCCACCGGCGATTGACTTTGAACCCCCTCCTTAATTTTTTCCATACCGTATTTTCTTTAACGGTTACATTTTTTACTGCCATATTTTTTCACCTCAATTTGAGATCAAATACTTGCTTGAAAGCTCTCGCTTTCTGCGCCTCATAGCTATGTTAACGTCGTTCCAGGTTTGAAGTGCTTTCATATCGTAGAAAATTAAATCTCTTTCTGTAGACTCCCAGATTCGATTTACTTTCAGACGATTCTTGGAACCCTCCCATCTTCTGCTGATGTTCAGGTTACTTTTAAGCTCGTTGTATGCGTTTTGAAACTTTATGCACTCCCACACCCTATTTCTTGGCACAATTTCTCTTTTTGCAGATCTGAACATCATTTCCACTTCTTTAACCGCAATTCTGTGACCAAGACTCAAACCTGTTGCAACCCCCAATGCAAATAGCACCAGAGTCATCTGCATGCTTTCACTTCCTGGATTCTTTTTTTCTTCAATCTCGATTCGTAAACCAGAGCAAGCTTTAGCTTGGTGATGAGCCTGCCCAGGAATGCACCCATTACAAGTCCGGAGCCAATTGCAAGTAAATAGGCTTCTTCCATTTTTTCACCAATCTTATATCTCTAAATTTGACTCTGTTTGGAAAGGGGAATAAAATTAGTCGTCATTAAAGATTGTTATCTGTAAAATGTAACATAATCACTACTTATTTCTAAAAATTCTTTTAAAAAAACGTAATTATGTATTTTTCTAAAAAATTTTATAAATAAATAAAAAATATGTTTAAAATTACAACTCTTGGTCAGAAGTCTCATCTGTCAAATATTTGCTGGATAAATCGAATTTCCCTGGCTTTCGGGAAACCTTGATTTCCTCCCAGTTTGCAATTGACTTGAGATTATATCCATCAAGTCCCGTTCTTACACCCTGCCAGACCCTGTTTATTTCCACACTTCTTTTTGCCTCATTCCAGTCCTTGTTAACCCTGTATTTTTTCTTTAAATCTCTCCAGGTTTTGTTGGACTTGAAACTATTTCTGACACTCAGCCAGACCCTGTTCCCCCTGACCTTGCCACTTTTAGCAAGGTTAAACATAATTTCTACTTCTTTCATCGCAACCTTGCTTCCAACAGTCACACCGCCAACCGTTCCAGCTGCAAATAGAATGAGAACTGTTTCAATCATCTTACGCACACTCCCTTATCTGCCCTGCGTTTCTTTAATCGCCACTCGTAGATCAATGCGAGTTTTAACTTTGTAATAAATCTGCCGAGGATCATTCCAAATGCAAATCCCGAGCCTATGGCAACAAGATATATGTTTTCCATATGCGTCACCATCAACGTCTTTTCTACAAATAAACATATATTAAAGCTCAAAATAAAATTAGTCGTCATTAAACAAATTATATTTTAAAAATAAACATAATTTTCACTTATTTTTCAAAATTTCTATCTTTTTTAAAAATATATTAAATTTATTTAGTAATTATGTATTTAAGATGAATTTAAAATAATTTTTCAAAGAATTACTAAAAAAAATAAACTATTCTATAAAAAAATAGTAATTTTGTTTTATTGCTAGTTATGTTTTATCAAACTACTTTTTGTCAGATGTTTGATTAACCAGGTACTGGCCGGAGACATCGAATCTATCCTTCTTCTGCTCAAATCTTATCGCCGACCACTTTTCACTTTGTTTCTCCCAGCTCTTATTTGCAGTTGCACGATAATCCTTTACATTACGCTTTACGCTATTCCACTTATCGTTTTTGCCAAAGTCGTTCTTAACCTCATTCCAGCCCCTGTTAACCCTGTAGCTCTTCTTCACAGAACTCCATGTTTTATTCTTCCTGAAGCCAGACTTAATGCTCTCCCACTTTCTATTGCAGCGAGTTCTTCCACTCCTCGCCATGGCGAACATTATTTCCACTTCCTTCATCGCAACCTTGCTTCCAATCGTCAGGCCACCGGCAGCACCTGCCGCGAATAGAATCAAAATTGTTTGCAACATACCACATCAACCTCCTTCGACCTTTACAGTTTCAGCCCTAATCCGAGCTTTCTTCTTCAACCGCGATTCATAAACCAGGGCAATCTTCAGCTTAGTAATCAAACGACCCATAAAAGCACCAAACACCAACCCACACAACACAGCCAACACATAAACATTCTCCATATGCGTCACCATCAACGTCTTTTCTACAAATAAACATATATTAAAGCTCAAAATAAAATTAGTCGTCTTAAAACTATTTTATTTGTTATAATTTACCTTTTTTTTATTTTTTTAACATAATCACTTTAAATTTAATTAAAAATTAATTAAATGCAGTATTATTTTATTTTAAATCATTTTTACATTTTAAAATACATAAAATCTAAAAATTTTTGAAAGAGATATTGTTCAAAAAAGCATTAGTTTGTTAATTAAAATAAAAAAATGTAAATTGTTACATTATGTCTATTTATTTTCTGGCTGCTCTTTCGTCAGGTAGTTTGCGGAGACGCCATATTTATCGCGCTTCTGCTCCTCCTTCAGGCTATTCCATTTATCCTGCTGAGACTTCCATCTTTCGTCAGTGCGCTTACGATATGTCTTTACGCTTAGCTTGGCAGCATTCCACTTTTCATTGCTTCTGAGATCCTCCTTGATATCCTGCAGGTTCTGCTTCGTTTTCTCCCAGCCAACATTTGTCCTGTAGCTCTTTTTAACGTCTGCCCAGCGATCGTTCTTCTTAAAGTTTGCTTTTACGTCTTCCCATCTCTTATTTTTTCGTCTAACTCCTGTCTTTGACAGTTTCCACATCATTTCTACTTCG
>CAZVYP010000003.1:0-10960 GCA_964631075.1 uncultured Methanocellales archaeon
CGATTCTCACAGGATCGATGCCATCGCTTCCATTTCCAACTATCTTCACATCGAATGGCATACCGTTGATATCATTCGGCAATCTGACCCATGTATAAGCGTAGCCATTCTTGCCACCAATATTATAGATGTTGACCATCTTAGTGGAAATCTCATTGCCGATATCCTTGAATCTCTCTTTCATTATAAATTCATTAGAGTTTGTAAGATAGCCTGCCAGTGCAAGGAAAATTATCGCAAAGAAGAAAACCGTTATCGCAAAGGACAGGATGAAATCAAGCGAAATTGCAAGCGCTTGATCATCGGATTTAAAGCTGGCTTTCATTTTGCGATTCACCTTTTATTAACTCACAATAACCTGGAATGTATTACTGCCAGAGGCACCATCTTTATCGGTAACCGTAACTGTAACTGTATAGGGGCCAACGGCTGTATATGTATGCGACTGATCCGTAATCGGCCCCTGCACATCCATATTAAAGTTGGTGTGAGGCGATAAATCACCCCAATCAACATCAACTGCCCAAGGATTATCATTGACACCTTGATCGCTTAATGAACCAAGATCGAATAAAGTTGGAGCGCCATTAATTGCACTTTGATCGATTAGGGCAGTAACAACCGGAGCCAAATTGTTAATATTCACAGTAACATAAGCATAGCCAGTAAGAAAATTACTGTCAGTGACATTTACAGTTACAGTATACGTATCATTATCAGCATAAACATGATTACGCGTATATGTGTTACCTCGTAAAACATATAGTATCGTTTCATCTGTGCCATCACCATAGTCAACAGTTGCATTATAAATCTCTCCGGGATCAGGATCTGTGAACGAAAAAGATATAGTAGTTGTTCCTCCCTCATTAAAACTGCCGCCTGACCAAGCGTTAACGGTAGGAGCAACCAGAGCTGGGTTTGAGCCCATAATCGTAACATAGACAGGAGGCACTATACTTCCATCAAATGGATCGATATTGGGTTCGGTTTCGACGAGGATTGCATGTCTTGGCCTCGCATCGTTTCTCCCGCAGTTATGAATAAAGAATATATTTATCTGCCCGTTTCCATCAGGCGTTGTATTCCAGGGATCGGGCAGTGGAAAACCTGGTGTGGGAAAGAGTGATAGGTATCCGTGCTTTACTCCCGGGGGGTCTTCGAGAAGTGTAAAATTGACTGTGTATCCATCACCGGGGATCGGGTTGCCTATTTCGTCTGTAATTCTTACAGTGAGATTTGTTACACTATAAATACCTCCGGTTGAGTTAACAACCATGGGATCTAAAAAGGCAAGTATCACTCTCCTGAGGTGTGTGCCTTCGCCGCTGCCATAAACCCCTGCAGTTAGACGAATATTTTCAAGAATTACATTTGCAGAGTACGAGTTCACGCCATCTGTATAAATCATATCAAAACTTACATTAGTAATGTAGCTCTCTGAGTCATTACTCAGGATATTAAAATTTGAAACATTCACAATCTTGCCATATTGTCTGTAGATTCCCGGGATTTGAGTAGAAAAATTGGCCATATATAAATCGAAAGCCGACTTCACCTTTGATAAATTAGCTGTGCCCTCTGCTTCTTCATATTGTTTCCAGCTATCATAGGCAGCTCTCCTGATGGCTCTGATTGTTTCCGCTCTCAGGGAACTCAGGTCGTATTTTGTATCATCGAGCTCTGATTTAGATACCTGATAGCCTGATAGAACGATTTGATTTAGTAATATGGTGAGTGCAATAATTGCGATTCCAACGAAGAAGCCTGCCAGGATTATCATCTGGCCTTCTTTTTTTTCTGTCAGATTTTTTGAATTTGTCGTAACTATACGTTCCATAAGATCAGCTTTACTTCCACCACTACGGGATTGGTGACATTCATATACGTCTGATTATCGGGATTAAAGATGGAAACCGCGTGGGAAACCCCCACCGATCCTGTTACAGGCATGCCATTTTTGATAAAATAGCCATCCCCTGAAAGGTTCTGGAAGAAAATCCCTGTTTCATTTTGATATGTCAGCTTAACATTGTATTGAATATGCGGAGGCAAGGCGTCCTTTAATGCTTTATTCAACGTAGTATTATTCGCTTTATTCAGGCTATATTCCAGCACGCTGAAACCTGCGGTTTCATTTGATGCATCCAGCAGCACGAGGGCATCTCTGCCATACTGGATAAGCTGGATATCCACGTGCTTCTCGGTCTGCGGTTTATAAGTAGAGAGCCCCTGATATGAGAATATTATGGCTGCTATCATTATGAATACTGCTCCAAATGCCTCCAGAGTTTGAATTTGAGCATTATTGCTTGTGAGGATATCTCTCATAGCTTCCTACCACACCATGATTGTAATTTTTGCATTTCCAATTCCACCTTCGGCTGCGCGAGTGTTCCACAGCCAGGGAGTGGCCTCAAGAGTTTTCAAATCCTTGTCAAAATTTAATTCTATCAAGTAAAACTGTTCTGCAAACATATCTGGATTATTCTGGAACAGGGTTTTATTGAATAGTAATTGCATATCGCCATCATTTGGTAAATCGATTCCTGGATTTGTCTTTCCACCTCCATTTTTCCATATCCACTCATCTTGATCCGGAGGCCTTATCCATACGCTGTATTCAACTGGTGGATCTTCTGTTTCACTGCAAATTAGATTTCCCCCTCCAGGCCCACCTGGATTGGATGACCTGTCTAACATGTCATCCCATTTTGCAAAATAACCAATCTTTGCGCCGAAGAATGTACCATTATTGCCATCGGCAAACTGCATCTTGAGCAGCCTGATACCAACATCCATACGTTGATAGCCAACAACGCCTATTATCACTTTAGTGTTGGCCGCAGGGCTGGTGGGAAATGGAACTACCAGTGCATTCACCGTCGCATACTGCCCGCTTATTATGTATACTTCTCTTGTGATTGAGCTGACGTCTCCGCTGATTGGAACAGGCTTGCCAGCTTGTAGCACGGTTTCATTGCCATCGAGAGTAGTAATTAAAATGTTGCAGTCGTAGTAGACTTTCTTGCCGTTTATGATTCTATATAGTCCAAGGGAATCCCGTAGCTGGTCATAGCTCATGCTCCTTAGCTGATACAGCTTGTAGTAGTGGAGGATATTTGGCTGCAGTGAACTTACTGCGAAGCCTGCTCGTGTGATTTCACCGCTTTCGCCTTTCACGCCTTCGTCTTCGACGAGCATCACACTCGCTCTGTACGCCACTGCCTGTGTGTCAACTGTTTCTGTCTGGTAGGGGCTGAACATTGTGTTCATTGTGGTTGCGACGTAGATGAGTCCAATTATGAAGATTGCCAGTGCTGCGATCAGGTCGAGGCTTATTCTGGCGCTCTGGTTTTGGGTTAATTTGCCTTGCATCTTTCCCTCTTCTTTGCCCCTATCTTTACATGAATAGTGCGAATGTTATTAATGCTATTGCTGTCAGTATTAAGCTGTGTTTTACCCCGCTTCTTATGTCGCCTTCTCCCATCTGTCCTGCGAGTAGTCCTGAGAAGAAGCCCTGGATTATTGCGGTGTGATAGAGATATATTTTGAGGAATGTGATGTCGACTCCTGCTGAGAGTAAGCCCATCTGGGCGCTCTGCCGTGGGATGTTTGAGGTGGATGTTGATATTTGGGGGAGGAATGTTGCGCTCAGTACGAAGATTACGTAGAGGAAAACTAGGAATGCGATGTATATTATTATAATGTATGCGAACATGTTGTAGTATCTTTCTTTTCTCAGGTTGAGGGCTATTGTCATATCTCTGTAGGCGATGTCGAGCACTTTTCTTATGTCGCTTGTCGACTCTACTGCGCTTATGATCAGGGTTACTACTCTCAGGACTATGCTGGTTTTGAGTCTGTTTGCGAATCTTATGAAGGTATCGTTGAGTCGATTGCCCCATGAGACGTCTCTGTAGAGGTTCTCTGCCTCCTCGGTTATTGCTCCCATGCTTGACTTCACTGTCATTTTTATTGACTGCTCGATGTTTGCGCCTGTTTCTGAAAAGCTTGATAGTCTCTTCAGGAAGTGGGGGATAGTTTCTTCTATGGCTTTTCTTCTTCCATAGCTGATTTCATAGAAAATTGTGAAGGGTATAAATGTGATGAAAATTGCTGCCACTATATATCTGTTCATAATCATAAAGGTTGAAACGTAGTCTTGCATTGAATTTATGTTGCTCAGGATTGCAATGGCAAGAAGGCCGATTGCTACTGGCACTGTCATGAAAAAGCTGAGATGTGGTTCTTCGAGGAATGCTTTGAAAGGATTTTGCGATATCTTCAATAGCTTTTCCCATTGCTTGGTTCTCTTGTACTGTGCTGCGAGAAAGCTGTCACCGGGATTGTCTTTTACTGGGCTGAGGTCTCCGTATTCCCTCCCTTTCTTGGTTTCTATCTCTTTGAGCTGTCTTCCTTCTTTTGGCAGTAATAAGTCTATTATTAAGATGAACATAAGAGAGCCCAGCGGGATTACCGCATATGTGAGCAGTAGCATCATAAGCATGATGTAGCTCTGCATTGATCCGAGCACTATGCCAACGATGATTATGAACAGCGGTCCTGCAACGAATCCGGTGACGTATGATTCTGCTATTAAACCGAGGAGCTCGAGGAATATTTTTTGATCCGCCGAGGCTTTGGCCTGAAAATCACGCGTTTGCAAAAATAGGAACTCGTTTATATCTCCTCCGCTTTCTATCAGTGAAATCATGTTCTCTATAAAAGTTCTCAGGTTATCAGAAGCTGTGGAGTAGTGAAGATTTTTCAGAGCAGTGGTAAAGTCATATCCGAGCATTTCCATGTCTCTGATTGCTATGGCAAATTCTTCCGACACCTCGCCATATACCTCCCTCCGCCTGGCAAGGCCTTGAATGCCCTGGAGAATATTGGAACCGCCGAGGCTCATTGAGTAAAGAAAGGCAATTGCATGCGGGAGCTCAGCATCAATTTTTGTCTTCCGGACGTAAGCATTTATTGAAGGATAAACCATTATCAGCTTGTAGGATGCATATGCAAATATCAAACCGCAGATAACGGGGAGGAAAAACATTATAAGAAAAGTTTTATATGGAGTGAAGATTTCGAAAAAAGCGGCTGCGTCAGGGCTGAGGTAGAGGGTCGGTAGACTCTCTGTGATAACGAGGATATATGCTAAGACGAATCCTGCAATAGCGCCAACCACTGCGATAATCGTTGAACTCAGGAGAGCCGTGGTTATGTATTCGTCATAGGACTGGAAAAAACGCCCTTCCCCCAGTTTGCCGGTTAGCGTGACATACCTTGCTTCCCTTTTCTTCACCCATTCTCCGAACAGTCTGTAGGCCAGTTCCTTGTATCTCGGAGCAAGGCTCGAAAAACTGTTGGAAGCTGAAAAAAGGGGCTTCTTCTTTATAAAAGCCATTGAAGTTTCAGGCGTGCTTTCTCCCACTATTTATCACTCTTCTCTGCTTTGATCAAGATCTCCAGCACCTTCTCCGGGTTGAACCAGAAGACCTTTAACATATCGCTAACACTTACATAGTCTCTGATATTGTTTTTCACCATATACTCCAGAATTTCCTTTCTAAGCTCCAGGTTCTCCTTCAATTCATTTTTGTCCCAGCCTCTTTGAGCCCTGATCTGCTCGAGAACGGGTGATTCCTTTAGAGAATTGAATGAGTCTGAGATGGGATTCCAGCTGTAGGAAGTGATTATGTTCAGGGTCGAGGTGCCCGGATCGAGCTCCAGGAACTCGGCGATCTGCTGAACTCTTCTAACTCTCTTTCCCTTAATGTAAACCAGTGCCTGGATAATCATCAGATCAAGCGAGGCAAGCATCACCCTGGGCACGCTGATCGGCTCGCTTTCAAGGCGGTTCACTGCTGCCTGAACAGTGCCGGCATGCATGGTTGAGTAAGTTGCATGCCCCGTGCTCATTGCCTGAAATAGCGTAAGGGCTTCGCTCCCTCGAACTTCTCCGACCAGTAAATATTCGGGTCTCTGGCGGAGTCCCTGACGTAAAAGCTCGTACATATCCACGTCTTTACCGGCCTCTGTGTAGCTTTCTCTCACCAGACTCGCGATCCAGTTCTCGTGATAGAGCTGAAGCTCTCTTGTGTCTTCGATGGTGACGATCTTGGATTTAGGGGGGATGAAAAGCGATACTGCGTTTAGTGAGGAGGTTTTGCCGCATGCTGTGCCTCCAACAATCATCATGCTCTTGTTGTTCTCCACGCATAGCCAGAGGTATGCCATCATCTCGGAGCTGAATGTGCCGAAGGAAATTAAATCTACGGGGGTGAGAGGCGATTCTTTGAACTTTCGAATCGTGAATGAGCTCCCCCTGCTGGTGATTTCTTTACCGAGTGTTGTTTGAAGTCTTGAGCCGTCGGACATCGTAGCATCGGCATAGGGCACTGCCACCGAGATGTGTTTGCCGCATCGCTGTGCCAGTTTGATTACAAATGAGTTCAGCTCGTGTTCGCTGAAGATGATATTGGTCTTTATATTTTCATATTTCCTGTGATAGAGATAAATGGGAATATTTGGACCATTGCAGGATATGTCCTCGATATATGGATCTTTAAGCAGGGGATCTATTCTGCCGTATCCCAGGCTATTTCGATTTACGAAGTAGAGTATCTTGTAGAAAGTCTTATAATCGAGTCCCTTCGCGAATCTGTCAATGTATTCTTTGACCTTAATTGCGAGAAGCTTTGATCGATCTATTTTTTCTTCATTTTTTTCATATCTCAAAGTCTCGATCAGATGCTCGTGGATGTCTTCCAGGAGTGCGATTTCAAAAGCCGATAGATCAGGGGTTATAACTTTATAGACATAGTCGTTGTTTTTCTGTTCATACTGAATAGAGACCAGCACATATGGATTTGTAACCCAGTATTTCTCCACTTCTTCACAGCCAACCGGCACTTTATAGTCAATCAGAGGCCCGTATTTTTCCACGTCGTATGGCTTCGTCGGGTCAATAACTTCGCCAACCGTAATGGAAGTGATTTCCTTTGGTTCTTGAACGGTGATTTCCTTTGGTTCTTGAACGGTGATTGCTATGGGCATAAAATTTCCAAATAAGCCCTCGGAAAGTTTTTTTTCTATAGAGCTTTTCGAATTTTTATCCTGCTGCTTTCCTTTGTCCTGCATATTTTTCTGATTTCCTGGAAACCTTTGGGCTTCCAAAAGCAATTAATTTCTCTATTACCCCGAGATAAGCCCTATCAGATTCCCTATAAAAATTTGTATCTATCTATATAAAAATTTCCTTTCATTATTATAATAATTATTATGAAAATTGAATAATTAAATGAAAACCTGCTGTAGGGAATTGCTATATAAATTCTCAGGTTTTTCAAATCCACGATAAAAAAAATTATTCATTATATAAAAATATCTAGATCAAAAAAGAATTAAAATAAAAATCATAAATTTAAAAAAGAGCGGAATAGCGAACTCCAGCTTCAAAGGAAAAAGATTAGTACAGATCTACAGTATAAGGATAAGAGATGACAATGGTGGAAAAACTGGAACTCAGAAAATTTCCGACCGGCATAAAAACATTCGACGCCAACATAAAAGGTGGATTCCCCTCAGGGTCATTAATTCTACTCCAGGGAGGAGTGGGCGCTGGCCAGCAGGAGTTCATATATACCTCAGCTTATATGCTCATCGAGCTTCAAAACAACCCGGATCTATTCCAGAAAATGAAGGAGGAGCACGACGATTACTTCAAAGAATCCAGCATGACTCCGGTCGGCCTGGCACTGCCGGAAAAAATCTGCTACATCTCTCTCTCACGATCAAAAAACGATGTGCTCAGCGAAATAGCGCACTCATTCCACAAAGATTACTATGAATACTTAAGCCGCGAAATGAAATTTGAAGACCTCTCCAGAGACTACCACCGCAAAAGCATAGTCCCAAGACACTGGAGAGGCAGCGATAGTACGAGCCTGATTGAGGCAAACACCGGAAAAGACCTGCTGGCGAATATTATTTCCACCCTCGAGAGAAACGCGCAAAATAATGTTATAATCATAGACTCACTAACCGATCTGCTGGTTGGCAAATCAGAATATCTGACAATGGGCGACGTGATCTCCTTTCTGAAAGCCCTTCAGCTTGTGGTAAAACGCTGGAACTGTCTTGTGTACATGCTGCTTACCACAGGCACGGTTGAGGAGCAAAGTCAGTCGATAATATCCGATGCCTTCGACGGATCCCTCGTCTTCGAATGGTCAGGCCTTGGCACAACGCGGAGGAGAAGAAATCTCTACATATCCAAATTCCGAGGCCTAATGCCCCAGATGGAGCAGGACAGAATAGCAAACTTCGAGGTAAAAATCACAGCAGAGGGCGGATTTGAGATCTCGAATGTACAGAAAATAATATGAACTAATGCCTCAGCTCCTTTTGATACTCAACGAAAGAATAAACAACTGTATAAACTGCAACAAAGATCACAGGAGCAAGCACAAAAAGCAATGCATAGCTCTGGAAAAACACTCCAATTAGAGCAATTATTCCGGCGATTTTAAAGAGCTTTCCACCAACTCTATGGGTCTTCTCCCACACTTTCTCACTGCTAAGCGTCCAAGGCGTTCTGATGCCGATGAACCAGTTCCTCCTCGCATTCTCAGTTAAAATTCCAACATAGTAGAAGAGCACTCCGAAAGCAGGGACGAGGAGCTGGATCATATTGAATCTCGCGCCGATGTTCCAGAAAATTGTCAGCAGATAGAGGTAGAGAAGGAAAAGCATTAAGAGCACGATGAAGCCATCAAAGTACTTTCTGAACTCCTCGATATTCGCCTTCAGGGGATCTATTCTTGGAATTAAAACAAAAAGCGCGAGCACAAATATAGAAATTACCGGCATCAAAAATAATCCCCAGAACTTTGACATATAGCCATCTACCTCACCCAGGGCGTTCCAGTGAGAAGCCACTTTCTCAGGCAACAGCGGATAGAAGTAGATAGCTATAGCAAAAGAAAGCAGAACTATAGAGAGAGCTATTACCTCACCGGTTCTCATTCAAATTCATAAGCGCTCTGATTGGTAATAAGGATTTTTAAATTCGGCTTTCTACTGAAAGCAAGAAAATCGTCTCAAGAAATATAATCTAAGATTTTTTTAATGAATTCCTGTATATCTTCAATGTCCTCGGACATGATAATAAAAATCCTTTTTGTGTCTATTTCACTGTATCTATGCACCAGCACATTTCTGAACTGCGCCATCTCCTGAAGCTTTTCAGACAATTTATGGTCTATAACTCCTTCATCACCCAGAATACTGAAAATATCTCGGTAGTCATCTGGCCGACGGAAGCCTTTCTCAGCTATTATGTGGCTGCCGATGTCAAGGCACGCCTCAATGGATTCCTGAAGCGAGTGCTTTCCCGCCTGCACATCCCTGAAGCTTTTCGAGAACGTTTTAAATCCTTGCATTCTCAGCTCTTCGATCAAGCGAAGGTTCTGCTCAATTAAATCTATCTTTGCATTTATGACATCTCTGTCGATCATACTCCCAGCCTTGCCCTTCTCGCGGCATCGTAACTTTCGATAAACGGCTTGAAATCAAAATAACGCATAAGAGAGCTGCTTTCAAATTCCACTCTCTTTTTCTCATCCTTCGAGTGCAGAAGCTTTCCGTATTTTAAAACCTGATATCGGAATCTGAGCGTCGATTCATTGAGCACCCGCACGTCAACAGCTTTTTTTCCTCCGAGAGCACGCTCGATTTGCAGAGCAAGCCTCGAAGGATAAAGTGCGTCTTTCTCAAGGATGCTTACGTTTTTTAGATAAATGGCAATATCAACGTCGCTCTTTTTACCCTGCACACCCTTTGCGTACGAGCCAAAAAGATATGCAAAAAGCACTTCCGCATCTTTTTCCAGCACCGCTGAGATCTTTTTCACATACTTACCTATGCGCCAAGGGTTTTATAAACGCTTTGAATCCTTTAATTACAGGAATAACACCGCATCAGCAGGTCATCAATCCCTTCTCAGCGAAGCTCAGACAGTCCGTTTTATTCTTCCCGATTATCACATGATCGAGCACTTTAACACCAACCGCCCTGCAAGCTTCTACCATCCGCTTTGTCGTCTCAAGATCACCCTTCGATGGCTCCGCTTCGCCAGAAGGATGATTGTGAACCAGAATAATGCTCGACGCAGCTTTTAACATCGCCTCTCTCACGATTTCCTTCGGATCAGCAATGCTTGCAGTTGAGCTGCCCCTGCTTATCTCGATATTATCAATCACTTTATTCCTGGTGTCAAGCAAAATAATATTGAAAAACTCCTTCTTCGCATCCCGCAGGTAGGCGGCATAGTACTCAGAAACATACACAACAACATCGCCGGCACTCTTTATCTTCCTCTTCTGCGCAGCCTCCTCTCTGTAGAATCTCTTACCAATTTCTAAAGCGGCTTTGAGCTGCGCAGCCTTCGCCTCCCCGATGCCCTTCACCGCACAGAGCTCAGAAATCGACGCAGAATCTAATCCACGCAGAGTTTTAAACCGATTCAAAATCTGCCTCGCCAGCTCCTCCGCACTTACACCGGTATCCCCAGTCCTAAGGACTATCGCAAGCAGCTTCGAGAGAGGCAGTGTCTCAGCGCCCTGATTAATCAGCATCTCCCGGGGCCGCTCCTCTTTTATCCACTCTCGAATTGGCTGATTGGTTCTCAAACTTGCGGCTCTCTGCTTCACCATAGCCCTGACTTCTTTACAGTCGTCAGCGGTTTTCAGATTGAGAGTGGCGATAAGCTCCGCTGCACGCTCATTAGACCTGCTGAAATAGACCTTTCCAGTTCTGCTGCACATCGGATAGATTCTATTAACGGCGAGGAAGTCGATCAAATCCGATGGCGCTTCTCCCATAAATTTTCAGATAATTACATTTATATGCAATAAACCTTCTGATTTACGTTTATAATAAAACAGCTCAAGCAGCA
>CAZVYP010000003.1:11060-57046 GCA_964631075.1 uncultured Methanocellales archaeon
CATTACGCATTTCGCTACGTGTCCCGCTCTCCTGCATCGTTATCAACTTAAAACCTAATCGTCCTCTTCTCTCTCAAATTTGACCTTCAAAAGATAGACACCTTTTTCATCACACTTGTTTGCCTTTAAGATTTTGATTTTGCCCAAAAACCGCGGGTCTTCACAATAGCCATGTTCGGTCCGGCAATTAATAAAAAACGATACTCTTCCAGAACAGCCGGAACTATGAAAAGAATCAAGACTATCTACAGTGATCTCATCCAGATTAAGAATGATATCCGTATCCTCAAGATGTTTTACTTTATTTTTGCTTTTTGCCATTTTCACTTTCGTTGTCAATCTCCCCACCTCTGCCTATCTGCGTGTACATATCAGTCTTTCTTCTCTATTCAGGATATTATACCCTTTTATAGCATGATGAAAGTACTGCAAACTTGTTGCATCAAGCCTTTAATACAAAAAGGCATAGATTTCATGCGATCATTATGTCAGAAAATCTTGTTATCGCTAAGTATTATGCTGAGTCAAAGCTGCCGATCAAAGAAGCGGCGAAGAGAATCGGCGAGGAGATGAGCACCGGAACTTGGACTGATATTCGCGCTGATGATGTGCACGCGAAGCTGGGGGCAAAGGTGCTGAAGGCAAGGGGTAATGAAATCGAGATCGGTCTGCCTCTCGGTCTGTTCGAGCCCGAGAATCTGCCGCAGGTGCTATCGGTTATTGCGGGCAACATTTTCGGGCTTGCTTCTATCGAGAATTTGCGGCTTCAAGACATTGAATTTCCTCGGGCTTTTGTCCGTCACTTCCGCGGTCCGAGGATCGGGATGGAGGAGATCCGCAAGATCGGTAAAATTTACAATCGTCCCGTGCTTGGCACAATTGTTAAGCCCAAGGTAGGGCTTAGTCCTGAGAAAACTGCGGAAAGAGCCTGTCTTGCGGCCGCTGGCGGTGTTGATCTGATCAAGGATGATGAGACGCTTTCCGATCAGAAGTTCTGTCCCCTCAAGCAGAGAGTTTCAAGGGTTATGAAGAAGCTGGATAAGCTTGAGGATGAAACCGGTAAGATGACTTTTTACGCGGTAAACATTACGAGCGGAGCGGACGAAATAGTTGACAGAGCCGAGCTGGCGCTGAAAAACGGCGCGAACATGCTCATGATCGACGTGCTAACCGCAGGCTTCTCTGCGCTGCAGGCGCTTTCGAGTGCGAATCTGAAGGTGCCGATTCACGTTCACAGAACAATGCATGGCGCTATAACGCGTAACCAGCGGCATGGCATAAGCATGCTGGTGTTTGCTAAGCTGGTGCGTCTGGCGGGCGGAAGCAGCCTGCATATCGGCAGCTATCATGGCAAGATGGATCGCAATGTGGATGAGATCGATGCCTGCCGGGATGCGATTCGCAATCAGTGGTTCAGGTTAAAGCCGTTATTCCCCGTTGCCTCTGGAGGTATACATCCCGGAACTGTGGCTGCGAATCTCGATGGCTATGGAATCGATTGCTTCATCCAGGCAGGAGGAGGCATTCACGGGCATCCGAAGGGCACTGCCGCAGGTGCGAAGGCAATGCGTCAGGCAATTGATGGCTGGCTGAAGGGAGCGAGCGTCGAGGAGTATGCAAAGCAGCATGAAGAGCTGAGACTTGCACTGAAGCAGTGGGGAAGCGACTGAGGAGGATTGAAGCAGATAAATGGGAGACTTTTTATTCATCGACAGGTTAATGTAGACATGGGTGAGGGATAGATGATGGCTGAATTTATTTTCAGACTGCCTGGTGGAGAAGAAGTCGGCAGGGCTCAGAGTATAGAGGCGTTCCGCGATACCCTTGATAAAGTACCTGAGGCCAGCGTTGAATTTCATCAGAAGGGGAGGCACTTCAGACAATGGCTCAGCGACATAGGTCATGGAAAACTTGCGGACGAGCTGGAGAAAGTTGAGGCAAACGAAGGGCTAAGAGAGAAGCTGCTGGGCATAACGAGAAGATATATTCGATTGATAAAGCTGTATGGCAGCGGCTAGCCTTTGCGCAAAAGCATACTCACGTCTTCAATTCGGTGTTTGAATCTTGCTCCTGCTATTGAGACTTTGAGAGCAGCTGTGGCATTGGCATATCTCGCGCTTTCTTCGAGGCTTAACCCCCTGCTCTGTCCATAGAGGAACCCTGCGCTGAAGGCATCGCCCGCGCCGGTTGTATCAACCGCTTTTACTTTGAATCCGGGGATTTGTTTGCTCTGCTTTTCATCAGCCACGTAGCATCCCCTGCGACCCATTGTTAGTGCCACAGTTTCTATTCCTTCAGACATAAGTTTAGCTGCGAGCTTTTCAGGATCATCAGTTTTATAGAGCTTGGCGGCTTCATCCTTTGAAGAAATATAGACATCTACCTGCATGAGCAGGGGCCTTATTTTTCTATAGCCCAGGCCGATTATCAATCCACCGGGGTTGAGGGAGACCTTCGTTTTTCCCTCAGCCTGCTTCGCTGCCTCGATCAGCGGGACAATATTTTTTAAGTCCGCGAGGTGCACGATCTTTGCGCTGTTAACGTACCAGGGATTTATGTCTTCAGGTGTAAGAAGATTTGCGGCGCCGCTGAAGGCATACATATGGCGCTCCTTTTTCGGATCCATTACGATAAGGCAGGTGCCGGTTTTCTTCTGCTCCGTTTTTTTCAGCTCACCTGTATCCACGCCCTCGCTTTTTAAATCATTTTTCAGGAACTCTCCGAAGTCGTCCTCCCCGATTTTGCCGATAAACCCTGTTTTCAAGCCCAGTCTCGCGCAGGCCGCAGCGGTGTTCGCTGCCGAGCCGCCAGGCATGGTTATGAGCTCATCGAGAAACACTTCTTCTTCGCGCTCTGGAAGACGCTTGCCTATGCCGATTACGTCGATCAGAATTGCTCCAATTGAGATAACATCAAGCCTCTTGGCCATGGTTTAACTGATATACCGCCAGCTTATTAAAAATGCTGCTTCATCACTTCTCTGAACTGATTGTTTATCCTTTTTACTTCGTCAAATTTTGCCTTAATATCACTTTGAGAGAAAATAATGAGCTCGTCGCCAGTGAGCTCTCTTTTCGCTTTTTCAACCTCGAATTTCCTCTCCAACATTCGTCCCAGGACCGGAATTAATAGAGCTTCATTGCTTGTAGCAATGTTGAGCTTGCAGCTCTGCAGGGCAAAGCTATTTACGCAGTTTATGGCTATGCCAAATTTCGCATATTCAAGCGCGTCGGCATCGACTATGCCGTCTCCAATGTATATCGCGATTTCCCGATCAGACGAGATGCTCTCGAGTGCCATTCGCTTTTTGTGCCCGCCCATAACTCCCTCCTGCCTCATAATCAATTTACTGAGGGAGTCTTTCAGCTTTCCGTCTTTTATCTCATTGAAAATTTTTTGCTGCGCTTCCAGAAGGTCTTTTTCATCTCGATTCTGATTATAGGCATCGCGCAGCTCGACGCAGTTCTCAAGGTATTCACTCAAAAATCTATTGGCTTCTACCCTGTGTTTTTTCCAGAGCTCGACTGGTGATCGACTTGCAATTTCAAGGTCAAAATTTGGATTTCTGTCGAAAATGGAGATCTGCGCTTTGCTGAGCTGATTGCCTGTGCAGTAAATGTGAGACGACGGAATGAAGAGTTGCATTGCGATTAACAGCGGTACCGCTGGATAGGAGCTTGTTATGAAATATGGAATTATGCCTCGCTCGCATATAAGCCACTTCAGCAGCTCTCCCGCACCTCTACTCAACCTCAGTTTTTCCCCTGCTATTTGCGCGAGGCGAAGATCTGTGAAGCCCTCACAAGCGGCGGCCAGCAGAGAGATTAGAGGAGTTGTGCCAGTGCTGTGCTTGCCTTTATGCCCTGCCTTTTTGCGCTCATATGCCCATCTCAGGTCATCGTATTCGTCAAAGAGTTTAATTCTCTCGTAGAATTGCTTTGATGTGTACTCCAAGCAGAGCCACGTGAAGTCAAAAGCCGGATTTGCAATCGGACCCTCGACGTCGAAAGCGATTTTCATGGATGGCAAAAAATATACAGGTTAACAATAAATATTTATTGCGTTGCGCGATGAGTAATGCGATAATCGGGATCGACCTTGCGAAAGGATCGCCGCTGGCAAGGGAAGCACCTGAGTATGCGGTGGCGATTGTGAGGGATGGGGATGCAGAGATAGAGAAATACGCCAGCGTGAGCATTTTTAAACTCCTGCGATTGATCGCTCAGGAAAGACCGGCAATCGTTGCAGTGGATAACATCTACGAACTCGCCGGAGATAAAAGAGAGCTGATTGCGCTGCTCAGAAAATTTCCCGCCTGTACCAGACTGGTGCAGGTCACCGGCTCCGAGAGGAAAGAGACACTTGTCAGAATAGCAGGGCGATATGGCATTTCCTTTGATCGATTGAATCCGGTAGAAGAAGCCGGGGCGATTGCGAGGCTTGCGGCGCTTGGAGCTGGCTTTGAGGTTTCGGTTTTCGAGGACAGAACGATATTAAAAGTCAGCAGGGCGCGCTCACCTGGCAGGGGCGGATGGAGCCAGAACAGATACCGTAGAAAAGTGCATGGAGAAGTGCTTCAGAGAGTGAGGGAGATCGAAAAGGAAATACGGGATAAGGGACTAAAATTTGATCTTGTTACGAGAAGGGCATTCGGCGGCTACTCAAGCGGGGAGTTCCTGATCGAAGCGAAAAAGGGAAAGGTGGGCATCAGGGAGCATCGATATGAAGATGTGCAGATAAAAGTTGAAGCAGTTGAAAGGGAGGGTATTAAGTTCAATCCGCTGATGAAAAAGCACAGATATGTAATAGCCGGCATAGACCCGGGCACCACTACTGCAATTGCAATTCTGGATTTAGATGGCAATCTGAAGAGCATTACCAGCTCAAGGGTTTTCTCATTTTCAGACATCGTCGAGCACGTCTCAGACAGCGGCGATCCGCTTGTGATCGCAACAGACGTCGTTCCCACGCCAGCCACCGTAGAAAAGGTCAAGCGCGTATTCAACGCGGTGCTGTATACACCTTCTGGTGACATCTCTACCGATGAAAAAATCAACCTGGCGAGGCGCTTCGCATATGCAAATGACCACGAGCGCGATGCAATCGCAGCGGCATTGCTCGCTTTCAACAGCTACAAAAGCAAATTTGTACAGGTCGAAAAGAAGAGCCCTGCTAGGCTTGATCTCGATGAGATCAAAGCTATGGTGGTGAGAGGTATCTCAGTGGACTCGGCAATTCTGCAGCTTTCAAGTACAAAGGCGCTAGAAGCACCTCAGGTGGAGCCAGAAGCCGGTGCACGGGAGAAACCAAGTGAAGAGAGCCTTGAGCTTAAATCTGAGTTGAAACGCCAAGCTGCGCAGATCGGGCGCCTGAAGAACTTCCTGGAGGAGCTGAAGGCAGATCTGAAGGCAAAAGATGAAGAAATAATCGCGATGAGCGAAAAAATTGAGAGCCTGAAAACCGGTGATGCAAAAGAAATCAGGAAGAAAAAAGAAATTGAGATCAGAGATAAGGAAATTGCCGTACTAAAGGCTGAGATCAGCAAGCTCAGAAAAACGAACCAGCAGCTGGAGAGCAGAATTCAAAAGCTCAGGAAGATTAAGACAATGGAGGCATCAGGCAGAGCGCTGCCGATAAAAATCGTTTCCGCTTTTGCAAAAGAAGCAATATTAAAAGCTGAAAAAGAGTTTGGATTAAAGCAGGGAGATATAGTATTCCTGGAAGATGCAAGCGGTGGTGGCGCGGGCACTGCAGAGCTGCTGATGGCAAAGCAAATCGCCGCGATAATTATTGGCAGCGAGATGTCGCACATCGCCTGGGAAAAATTCCTCGATGCAAACATACCGGTTCTCACACCAGAAGAAGTACCAGTTAACAGAGCCGAGGGATTTGCAGCGGTTGATCCCGAGAAGCTGGAAAAAGCAATTGCAAATTACAGAGCAAAAATGGAGAGGCACAGAGCGGATGAGAAGGCTGAGATGATCGAGTTGCTGCTAAAAGAGTATAAAGTTGAGAGGTCAAAAGAAGTAAAGAAATAGAGAGATCACAGATTTTTTTGTCGATAACCAATTTTTTCCTTCACCAATACTGTCAACTTTCTTATACTAACCTGTACTAATTATACCATCATAAGTTTATGGACACCCTAAGCTTCATATTACTCGGAATCCTCCAGGGAATACTCGAGTGGCTGCCTGTTTCAAGCAAAGGAGTGGAGGCTCTGATTATGGTTAAATTTTTCAACAAATCCCTTTCAGAAGCTCTTGTCCTTGCGTTATGGCTTCACATCGGCACTTTACTTGCAGTTTTGGTTTACTATAAAACAGAAGTGCTTGAGATTCTCAAAAATCTCATAAATTATATTAAAAATCCAGCTAAAAACACGGAAGCGAACAAGCTGACCAGCTTTATCATAACAACAACGCTGCTGACAGGTCTTATCGGAGTTCCACTTTTTCTGTTCGGCTTAGAACAGTTTTATTTTACCGGTAACTCTGCAATGCTGATAATCGCAATTTTCTTGATACTGGTCGGAATATTCCAGCGGGCTGCTAATCGAAAGAAAAATTCAGACAGACAACTGGCAATCAAGGATGCAATTTTATTAGGAATAGCGCAGGGGCTTACTTTTATCCCGGGCTTAAGCAGATCCGGTACAACAGTTTCCACTTTATTGTTCAAAGGCTACTCAGCCAGAGAGGCCTTGAAGCTGAGCTTCCTTGTAAGCGTTCCTGCTATCTTTGGTGTAGAAGTTCTGCTGGCATTAATCAAAACCAGTACATTTGACATTATAATCATTCCCGGGATAATTGCTTCATTTATCTTTGGTTTGATAACAATAAAATCTCTGATAAAACTGGCTGAAAAAATTAACTTCGGCTATTTCTGTATCGGCTTTGGTTTTATTATTATACTCATGGTTATACTCTCAATGGTTTATAACGTACAATAATATATCCCCGCAAATGCAATATCTTAAAATATCGATGAATCGCAACGTTGTTATCCGCAGCGGAGAGGAACTGCTAAGCGCGACGCTGTATGGAAGCGTTAAGCAAGCAGGTGTGGTGCTCTGCCCGCCGAATCCTATGAAAGGTGGCAATCGAGAGGACAGGAGACTTGTCGCTGTTGCAGAGAAACTGGCACAGCGCGATATTGCAGCCCTCTGTTTTGACTATCGCGGCGAGTATACGGAGGGCATGCGTGAGGTTGAAGATGCCATGAGTGCCATCGATTACCTGAAAAGAAAGACAACAAAAGTGGGGTTATACGGCTATGCCTTCGGCGCAGTTGTCGCATCGAACGCAGCCATCTTCAGACCCGTAGATGCACTGGTTTTCCACGCTTTGCCAAAGCATACTGAGCTTATCTCGACACGGGTAAACCAGCTCTGTCCGAAGCTGTTCATACACGGCTTGAGAGACGAAACAGCAGAAATCGTAGACCTCGAGTATCTGTATAAGAATGCCGCTGAGCCCAAGCAGAAGCTATTGCTCGAGACCGATCACTTCTTCGAGGACAAAATAGAGGAAGTGGCGGAAGCGATATGCGGATTCTTTGAACGGCATTTGATTTAGGCTGGCTGGTCAAGGTAATCGAGATATTTGCAAGGGGACATGGGTGCTGATTTCGCCCGCGGTTGTTTAAGATATCTTCTCCAAATCCTTCATGTTAAACAGTGCTTTTTGGGCTTCATCAAATCATACATTACAGTAAATTATTTAAGCCATAAATTCATACAATATACTGTATGATTAAAAGAGAAATTGTAGAAGCTGTGAGTGATCTGAATTTCTGGGGGAAAGAGCAGGACGCTGGTATTTATAGAGACGATTATCTGAAAAATCTGGAACAATTGCTGGATGCGAATAATTTCGCTGTTTCGATAATTGGAGTGAGGAGAGCCGGGAAAACATATCTGACAAAACAGATTTTAAAAAGACTTCTGGAAAAAGGAATTAAAGTTGAACAAACCCTTTATGTAAATTTCGAAGAACCTTCTTTCAAACCATATCTGGCTAATGTTGAATTTTTAGACGATGTGTATGAAAGCTACAGGTACTATCTGAACGAAAAAGACTGGGCAATTTTAGTTCTGGATGAGATTCAAAATGTAGACGACTGGGAGAGATGGATAAGGATGATGCTGGAAAGAAAGGAAAATGTAAAAATTGTTTTGACAGGCTCATCTTCAAGGCTTTTGAGCAGGGAACTGGGGACAAAACTGACAGGGAGAACCTTAACCGCAAAAGTTTATCCACTGGGATTTAAAGAGTTTTTAAAATTCAGAGGCTTTACTGCAGATAAAAAAATCCAGCTGATATCAGAAAAAAAGAAACTGATTGGGCTTTTCAGGGAGTATCTGGAGTTCGGAGGGTTTCCTGAAGTTGTCTTGAACGAAAAAAAAGAAGTTAAAATCAAGATACTGAAAGAGCTTTTCGACGGCATCATAAGCAGAGACATAGTCGAAAGACATAACATAAGACAATCTAAAGTGCTCAAAAGCCTGGCAACACTAACAGTACAGAATGTTTCATCCCACACGAGCGTGCCAAAGCTTGTAAATATCTTCGAAAATGTCGTCAAAAGAAGAATCTCCCCGAGCTTAATAAACCAGTATCTCGATTATTTTTCCCAGTCATTCATTTTTTTCTTGGTACCGATATTTTCGTTAAAAGTCAAAGAGCAACTGCTGTATCCTAAAAAGCTCTACTGCATAGACAACGGACTTATAAATGCAACTTCATTCAAGTTCTCTGAAGATCTGGGCAGACTTGCCGAAAATCTTGTTTTTCTGGAGCTTATGAGAAAGCAAAATGTGAATCCCGAGCTGGAAGTGTATTACTGGAAAACTTCGGACAGAGAGGTGGATTTTGTCGTAAAAGAAGGCTTGAAGGTAAAGGGTCTAATTCAGGTTTGCTGGAATGTTGCTGATAGCAAAACCAAAAAGAGAGAGCTGGGCAGCTTACTCGATGCGATAGGTGAATTCAAATTGAAAGAGGGATTAATTCTGACAGATAACTATGAAAGCGAAGAGTTTGTCGATGGAAAAAGGATTGTCTACAAGCCCCTGTGGAAGTGGCTGCTTGAATCATAGAATGCTTAGGTCAGAATCAAACGACTGATGTCCTGAATTTTCATTCCAATCATAATTCAAATTATCGTGTGATCTATAGGCAAAAAAATTTCTGGCTAAATCAGTTCACCCGGAGTCTTGACTTCAATGTCCCGGACTTTCCTGATTTTTTCGTCCCTTGTCACAAGTTTGCTCTTGTTAACAACTGCCGTTGATACGACTAAAGCATCCACGAGGCTCAGATTGTATCTTTCTACCAGGCTCAGCATACCGTAAACAATTTTTTCGTTTAAAGGAACAACCTTTACAACCTGAAGCTCAGAAAGGTCTCTCATATAGCTCTGAACCTCTCTCGCGATTTTATACCCGCTTTCTTTATAAACGACCCAGAGGATTTCAGCGAGAGTTATCGAAGAAATGCTTGCCTGAAATTTCTTTGATTCAATGTGCTTCAAAAGCTTTTTCGAAGACTCGAAAAACAGCTTCTCTTCAAAAATCACATTAAGAAAAATGTTAGCGTCAAGTACTATGCTCATCTTGATCTACTTTCCACTTCTTTCACAAACTCTTCATGCAGCTTTCGGCTGCTCTTATCAGTCTTACCGATACCTGCAAGTCTATCAACAACACTGACCCTTACAGGTTTTAGTACAAGTTCTTTCTCTCGCGTTTCCAAAACAACCCTGCTTCCTTTACCAACAGATAGCTTTTCTCTGAGACGCTTGGGAAGCGTGAGCTGACCCTTACTTGTTATTTTTACTTCGTATCGATCTTTCATAAGTAAGAATATGTCCTCCTTACTTATAAAACTTAACCTCTCCAGCCCGCATAGCAGCCTGCGCCGTCTGAGATCCGCATAAGATGTTAAAAAAGGCTATTAAAAATGATTAGCTTAATTGATTATATTTTTATCTTCCATCCAGCATTTCCACTAGCTCTCTCACTCGCTTTGCCTCTATTCGGCCGTTGCTTCTGTCTCCGCCAGTGCAGGCTGCGCCTCTTATGCCGACCACGTCAGGCTTTAAAGCAGCAACCTTTGCTATATCCTGTCTTTTTATCGATCCGGCGAGTGCTATTTTCAATCCAAGCTTATGTCCTTTGCTTACGAATTTTTCTATCTCTTCCTCTGCTAAAAAGTCAAATAGACTTTTTCCGTCTTTTATCGCAGTATCCACCATCGCGAGGTCTGCCTTTGCTTTTGCAGCGATAACTGGAATCAACCCTGGATCCAGGGTGCCCGCGCGTTTCGCATCCGCATATCCTGCGGCCACCACTTTAATTTTTTTGTCATAGCTCTCGACGGCTTTGACCACCTGGCTTAAGAGATAGGCGGCTGCTTCCTCGGTTTTAGGGCCGTAGAGCCCGACTTTCACGTAGTTAACACCTGTTGTCGCTACTCCGAGTGCAGCGAGGGATGCCGAGCCAGGTAGATCTGGAAAATCGCCGATAGTGGCGCTGACTTCAATTCCGTCAGGCACTGCGCTGCGTATTGCTTTTATCACCCAGGGAAAGTTCGCCCCGAGAGAGCCTTCCTTCGGATTCTTCACGTCTATGATATCCGCCCCGCCTTTCACGCACTCCTTTGCTTCCTTTACGTCTATCGGGCTTATCAATAGTTTAGTTCTAGCCAATGACTTTCACCACCTTGCCTATTCCCTTGCTCCTCCCTTCACGGAATATGAACTTCTGGCCTTCGTGTATGTGATGTGGATTGAACTTGAAGCGCATTTTCACGCTGCCGCTCTGCCCTGCCATTATGTAATCGCGATTCATATCCTCGAATACAACCGTTTCAGCTATGGTTTCAACGTGCAGCACCGGCTCATATCCCCTTGCGATCCTCGTTGGGTGATTCAGTATGAGCACGTCCGCCTCGAACTCGCGAACTGCCTTTGGCTTTTCCTTGCAGAGCACCATTCCACGGGCGATGTCGCTTGCTTTTACTCCCTTTAAAGCGATGCCCACTATGTCCCCTGCAGTTGCTTTATCTAAGCGGTAGTAGTGCATTTCGATTGAGCTAACTTTTACCTGCATAAATGAGCTGTCTTCATCAGGACCCAAGAAAAGGGTGTCTCCTGTTCTGACTTCGCCCTGCTTCACAGTGCCGCTCGCCACCGTTCCAACTCCGCTTATCTGATAGGCTTTGTCGACGTACATCTGGAATTGCTTTTTATTTTCAAAGTTCCGCTTTGGAAGCATGTAGAGCAATCGATCCAGTAACTTATATCCTTCAAGCGTAATTGAAGAGGTGCGCATTACAGGAGTAAGAATGCCTTCAGATATCTTTATTGCGAGCTCGTCATTTACGTCGTCATTTTTTCTGATTCTGAATGGAATTTTACCTATCAGCTTGAGCACATTTGAAATCTGCTGCTCGACCTTTGAGATTTGCTCCTCAGCGGCTCTGTCCACTTTTGTGACTGCGATTATCACCGGGAGATCCATTGCAATTAGAACTCCAAGATGCTCCCTGGTTACGTGGGTAACTCCATCGTCTGCAGCGACCACCAGTAATCCGTAGTCAAGCTTCTGTCCTACTATGCCGCGTATCGTTGTGCGGAGCCAGGGCTCGTGGCCAACGGTATCGACGAAGGAAACGATTTTCTCAGCCTGCTCAACTATTCCCGCCCGCTCTTTCTTATTAAGCGGATTGACGAGGTGCATTGGATTACGCTGCTTGAACCCATAAACGCCATAGGAAAGCTCCGCAGAGAGTCCACGCTCAATCTCGTGGGGGAGCACGTCAAGATATATCCTTGTCCTGCCGTCACCGTCGTCGCTCGTACCAGTAACGAGGGAGCCTATTAAAGTTGACTTGCCGTGGTCAACGTGGCCTGCGGTGCCTATTAAAATGTGCTCCTTCTCGTGCACCAGATTTTTTATAGTGACAAGACCCACGAAGCCGCCGTTAACTGAGTATTCTTCGACATTCGCAATACTGGCTTCAATTTCCCCTGCAATATAGCTTAAGACGGACATGGTTTCTTCGAAGCGCTCCCTTGAGATGCCCTTGAGCTTCCCTCCATCCGCTACCCCTATCACATAGAGCGCGCTGCCGTTGCCCATGAGCACGCGATGCTTCATCTGGCAGGCGAGATTCTGCTTCCTCTCACCCTTCAGATGCACTTCTTTGCTCAAAAACTCTTTGAACTCTATATTTTCCCGCTCGCCGTTGCTGATTATGATCTCAAGTCGATTCATGTCCTGAATACGTAATACGTATCTCCGAGAAAATAAGATTTGTCATTTATGCCAGGATTTTTCTCAAGATTTCGAGAAGGGTCTTAAACCCTCTATCATCATATGCCCATTGGACAAAGTGAGCATAGCTGGTGCGGGGATGCAAATACGGTTCAGATTATTTACTTACATATCTCTGCCTGAAACATTCCCTCACAGAATACGGATTTATCATTTTTTCCTGCTTGCAACTGCTGCGAAGAGTGCCAGTATTCCAGCTATTGCTTCGAATCCGGGTGCTTTTGGAGTTGCTGTGGGTGTTGCGGTAATATTTGCGGTTGCGGTTGCGCCGGCAGTCGGGGGCGGAGCGGACTTTTCCAGCGCTGCAGAGACTTCTGTAATGCTGTTATCGGTTGCGCTTACGTTCTTTGTCCAGTTCTTGTAGCCTTCGAGCTGGAGCTCTACGGAATAGTTGCCCTGGGGTATGCCGGATATCAGCGCAGGTGTATCGCGGATATAATATCCGTCTGCATAGATCTTCGCACCACCCGGGGTTGAGTTGACATTTAAGCCTGCGTTTGCAGCTCCAAGTACGTATCTCACTCCATGTCCAGCAACCGGCTTGATTGACTCGGTAGTTAGACTGAGTTCATATCTCCATTTAGTGTTATTCTCAAGCTGCATCTCCATGATCCTGGTGCCAAGCGGTATATCCTGAAGTGTGGCAGGTGCCTTGCCCATAAGCATGCCGTCTATAAATATCGATGCTCCATCTGGATTCGAGCTTGCCCTGATTGAGCTCGTCAGCATATTTTGATATATATAGCCAACCTCGGTTGCTCCCCAGTCAGGTATCGTGAAGTTAACTGTACTTCTGTCGCCAGCAGGCGTTATTATGGTCACGCTGCCTGTATCGCTTATATTATATAATACGCTCGGATCGGAAAGCTCTCCGACTCTGCAGATGAAGATGTCATCCTCGTTCATAATCGGGAAGGAGTTGTCCTCGTCCAGTATGACCAGGTTCTTCCGCTCTCCCTGAAAGTTCTTTCCAGAAGGATAGATAATTTTACTCTGGTTTTTTGTGATCTCCACCACAGTGTTTCTGGCGTCGAAGGACTCATTATAGTTTTGATTGTGCTGTACTAATATTCCGCTGCGTGAGTTGAGGGTTACATTGTTTTCGTATACCTTTTCAAGTGTTACCTCTTTCAAGTTGTAGCCCTTTAAGCCCTTAATCCACAAAAATCTGATATGCGGATCTGCAAATGCCTGGGAATCGCCATCCCAGTATTGACAGACGTTTGAAATCAATACTCCACGGCAGAGCTTCCCCGGATTTTCAAGCTCGCACGTCTCATCGGTCCACATATCCAGATCTGCTCTGAGGATTTTTACACTCCTCCCGCCAATATTTTTATAATATATATAATAGCCAATGTTATTGGAAATTTCAATGTTGACGATGTTTTTTTCATCAACAATTGCACCATTTTTATATAAAATCAAATTTATTTTTTTCGCAGCGGTGGTTGTGTTGAATTCAAACGTTTTAATCGTTAAAACATAGCCATTCTTGAGAGCCATTGATTCAGTTGAGTTCAACTTTGCACTTCCGCTCATCAGAACCAGTTCACCTGCGGCAGAGCAAGGCATTGAAACCGATATAAAGATTGCTGTTAAAACTATCGCTCCAAAAATCAAATTCTTCATATTCATATATTTATCACTTCTTCTCCCATTTATAAAGCTCCACAACCTGAGAAAGCGTCTTGCCCCTTCTGATCTCCTCTCTCACACGGTCCTCGTTTTTCTTAACCTCCATGGCGCGTCTTGCTATTTCATAAACACGCTCTTTTGGTATAACCACAACGCCATTATCATCTCCCACGATGTAATCACCGGGCTTGACAGTTAACCCCCCGCACTTTATCTCCGCATTAATTTCACCGAAGCCCTTCGGCTCACCCGCATTGGGTACAATTGCGCTTGCAAATAGTGGGAACTTCATAGCCCTTATATCCTCGATATCTCGCACCGCTCCATCGATGACCACGCCGGCGATGCCCTTGTTCTTGCAGCTATGCGTGGCAAGCTCACCCCATGGTGCCACATATTGACTTGCATTGTAGATCACAATTACCTCGCCCTTCTTCGCAACATCTATAGCCTCAACCGGCTTTGCCCAGTCCCCTTCGAAAGTCTGAACGGTAACTGCTCTGCCAACCATTTTAACCCCGCCCACAACAGGCTTTATATCCTTCATCACACCCTTGCGGTGCATCGCATCACTTATATTGGGCGTTGAAACCTCCCACAGGAGCTCTAAAACTTCTTCATCCATTGACTTGCGCCTGTATCTCTGCTTCCCACCTGCCTTCGCAGCTCTGTCAATCGCTTTTCTAATCTTTTGAGCCGAATCAGTGACCTTCGCAGATCGGACAATGTTACCGCCCACAATAACGATTTCAGCTCCCATTCCAACCGCAGCTGCAGCGGATTCAGCATTCAAGCCACCTGCAACCGCAATGGGTATATTAACCTTTTTCACAATTTGCTGAAGCACATCAAGCGGGTCCACGCCTACCATCTGCATATCTATGCCAACGTGGACGCTCACATAGTCCATCCCCATCTCCTCCATTTCCCTGGCACGCTCAACCGGATTCTTCAGGCTGATTAAATCCACCATCAACTCGACGCCATATTTACGCGCTGCTCGCAGAGCATCGCTCAAAGCAGCATCACATGAAGCACCCAGAATTGCAACTATGCTCGCTCCGGATTTAGCAGCCATCTCGACCTCAAGAGCGCCAGTATCGATGGTCTTCATGTCCGCAACGATCTTGCGATCCGGAAACGCCTTCTTAAGCGTCCGGATGGCATCCATACCCTCACTTTTAATAAGCGGTGTGCCAACCTCCAGCCAGTCAGCACCACCCTCGACCGCTTCCTTAGCAATTTGAACCGCACGATCGATCTCAAGCACGTCAAGTGCAACCTGAAGCACAGGTACGGTGGCTATAGATCCTTCCTCCTTCTTGTTCTTGCAGATATGTCATTGCAAAGCATATATGTTTTCCCAAATAGCATGCAGCAAACCGACTCAGCAAAGCATTTTAACCTTTAAAGTCAAAATCTGGATTTGAGTGAAGTGATGCTATGGATCTCTTTGAGGCTATAAAGGAAAGACGCAGTATTAGAAATTACCTCAAAAACGATGTTCCGGACGATATGGTGGAGAGCCTGCTTGAAGCCGCTACCTGGGCGCCATCCGAAGGAAATGTTCAGAGCTGGCGCTTTTATGTTGTAAAGAACCGCGATGTTAAGAAGAAGCTCGCAAGGGCAGCGCTTAATCAGGAGTTTGTTGCAGAAGCACCGCTTGTAATAGTGGTTTGTGTGGATCTCGATGTGGCTGCTTCATCATACGGACAGAGGGGCATCAATTTATACTGCCTGCAGAGCAGTGGAGCTGCTATTCAGAACATGCTGCTCGCCGCTTATGCACTGGGTTTAAGCACATGCTGGGTAGGTGCGTTCAGGGAGGGTGAAGTCTGCGAGACGCTGAAGCTTCCAAAAAAGATACGCCCGGTTGCGATAATACCGGTTGGCTATCCGACTGGTAAAAGCAAGTCCTGGAGAGAAAACTGGAGAAACCTGACCAAGACGGTGGATTGAAGCTTATGAGAGGCTGGCGAGGAAAGCTGAGGTACGATCCTCTGCCTGAGCTGCTCTTCTCAGAAAATAAGGCACTTTTGTACTTTGTAAGATGCGACCTGCTGGAAGAGGAGGCAGGATCTGTGGAGAGCCTCTGGCAGTTACCGGGCGTGCTGAAGGTCCTCGGGAAGCAGCAGACTGATGGCTCATGGAGATATCCTGGCGGGAAGAAAAACATTCGCACTACCAGCGGTTATGATCAGCTTGAAACTTACAGAGTGCTTGGCCAGCTTGTGGAGAAGTATGGCTTTACAAATAAACATCCGGCGATAAGAAAGGCAGCAGAGTTCTTTTTCACCTGCCAGACCGCAGAGGGAGACTTCCGGGGACTTTACGGAAATCAGTATACTCCTAACTACACCGCAGGTATTATGGAGCTGCTGATAAAATCGGGATACGGGGAAGACACGCGGGTAGAAAGGGGATTCCAATGGTTGTTATCAATTCGACAGAGCGACGGCGGATGGACGATACCACTGAGAACAACCGGCTCCGGAAACCTCTACAAGGCTATGAAGAATCCGGAGCCACTGAAGCCGGATAAATCCAAACCCTTCTCCCACTGCATCACAGGCGTGGTGCTGCGGGCTTTCGCAGCCCATCGCAAATACCGAAAGACAAAGGAGGCTAGGGTTGCGGGAGAACTCTTGACATCGCGCTTCTTTCAACCAGACAGATACCCTGATCGTCGAGCCGCTGGTTTCTGGAAAAAGCTCGTCTATCCGTTCTGGTTCACCGATATACTATCAGCGCTCGATTCCCTTTCTCTACTCCAGTTCTCAGGAGAAGATACGCAGATCGAAAAAGCTCTCCGCTGGCTAGTAGCAGAGCAGCAGAGTAATGGACTGTGGAGAGCCTCTTATGGAAAAGCCAGGGATAGAGAGATTAATCTATGGGTCACCCTCGCAGCCTGCAGAGTGTTCAAAAGGTTTTTTAACGAGAGTAACTCCTGCGGGTTACAGTAATTATATATTCCTTTGTCCATCTAAAGTCAATTGGAAGATATGGGAAACAGTATTGAGAAGCTGCGGAGAATCGGGCTTACAGAATATGAGGCTAAAGCCTATCTCAGCCTGCTTAACGATCACGTAACTACAGCTTCGAAGATCGCAGAAAAATCAGGTGTTCCTCGAACAAAGATTTACTCAGTTATGGAGTCACTTGCACAGAAGGGATGGATAAAGATACTCTCAGGGGTGCCGCTTTTGTTCAGAGCTATCAGCCCTGAAGACGTTTTCGAGAAAAGCAAAAAGGAGTACGCCGATTTTCTTGAGTCTGTTCAGGTAACGCTTGATGAAGAGGTGGGTGAAATGAAAGAAAAATTTGTAATAAAAAATTTTGATTTAGGATTGGAAAGCCTTAAAGATGAGCTGAAGAAAGCCAGAACTATACAGATCAGTAATGTAACCACAGATTTTCTGAAGAAAGTGCATAATGCTTTCAACAAAGAAGCTCTGGTAACAGTCCTGCTTTTCCCGGGTGAAAAAAAGATCGCGGGTGAAAATATTAAGTTCAAAGAGGCAGAGGTAAAGATCGTCTGCATAATCAGAGGCAAAGAGATGCCATCGATGTCGATCATCCTCGACGAGAGCCGGGTGTTTACAGTCGTCGAAGACCCGGTGGAGCACAGGTACATCGTTGACGAAATGCTCTACGATGAATGCTCAAAGTGCTTCGGAGAATGGTACAATCTAGGGTGGGGATCTGCAAAATAGAAGTGAGGTGAAAATATGCCCATAGTTGATGGAAGATATGAAGCCAGAATCTCAACAACCTTCAGCACAGTGGAAGAAGGAACAGAGGAGATAAAGAAAAAAATCCAGAAAGCAAGGAGGATTAGGATCAGCAGCATACCGATGAGCCTGCTCAAAGAGCTACAACCGCTCCTGAAAGATAAAGACCTGAAAATCATCCTTCCCCTCGGTCAAAAGCCCGATGATGAGTTGAAAAAGCTCGGCAAAATCGCGACAGCCAAAGCAAAGATATACGTCGACTACAGAGGCAGAGAGGCAAACACGGGTTCGATTAGCTTTTCAGATAAAATCTTCAACATCATATGGCTCGACGATGAAATACTTGATATCTCGATCATGGAGTACAGCAAGTGCGTCAAATGCCTGATCGATACTTTTGAAATGAGCTGGAGATACTCACAGAAATGGTAGCACCCGGTACCCAGCATCCAGCTTCAAACGCGCGGAGCGCTGTCCATCCCTGGTTTATCTGCTGCTTCCTTCAGCTTCATCGCAGCTATCCACACGCATAACACCGTGAAGGGATAGGTCACCAGCCAGCCTACTCTGAGGGCGCCACCAACACCGTTAATCACGAAAAGCAAGACTCCGAGTATTACTGTAAATTCAAAGTACTGCCTGCCAATGTGGTAGCTCTTTTTCAATGAATCGATTGCGCCGGCTTTTTCCGATATGGCAATGGGTATGGCATACTGGAAGAGTATTAAAAGCAGCAGTCCGGGGATAACCAGCAAGATCAGTCCCACTAACACTGCCAGTCCTCCAACTATGAGCATTACCCAGCTGGTGACGAAGTAATCAAAGCCCTTGAAGACATCCGTAATTTTTATCTCCTCTCCTCGAATGATCTTTTGCCCTGTTAGGTATACTCCAAAGATCAGAGGGGGTGCTGTTATTATGAGAATCGAACAAACTATGGCGATTACTGTAGCTACAATAAACGTGGCGAACTGTTTTTTGTAATAATTGAAACTTTCATTTAAAATATCTTCAACTCTCAGCATCGCACTCATCCTTTCTGCAATATTCAAGATTGGTATCTGGATTTATATAGTTTGGCTCTTGACTATTGATTTTAGTGGATATTTTTATATTAGGTGTGTGGAATACTAAAAACAGGAGTTACAATGAGCAAGGTCAAGGAAGAAGTCAAAGTGGAGTATGCCGACAGAATCAACGCTTTACCGCAGTATCTTTTTGCTGCCATCGATGAGCTTAAGCAGCAGAAGATAAAGCAGGGCATGGATATTATCGATCTGGGTGTAGGCGATCCGGATCAGCCCACTCCAGCGCATATAGTCGAGGCTATGTGCCGGGCGGTTAAAAATGCGAATACACATCACTATCCATCTTACATAGGTCTGATTTCTTTCAGAGAGGCAGTAGTGGATTGGTATAAAAAGACCTTTGGCGTTGACCTGAGCCCTGAGAGGGAGGTAATCAGCCTGATAGGCTCCAAAGAGGGCATCGCGCATATTCCTCTTGCCTTCATAAATCCGGGTGATATAGCCCTCGTGCCAGATCCGGCATACCCTGTGTATAAGATCGGCACGATTCTGGCGGACGGCAAGCCGTATGTAATGCCGCTGCTTGAGGAAAACGGCTTTCTGCCGGATCTCAGCGTAATTCCAAAGGGGATTGCAAAGAAAGCTAAAATGATGTTCATCAACTACCCCAATAACCCGACCTCTGCGGTTGCGGGGAAGAAGTTCTTCCAAGAAGTGGTGGACTTTGCACTGGAAAACAGCGTAATCGTGGTGCACGACAATGCCTACTCGGAAGTCGCATACAACGGCTACAGGGCACCGAGCTTTCTCGAAGTAAGAGGTGCGATGGAAGTGGGAGTTGAGTATCACTCTCTTTCGAAGACCTACAATATGACCGGCTGGCGAATCGGATTTGTAGCAGGCAACAGCAAGGTGCTCGCAGGACTTGGCAAGGTCAAGACAAATGTTGATTCGGGTGTATTCGAGGCAGTGCAGACAGCGGCAATCGCGGCGTTTAAAGGCGATCAGAGCTGTGTGGACAATATGAGAGAGCTGTATCAGGCAAGAAGGAAAGCACTGGCAGAGGGATTAAGCAGAGTGGGACTGAACGTGTATAAATCGAGAGCCACATTCTACGTCTGGGCAAGAGTGCCAAAAAAATACAGCTCCATAGAATACTCAAGGCTGCTGCTGGATAAAGCCGGCATCGTTGTTACGCCAGGAGTTGGATTCGGGGAGCATGGCGAGGGCTACATCCGCTTCGCACTCACCAAGGACGTGGCGAGGATCAGAGAAGCCGTGGAGAGGATGGAGAAACTATGAACTTTGAGAGACCCCATCTGCGGATAAAAAAAGGGCACTTATGCATAGGCGGTGTGGACACCGTAGAGCTTGCAGCGAGATACGGCACGCCGCTCTACGTAACTGACGAGCAGCGACTGAGGAAGAACTTCACAGCCTTTCAAAAAGCATTCCCGAAGGCTGAGATATTCTACGCAGCGAAAGCAAATTCCAATCTGGCAATTCTCAAGATTTTAGCCAGCATGGGCGCAGGAATGGATGTTTTCTCCGGAGGAGAGCTGTACTCAGCTATGCTCGCAGGAGTACCTCGAAAGAAAATCCTGTTCAACGGAAATTCAAAGACCGTGGAAGAGCTAAGATTGACAGTTCAAAGCGGAGTCAGAGTCTCGGTCGACTCAAGGGGCGAGCTTGAGCTGCTTTCAAAAATCGCTGTTGAGGAGAAAAGCCATGCTGAAATCGCATTCCGCGTAAACCCGGATGTATCCCCGAAAACACATCCAAAGATAGCAACCGGGTTGAAGCAGAGCAAATTCGGCATACCCTACAAAGAAGTTATATCCACATACAAAAAGGCAGTGAAGCAGAAAGGCATAAAAGTAGTCGGGATACACTGCCACATCGGCTCGCAGATCCTCGACGTATCGCCTTACGTTGAGACCACAAAAAAGATGATGGAACTGGTGGGGGAAATCTCAAAGTTCGCCAGCCTGGAGTTCATCGACCTAGGCGGCGGGCTGGGGATACCCTACGAAAAAGCCACCGCACCAACACCCAAGGATCTGGCAGATGCAATTTTGCCGATATACAATGAAGCGATACATAAGCTCGGGATCGAGCCAAAGCTGGTGCTGGAGCCAGGGAGATATATAGTCGGAGACACGACATTACTATTGACAAAAGTCAACACAGTCAAGCACGCGTTCAAGAACTTCGCAGCAGTGGATGCAGGCTTTAACCTGCTTGTGCGACCCGTCATGTACGATGCTTATCATGAAGTGGTAGTTGCAAACAAGGCGGATAAAACAGCGAAAGAGCTTTATCACATCGTCGGACCCATATGCGAAACAGGCGACATCCTAGCGAAGGACAGAATGCTGCCAAAAATCAAGCAGGGAGATATAATTGCAATTCTGGAAGCAGGCGCCTATGGCTTTGCGATGAGCTCGCAGTACAACCTGAGGCCAAGATGCGCAGAGGTGCTTGTTAACCGCGGCAGCGCCGAAGTGATAAGACGAAGAGAGACATTCGGCGATCTGCTGGCGAAGCAAAATCTACCTGCAAGGCTGATGTAGAAAAGGATACATGCGGCTCAAAATTTTTTACACCGAGGAAGCAAGGGAGAAAGTCGGGTCGATGGAGCCCGCGTTAGTCGAGGCATATTCGATGCTGAATTTGAGCATAGAACAGGGTGGAGCAATCTCGCTCCTGAAAGAGGCTCATAATTTTGCAAGAGATCAGTATGACGCATCCATGCTCCTGAAATACCTTTCTCAAATGGGAAATATGCTGCTATGGGTGGTGGATAAAGACATCTATTTCGATAACATGAGCTTCATTTTTGGCCTTGCGTTTTTCAAAAAGGGAGCGATCTTATCGATATACCGACTAGATACCGTTGAACTCATTAATAAAGAAGCGATCCATGAAGTCGGACACGTGCTGGGTTTGCAGCACTGCCACAGGCGATGTGTAATGAGTTTCTCCAATTCGCTTGAAGAGGCAAGAATTAAACCACTTGCACTATGCGAGCACTGCAGAAATATATTGAGCTTTAGAAGACCGCCAGAGCAGTAAACATGAAACTTTTTGTATTTGTCGGATCCTGAGAAAAACCTTTAAAAATCAGAAAGCTCGTATACAGCTTGAGGAAGTATTGTGACCTGCTACTTCAGACATCTTCAGCAGATTTTTAAAAAAGCCGGAATAGAAGTCAGCATCGCCAATAAACGAGAAATCGACATGATCATTCACAGCCTTACAGGCACTGACTTTAAGAATTGCCCGGCTGCCTGGAGAGAGGTGAAGCAGCGGATAGCGGAAGATGAAGAGGGGTTTATTTCCAGGTTGAGGGAAGAGTGGAAAAGACGATGATGCTGGTAGCAAGTCCCACTCCGCCATTTAATTTTGATCTCAGCTCAAGAATTTTTTCAGAGGGCGACGAGCAGGTTCGACGATATGAAAATGGAAAGTACTGGCAGGCTATAAGTGTAAACGGCAAATTGATACTTGTTACAATAACATCTCCGGGTACCGTTGAAAGACCTGAGCTGCTGGTAGAGCTAAAATCCGGTGAAGCGATTTATGAAAGCGACAGGAAGATGGCTGAAACAATTATCTATTCTCTTTTTAATTTAGACCTTGACCTTAATCCATTTTATGAGGATGTTAAAAGGGATCGGAAAATGGCATTGCTGACTCAAAAGCTCAGGGGTCTGAAAAGTCCTACGACCGCCACTGTTTTTGAAGCGCTGGTTTGCTCGATAATTGAGCAGCAAATTTCGCTGAACGTGGCGCATGCTCTGGAAAAGAATGTGGTTAAAGCTCTCGGCGATAAATTGACAGTAAACGGAGGAGTATATTATTCATTTCCCTCGCCGGGAAAAATGGCTTCCGCAAAAATCGAACTGCTCCGTAAATGTGGTTTGAGTTCGAGAAAAGCTGAGTACATCAGAGATATATCAAAATCCATTGTAGATGGGAAGTTGAATTTAGAGAAGTTCAAAAGCCAAGAAGAAACAGAGGAAATAATCGATGAACTCACCGGTATAAGGGGGGTCGGTATCTGGACGGCTGAGCTTACTTTGATCAGAGGAATGGCGAAACTTGAAGCCATACCTGCAGATGACCTCGGTATAAGAAGATGCATCTCATACTACTATCGCAGAGGTAGAAAAATTTCAGGCGCAGAGGCGCGCAGAATCGCGGGAAAATGGGGGAAATGGAAGGGGCTGGCGAGCTATTATTTATTAACGGCTGAGAGACTCGGTATGAAAATATAATGCATTTGAAGGTATGAAAATGTGCGAACTATTAGCGATATGCTCAAACATATCAACCAGCCCTGTAATCAGCTTCAAGAAAATCCTGATGAGGAGCGGTGAAAACCCGGACGGCTGGGGAATAGGCTTCTATGTAAATGGAAAAGCAGAGATATTTAAAGAGCCGGTGCCAGCGTATGAGAGTGATATAGCCAGAAAGATTGAAAACGGAATAATAGAAGTTAGAAGCAAGCTGATAATTGCCCATATACGCGACGCATCAGTTGGCTCGAGGAAGATGGAGAACACACATCCTTTTCTGCGACAGCTTTTCGGCAGAGAATGGATTTTTGCTCACAACGGCACTGTGGGAAAGAGAGACCCACCGCGTGGAATATTTCTCCAGCGTACAGGTAAATTCAAGGCTGAAGGCGAGACAGATTCTGAGAGGGCATTCTGCTATATGATGAACAAAATAAGTGAGAAATCACAGTTTTCCGAGATCAGAGATGCGGTAAAGGAGAGTGCTGACTATATTAAGAGATTCGGGAGGTTCAATTTCATTCTGTCGGATTCGAAGCACCTTTATTGCCATGGCGATGATTCCCTGTGGTTTTTAAAGCGAGAATTCGGCGCCCGTGAAGTAACGCTGGAGGATAGCGATTATAGAATCAGGGTTTCTGATGCAAGGCAGAAAGATGAAAAAGCAATAATAGTGGCAACAAAACCCCTGAGCAACGGAAAATGGGTGAGAATAGAGGGGATGAAGGTCTTTAGAAGCGGTGCTGAGCTGCTCTAATTTGCCATCCGAACTTATTCCGACGGATAGCAATTTTCCGCCAAAAGAGATATATACAAATACAAATTAGTATCTCGCAACGTAGATAGGGAGAGTAACTATGATCAAGAGAGAAGTCTTAGCTTTAGTACTCGTATCGATTTTAATAACAACAGTACCGGCAGCCGCAGCAATTACTGAAGCAGATGCAAGGCACTTTCTGCTTGACGTATACAACCCGAACGCAGGCAAGCTATCAGAACTTCCGTTTGTTAAGGGTGTTTTCGGCAATCAAATAATAAACGTTGCAATAGATAAGCCGGCTGGAAAAATTGAGCTTATTGCGACAACCGATTCAAACGGATTAATAACAAATCTAACAAGCGGAAAATCAAATAACGCCACCCTCTGGTTAAGGTCTGACGAAGCAACCGTGGAGAAAATCATAAATTCTGCCGATCCTGTGAAAGAAACTCAAAAAGAATGGGGCAAAGGCATAACATGGGGCACTGCTGATAAAGCTGATCTGGGGCTTCAGATTCAGTCGGCAATTCTGCACATTGTTGAATTCTTCGCAAAGCTATTCGGGGTAATTTAGTCTTTTTTAAATTTCCCTTTTTCTTTATATTTATAGCAAAATCTTTAATAACAAACTCAGAAAAGGAATAGGGGATGTGATTGCTTGAAGCTCAGAAGTAAAGGATTACTGTTTCTCGTTATGCTTTTTATATTGATCGCCTCTGCAGGAGGGTGCCTTAAGACAAAGAAGTCAGAGCCATTCAATGCAACGAATGTGAGGATCGTAGAGGTCATAACTGATAAGCCAAGTTATGCTCCCGGTGACACTGTTGAAGGCACAGTAATTGTGGAGAGCATCAGCAATGATACGATTAATCAGCTCACTTTGTGGGTGACTGCCAAGAACCTAAATTACGCCTGGGCAGGCGATAAAGCGCAGACCAGATTCAGAGTAGAATACAACGACCTTAATCTTGAGGAGGGTAATAAAACTGATTTAATCGCAAGTATCAATATCCCCCGCGAAGTAAGTGGTTTCAGCACAGCGGGTGAGTACGAGCTCAAGGTGGAGGTATACTTGGGAGCACAGCTCTGTGATTATAAGATTTTGAAAATGACTGTGAGGTAAGAATGCACTATCAGATACTGGGCTGCTGCATAGAAGTTAAGGATCTGCAGAAGTTCCTGGGAGAAATTAGAGCCCTTTCAAAGCAGTTCAACGTTACAATTCAGCTGCTTGATGCGAATAAAATTGCGGGGGAAGCGCACATCGTTGCAGCGGTGGAAAAGGCTATCAGATCGATCGAGCGCAAAACCAATGTATCTCAGGACTTCGGAGTTGAGCTTTTGCTCTATGCCTCCGGTCAGCGGCAGATTAACAGGGCACTTGAAATAGGTATAAAGCAGGGCAGGAACAATGCAGCCATAGTTATTGCAGGTGAAGGGGAAAAAAGTGTTGAGGATGCTAAAAGCGCATTGAAAGTGTTTATCATTGAAAGTGATGTGCTTGATTATGATTATGAAAAAAAGAAGAACATCATTGACTACTTCAACATAACTCCACTTGAAATCGAGGCAGCCGGTGAGGTAAAGATACCGAAACTGGTGCTTGAACGTGTCGCTTTGCTTGACATATCCAAGTAATTTTTATATAATAAGCGATAAGTATTCATAAAGGGAACTAAAATAAATTCGCCTTTAGTAAAAACGGAGGAAACTGGTTGACGACTACGGTTGAGCTGCTTGAGGCAATTTTACACGACCTTAAGCGAGCTGGCGAGGTGGAGGCAAGCGCCGTTGTAAGTCGTGATGGATTGCTTATAGCCAGCGATATTCCTAGAGGTGTGCACGCTGAAACATTCGCAGCTATGACCGCTACCATGCTCGGCGCTGCCGAAACAGCTACATCTGAGCTGAAAAAGGGTATTGCTGAACGCGTTATTGTCGAGAGCAAAGATGGCAAAGTGATTACCTGCGGAGCAGGCCCGAAAGCATTGCTTGTTGTGATGACCTCCCCAAGAGTAGGCCTCGGACTTGTGCTCGTGGAAATGACGAAGGCAATTGACAAGGTCAAAGGATTGATATAACCCTAACTATTCTAAAATCAAAACATCAACTTCTCTGCCGACTTCAAATCCCTCGATATTTTCCGGGACTATTACAAAGCCAGTCGATCTTGCAATAGAACTCAGGATTCCGGAGCCGGCGGTCATTATGGGGTATGCTTTGCGGTCTTTTACCAGAACCCTTGCATATGTTTTATTACCATGCCTCGAGGCTATTTTCTCCGCCATTTTTGCTCTGATTACAGGCGGAGGATGCAGCGGCATTCGCCCTATTTTTCTGAGAGCAGGACAGGCGAATTCGAGAGCCGCAACTACGCATGCAACAGGATAGCCTGGAAGGCATATCACAGGCACTTTCTTCACTAAACCAAGTGCAGTTGGCCTCCCCGGAGTCATTTTTATTCCATGTGCCAGAAGCTCGCCAGTCTTTTTAACCATTCTGGCAACGTGGTCGCGAGCTCCAACCGATGTTCCCCCAGTAGTAATGATCAGATCCGCATCCAGATTATTTTCGAGAGCTTTCTCGATTTTTTCAGGAGCGTCTGATATTAATCTTGAGTATCTGGCTATGCCTCCCCATTTTTTTATGAAAAGAGAGAGAATCAAACCATTGGTCTCCACCATTTTACCCGGCTTTATCCCAGCCGCTTCCGAAACAAGCTCCTCACCGGTGGGTATAACTGCAACCAATGGCTTTTCGAATACCCGAACCTCTTTTTCCCCCATCGACGCGAGCAAGCCGATATCAACCGGCCTCAGGCTGTGCCCGATCTGAAATACTTTTTCCCCTTTTCTCACATCCTCCCCTATTTCACCCACATTTTCACCAGGGTGCACCTGCTTAAGCACTTCAATCGCGTCGTCTAGCAGGTGAACATACTCTATCATAACCACTGCATCACTCCCGAGGGGCATCGCAGAGCCGGTGTGCACTCTCGCGCACTCTCCCCTCTTCAGCTTCTGGTTTATAATTTTCAGCATAACCGGTGAGCTTTCACTCGCGCCGCTGGTATCCTCTGGCCTGACAGCGAATCCATCCATGGCAGCGCGCCTGTAATGCGGTATGTCTATTTTAGAGATTATATCACTGGCAAGAACCCGATCGACCGCTTCTACTGCGGGAATGCGTTCGGTTCTATCAAGGGGCTTAATTTTTTCAAGGAAAAGCTTCAGTGCCGCATCGCTGCTAATTAGCTTTTTAAATCTCCCTGTCATGCTACGATCACTTCACCCGTTTTTTCATATACGCTTATGCCCCGTGGCAGTCTTCTCGCAAATTCCTCGGACTTTAAAACCTGGATGAATAGCTTAACTTCCCTGGAACTCAGTTTTTCCCTCGCTATTACGAAATCGTATTCCTCATTCGAAAGCTTGAGAAATCGCAGTTTATTAAAATCCGCAACAGGTCTTATAGCCATACCTGCATCCGCCTTTCCAAGCAGCACTGCCGAAGCTACCGCTGAATGCGTCTTTGCCTCGATGTTATAGCCTTTGATCTGCCTGCACAGATCATCGAAATTCCGCCTGTGCCTGGCAGCATATCTGCCGAGAAAGCTGTCGAGCAATGCCCTCGTTCCTGAACCTTTATTGCGATTGACGATCGCAAGCTTTTTTTCAACAATCTCTTCGATGCTCTTCATCTTTCGCCTGGAAATCAATCCCTGCTCGCGGATGTAGCCCTTCACCAGCACGACATCCGTTAGCTTGAATTCCTTGATAAACGGTAAATTATACACGCCGCTATCGTGATACAGGTGCACACCTGCGAGATCTGCTATGCGCCTCCTCATGGCGGAAAAGCCACCGCTCGAACCGGTGTTTATAATCCTCATCGTCACTCCCATCCCAGCAAGCAGCTCTGATAAAATATCCATGCCGAGGCAGTGACTGCCGGTGAAAAGCAGACCGGGAGGCAAGATCTTGCCGAAAATGCGGACATCAACCTCTTCTCCTGCCGCTAAATATTCCACGTTTTCCGGTATCTCAAAATAGCCATCTGCCTCGGATAGCGAAGTAATCGCACCGGATCCCTTATTAACAGGATAAGCCAGTTCCCTCACCACGCCTACCGGCAGCAATCTTCTCCTGTGCTCGGATTTCACTTCAACCGCAAGTCTCGCTTTAATCGAGGGAGCCTCAGTTTCTTTGATTCCCGACATCTTTCTGATCAGCGGGGCAGCGAAGACATTGAAAATCGTAAGGCAGGAAGTGGGATAGCCGGGTAAGCCAAAGAAGGGCTTTTGCCTGTAGAGCCCGATTATGGTCGGCTTTCCAGGCTTGATGTTTATCCCGTGTATCAGAAGCTCTCCCTCATCCTCAATGATCTTATACATCACATCCCCAGCGCCGGCGGAAGTGCTGCCGCTTGCGAGAACGAGATCGCATTCCCTCGAAGCTTTTTGCAAAACCGCTTTCATTTTCCCAAGGTTATCGATGACAATTCCAAAATATTTTGCCCGGGCTCCGCACTCCTGCACCGCACTGCCAAGAGCATAAGAATTTGTATCATAGACCTTACCCTGCCGCAGCTTCATACCCGGCTTGAGAAGCTCGTTGCCTGTGGAGATTATTCCGACAGCAGGTGGCTTATAAACCTGTGCTTTCGAAACACCTATTGCCGCAAGCACTCCAATCTCTCTGCTGCCCAGCTTTGTCCCTCTTCTCAGCACCAGCTCACCCACCATGATGTCGCTGCCGGCATGCATCACGTTTTCAGACTGTGAAACCACTTTTTTGATCAGCACTTCGCCCTTCTTTACCTCAGCATATTCCACCATCGCCACTGCGTTTGCACCCTTCGGCATAACCGCGCCAGTTGAAACTTCAACAGCACTGCCGCGCTTAACCTCATTTCGCGGTAATTCACCTGCACTTACACTTCCAGTTAACTTAAGCTTCACAGGTATGTCCTCACGGGCTCCATAAGTATCCTCGGCGATTACTGCAAAGCCATCCATCGAAGCCCTGTCAAAAGCAGGTACGTCAACCTTTGAAAAAACATTCTCCGCAAGAACCCTGCCATCCAGCTCCTCCAGCGCAATTTTTTCGATCCGCGGCTTCACATCGAAGGTCGAAACTGCTTTTAACGCTTGCTCAACAGACGCCAGCACGTGAAACTCCTTTCGCTTCCCTGTCATAACTTCTATTCCTTCTCAATTCTTCCTGAGTGTGAATAAACTACCATTCCAGCTCTACCGGCAAATGCAATAAGACATATCCCTGTTTTCCCCGCCGCCTCAACACCCGAGTTCAACGGAGCTGCCTTGGTAACGATAACCGGAATACCCGCTCTCGCAGCCTTCATAACCATTCCCGCAGACTGCCGCCCTGTTGAGAGTAGAAAGAGCTGCGAAAGATCTCGCTTCTCAAGCAGCGCTTTACCGACCGCTTTATCCACAGCATTGTGCCGCCCAACATCAATCGCTCTGGCTACGAGGCTGCCGCCTGCGTCTATCAAGCTGGCTGAGTGCACACCTCTTGTCTCGCGGTAGACCTCGCTTTCAAGATACTTCAAGCTATCCCGGACTACGCTTGCTTTTAATCTTAAACCGGAGTCAACGCTCACCCCCTCGCTCTCCTCCCATGCAACACCTATGCAGCCAGAGGATCTAAGCTCATTCCAGACCTGAAAATGCTCGCCATCTTTCAATCTGACATGTATCTCAAGCTTTCTGGAATCTACCTTTATCTCCTTGATTTCCTCAAAATCAGAAACCACGCCCTCGCAGATTAAATATCCAGTTCCAAGCTCTTTCAGCATCTCAGGTGTTGTCATAATCGAGGCAATGCGAATACCGTTGACGTAGAGTGCAATTGAGGCTTCGACTGCAGTGCTGCTGATAAACTTATGCGCCCTGAATCTCCTGTCGAGCTTGATTGCCTCGAACTTCTTGACGCTTGTCGTTGATTTTTTTGCGCCCATCTCAGTTTAACTTGCAATCAATTTGGATATAAATATATGTACTTTGACAGGGCTTTAATTTTAAACTGGAGGTGTTAAAAATGGTATTCGCAGGAGTGTTGCTAAAGGTAGCACCCGGTCAGGCGAAGGAAGTGTATAACAAGCTTCAGAAGGTAACAGGGGTAAGGCAGGTAAAAGCAGTTTTCGGAAGATTTGACATGGTGGTAATGATCGAAGAGAAGAACATCGAGACGATAGGAAAAGTTGTCACAGCTGAGATAGGCACAATACCGGGCGTTACTTCAACCGAGACCCTTATTGAGGCAAAAATTTAATTCTCTTTTCCATTTTTTCCAATTTTTCAGTACTCCCTCGTTATCATATAGCTTGCAAGCTGCATCAGCAGCGCCTTCGCATCGCTATCCTGCAGCACCTCCAGCTTCTGGCAGCCCTTTTTTGCCATCTGCTCGGCTTTTTTCATGGCATATTCGATTGAGCCTGATTCTTCGAGCATTTCGATCGCTGCTTCCATTCTGCCTTCGCTCGCCAGCTTCGCAAGCTCGTTCAGATCCACGCCCCTTGACCGTGCGTGTATCGCCACCAGAGTTTTCTTTTTCTCGATCAGATCGCTGCCCTGCGGTTTTCCCAGTATTTCCGAAGGTGTCATTATGTCCAAAACATCGTCGCGAATTTGAAAGCCGATTCCGGTTACCAGACCTATTTCGTAGAGCGCATCCACCTGCTTCTTGCTTCCTCCGCCTAGCATTCCGCCGATTGATGTTGAAGCAGCGAAGAGCATGCCTGTTTTTTTCTCCACCATCTCCAAGTACTCTTTCAAGGTAACCTTTTCTCGGTTTTCGAAGTCGAGGTCGAGCCACTGTCCCTCGCAGATCTCGGTTAATGCTCTTGAGAGAATATCGATGCTTGCGACGACTCTCTCAGGCTCTGCTTTTGTTTTTGAAAGTATCTCGAAAGCCTTACAGCAGAGTGTATCGCCAGCGAGGATGGCACTTGAAGAGTCCCACTTCACGTGCACCGCCGGCATTCCGCGCCTGAACTCGTCTTTGTCCATTATGTCATCGTGTATTAAAGTGAAGTTATGCACAAGTTCTACCGCGACTGATGCCGGTATGACTTTTTTTGGATTTGCATGCACTGCCTCGGCAGCGAGGATCACCATCACCGGTCTCAATCTCTTCCCCCCTGCTACCAGCAGGTGCCTCGAAGCTCTGTAGAGCTCTTTCGGGCTTGATAAAGGCAAATATCTCTGAATCGCCTTATCAACCACCGCGGCTCTTTTCTTCAGCTCTGCTTTCAGATCCGGCTCTTTCACTTTCATAGCTTCTACCTATTCCAAAATCAGTTCCTGTCCGTTTCTCAGCACGTGCACCGTATCACCGAGTATATAGCCTGTTTCCTCTGCCATCTCCGCGTAGGAGCTGTTCATATATATGTCGCCATGAGCGGGAATCACGTTCTCCGGTTTAACGATTCGAAGGAGCTCCCAGTGGTCTTCTCTATACGCGTGTCCGGAGACATGGACGTTGGTGTATATCCTCGCGCCTTTCATGCTCAGCTTGGTTTCAACCGCGTATCTGTTTGACTGGTTAGTCGGATTTGGTATTACGTTGGCGGAGAAGATCACTCTGTCGTCTGGCTCGATTTTAAGCGGCGTGTCGCCGTTGGCAATTCTTGTGAGCACTGAGCCTGGCTCGCCCTGGTGCCCTGTGACAATTAAAAGATATTTGTCTTTTCCCTTTTCCATTACTTGCTTCATCATCCGGTCAATTTCTTTCTTATCGCCAATGATTTTTTCACCCTGCGACTCCAGGTAGCCCATTCTCTCTGCAGTGCCATAATATCTATCCATGGATCTGCCGAGCAATACCGGTATTCTTCCCATCTGGATCGCTGCTTCCACTATTGATTTGATCCTGGCAATATGAGATGAAAAAGTTGTTACGATTACGCCTGACCTGACATCACCAACTCCGAGCAATGCATCAAATACAAGATCTCTTGCCACCCGCTCAGAAGGAGTTTTGCCGGAACGCGCTACATAGGTTGTCTCGGTAATCATCGCAACCACTCCTTCCCTGGAGAGCTCTTTCAGTCGCGGGATGTCGGGAGGTTCTTCGAGCACCGGCAGGCGGTCGAGCTTGAAGTCATTTGCATACAAGAATACTCCACCAGGGGTATGCAGTGCGACAAAAACGCTGTCGATTATGCTGTGCTGCACTCGGATAAACTCCGCCTGGATATCAGGGCTTACTTGAAAGATCTCTCCTGCTTTAATTGGTATTACCTTGTTTTTTACGCCAAATTTCTTCTCAGCCCCGATCCCCTGCTCTATCAGAGTGGCAGAATAAGGTGTCGAAACAATCGAAGCAGGATAGCGATGCGCCAGCTTGGGCACAGCACCTATGTGATCCAGGTGCCCATGCGTGCAGATTATTGCCTTTACCTTTCCGGCAATGTCATTCAAAACCGTATCATTGGGAATTGCACCTATCTTTATCAGATCGAGGGAGTGGATTTTTTCGATTTCCACGTCTTCATGGATCATCACTCTGTCCAGTCTGAGTCCCATATCCATGATGACAACTTCATCGCCAATTCTTATAGCGGTCATGTTGCGCCCGACTTCGTCGTAGCCTCCGACTGCTATTATTCCAATTTCAGCCACTTACAATCTACCTCGTTGAATATTGCTTGATATCAAATCCCCTTTGCGTTAGGAATTCTCTGGTTTTACCAGTAACTACCAGCTGTGCTCTCTTCAAATCATCCACTTCAGTGCTGCCTGTGAGAAACATCGCAACTTTCAGCTCTTCGATTATGAGATTGAGCGTTTCTACAACTGCTTTCTCACCGTTAAGTGCGGGCTTAACCAGCGGCAGTGCGACACCGCAGAGCGAAGCCCCCAGAGCAAATGCCTTGGCAGCATCAAGGCCTGATCTTATCCCGCCGGTTGCAATAACAGGTATCTCCGTGCTAACATTCGCCTCGACAACGCTTATTGCAGTCGGAATGCCCCAGCTCCAGAATAGCTTCCCTAAACTTTCTCTAACCGCGTCTTTCTCCGCCTTTGCACGATAATACTCAACTCCTGCAAAGCTCGTGCCGCCAAGCCCGCCAACATCGATCGCATCTACCCCGGCTTCTTTCAATTTCCAGGCAACTCCATGTGAAATCCCCGCACCGGTTTCCTTCACGATTACGGGCACTTTTGATGCTTTACATATCTCTCTGATCTCCGCCAGCGCACCCTTCGCATTCACGTCACCTTCGGGCTGTATTGCCTCCTGCAAAAAGTTCAGATGAATCGCAATTGCATCGGCATCGATCATCTTAACTGCTTTTTCAACTCCCTCTATACCGTATTTCTGCAATTGCGCAGCACCTATGTTGCCGAATATAAAGGCAGTTGGAGCAAAATCGCGAACAACGCTGAAAGTGTCCTCAAGAGCGAGATTCTCAAGCGCCGCCCTCTGACTGCCGACACCCATACCTATTCCCAGCTCCTCGGCGGCAGCCGCAAGAGCGGCGTTCACCTTTTTAGTCTCCGCGTGTCCTCCTGTCATCGATGCGATGAGCAGCGGTGCTCTGAATTTATGGCCAAGGAAATTTGTAGAAAGTCCTATTGCCGATTTATCCACCTCGGGCGTAGCATTGTGGATCAGATATATATCCTCAAAACCGCTCCAGCTGGACTCAACTTTTTTTTCTGCACAAATATTCAGATGCTGAATTTTTCGATTCTCGGTTTCGCTCTTCCGACCTATGTCACCCACCTCTGATCAATGTACCAAAATTGTCCTCGCCACTTAAAAAGGCTTCTACATTCCCCTTCCTCTTGGCGTTAAATATCTTTGAGCTGATTCCGGATTTTGCAAGTGCTATAAGCTCGTCTACCTTGCCCAGCATACCACCTGTCACATCCACGCCCTTTGAGCCCTTCACAATTTTTCTGATCGATTTATATGAGACGGGTGTTATTACCGGAATTAATTTACTCTCGCTGTCAAGCACGCCCTCCACATCCGTACCCATACCAATTTTCGCCGCCTTCAAATTTTTTGCTAGATACACTGCTATCTGATCGCCGGATAAAATCCCTGAACCCTTTTTAACGTCGATAACAACATCACCATGGAGCACAGGCACTATATCTCTGCGAAGCATTGCTTTTACAGCTTTCAAATCGAATGAAGCAATTCTCCCGCCGCTCAAAGTGGCACAGGAGAGCGGATGAACCGGAAACGCGTGAACACCCTGATCGATCAGCATACCTGTAAAGATTTCATTAAGCTCCCTGACAGCCCTGTGGGTGATAAACGCTCCCTTGAAGTTTTCATCTGTCAGACCGCTGCCGATCTCATACGCTCTTGCCTGAGGATGCCCATATGAACCCGCCCCGTGCACGAGTATCAAATCTGCCGGACTGCGAGCAATCTCCCTGCAAACCCTCCGAAGCTCTTCCACCTTCAATTTTCCCTCAACACTTTTTTCAGTTATCACACTGCCGCCTATCTTCAAAATTACAGGCTGCCTCCTTTTCATTCCAGCATCACCCCGGCATCGGAAGCTCTGGTTTCGAAAGCCTTGAAGCCAAGCGAGTTTAAGGCGGATATTACATCTGCGAGGCGCTCTTTAGGCGAGATCGCAACCATGCAGCCACCGCCACCGGCACCGGTGAGCTTGGCACCGTAGGCACCCACTTTTCTGGCAGCAACGCACATCGCTGAAAGCTCCTCAGTACCGACTCCAAGAGCTTCAAGCAGATGCTGATTGATATCCATGAGCCTCCCCGCGGCCTCAAAGTCGCCTTTCTCAATAAAAGGCAAACCGGAACGGGAAACAGCGCCAATAGCCCTGATTATTCCGCCCGTCATAACCGGATATTTGCTGTTCAAATTTTTGACCCTTGCAACCATCTTACCGGTTGAAGAAGGACTGCCGGAATTGCCCACCACGATTGCAACGTCGACCGCTCTATACCGCTTTCGCTCGGGGATTGCCACCATTCCCCCGAAAGTTGAAACAAATGTATCCGTCGGGCTGGCTGATCCCTGAACCTCTTTTTCAACTTCATGTCCCAGTCTGGCTATCTCATCCATCTCAAGCCCCGCTTCAAATTCGGCGTTGAGCGCTGAGAGCGTTGCAACAGTGACGGCAGCAGAAGACCCAAGATGAGCCCTAACCGGTATACTGGACTCGATTTCAATTTCAACTTTTCCCGACAATTTTTTGATCCGATCGATCTTCTCAATGGCTTTTATAACGTATGAATAACTTCGAGCCCTGTGTGTAGAGAGAATATTGAATTTGAAAGCCCCGGAACCTTCAACTCTGACTCTGACCCTGGTTCTCAAATCAATGGCGCAGGCAACTGCACTCTCACCATAAACAACCGCATGCTCCCCGAAAAAATAAATCTTACCAGGAGCAGAGCAAATTTTCATCGGCAGACCTCATTTAATCACAATTGCAGCATATCCAACTACTCCGGAGCGATCCGGGATTATATCGCCACTTGTGCCGTACTTCAAAAGCTCCCCCTTCTTTGCCCCGAGAGTCTTGCTCGCCTGAATGAGAGCCGCAATAGCACCATAACCGCAAACACTCGCGTCTTTTTCATAAAGCCTCTTATAAAACTCTGAAATATCAAGGGTCAAAATAGCATCTATGAAGTACCTGTCCTTCTCTCTCGCAACCTTATCCGGCTCATAATGAGAGAAATCGCTTGAAGCAAGGATCACCGTTTTTTTCCCTGTTTTCCTAATTGCCTCGCTGACTTCATTGCCAATTTCGATAGCGCTCATCTCGTCCTGCAATCCAATGCAGATTGGCACGATCTTGAAGCTCCTGAAGAGATACTGCAAAAAGGGCAGCTGGACTTCAAGAGAATGCTCATAGCGATGGGCAACCTCATCCTCATCAACTATCTCCATAGGCAAAGCTTTGATGAAATCAATATCAACCTCAACCTCGCCAAGTGGCGTGCTCCACCTGTCAGTGGAAACAGCTACCCCGGAGCCACTCCCCCTGTGATTGGGCCCGAGGATCACATAGGTCTCTACCTCAGGTATAGCTTTGTAGGCGTATGCCGCGACAGGACCTGAGAACATATAGCCAGCGTGGGGCACAACTGCTCCGAAGCAAGCAGTCCTCAATATATTTGCCCTTGAGAGATATCCTTTCATCTCACTAACGAGCTCCTCTTTCCTGCCGGGATAGAACTGTCCCGCTACCGACGCCCTCCTCATTTCAATCAGCTTTTTAGTATATTAGCATTGATAGCTATCAATCACAATTCAGCTTCGAAATCGGCGACAGTGTAATTGAATACCTGAGACTCCCCGCGCTCGCGAAGGATCTCTCTTGCGAGAAGCCAGTAAACTATGGCAAGTGCCTTTCTCCCTTTGTTATTCGTAGGAATCACGAGATCTACATTTTGAATCATATTATTCGTGTCGCACATCGCCACTACGGGAACACCAACATCAACAGCTTCCTTCACAGCCTGTGCGTCACCCATCGGATCCGTCACGATCACAACATCCGGTTCCAAATAAAAGCGATAACCCGGGTTTGTAAGCGTACCGGGTGTGAATCTTCCAACTATCGCCCTTGCCCCGACTGTCTTTGCAAACATCTCCGCCGGGCGCTGGCCGTATTGCCTTGCGGAAACGATCAGGATCTTTGCCGGATCATACCTGGCAAGCAGCTTCGCAGCTGTTCTAATCCTCTCATCGGTTGCCTGAACATCGAGCACGTATAAGCCATCTGTTCTAACCCTGTAAATGAAGCGCATCATATCCCCGGTTTTCTGCTGCGTGCCAATATGCACACCTGCAGCGAGATACTCATCTATGGGGATAAGCGATTTATACTCAGCCTCTCTGAACTCAACTTCTTTAAGATCCTTTAGATCTTTTCCTTGCACAATGATCACCTACTCAATTTCACTCTCAATGGTTTCAGTGGCCTCAACAAATTCAACTCTTCTGGAGGGGCGATGAACTCTCTTAATCACAGTACTTCGCTTGACAGTTATGGGAATAACCCCTTTTTCAAATTCCATTGAAGCAATTTCAATCGGCTCGTCGAACTTAGACTTAACCAATACCGGAGCTCCCATTGCAATCTGCAGCGCTCTAGCGCCAATTATTCTCGCTTTTTCATAGCGGGTATATTTTTCTGCCAAATAATCACTCCCCAGAAAACAGCAACCAATTAAATGAAATGAACAATTTTCCTCTACTCATTTTCTTAGAGTCCCTCTAAGAGTGGTCAACATCCGATACATTCCTGCATCATATTTTCGATCCAGGGGTTAACTTATAATGCATTCAAAGAATATAAAGATAGCTGTTGCCTCGGCGAAATAAGGCCTGGCTGCTGCTTATTTTTTCTCGCCATATCTGAACAGTATCTTCAAAAAAATGTCTATCACTACCGCCAGCACCCCGACGATGAAAATCGCATCGAAAACACCTGCTCCGCCGATTACCGCAAAGGAATAGTGGGTGGGCTGCCATGCGAGCACTTCTTCCAGGCGCAGCAAATCCGCACCTATCAGTATCCCCATTGTGCCTGATACGTATGCAACTGGCCCGGCACGTTCCCATTTCTTCCTTGCAGCTATAACGCCGATGATGCTCGCAGCTATCGCAGGCACATATATCCAGTAGAGCAGGATCCCTTCCCCAGGAATGACTTCTGACAGGCTATATGCGAGGTATGTAACGATCGCTGTGCCGAGAACACTCTCTAAAAGAGGAGCTCTTCCCCTGCCGAGCACTCGAAAGGAAATATAGATCGGAATTACTGCGCCTGCTATATTTATACCAATAACAACCTTCCCACTGTAGAACAGGGGTATATCCGGCAGGAACATGTAGAGTATAATTGAGACAAAAAGGATCAGAGTCGTTTCTGCAAATGTGAATCCGACACTTCTGAATGCTGCGAGAATCATATATATTATAAGAGCGGCAATGGTGACAGCGATTCCAAGAGTGGCGAGGGCATTTACGTCAACCATCAAGTCTCCATTAGAAAATTGATGCCACTGTATATTAAACGCATGTTAAAAATGAATTTTACTTCTTCGCCTTGCTCTTTATTCCAATTATGCTCTTGGGTGCACGCTTGATTCTGGACCTGAGGCTTCCCTTCGAATCATAGCGCTGTGCAGGCCCCGGGCGCTTGTGCTCCATATCTCTCTTCGGTACAAGTCTTGTCTGGCCCTTCCTGCCTTTGATCTGAACCCATTCAACGCTTCCAGTCTTGCCCAATCTTTCACCTCTTCAAGTTGAGTGCCAGTACTATTGACAGAGGTTGATAATAAAGCTTCCTCTCCCCTGAAGCGATCAGTTCCAATCAGAAAACATTAAATCTTATGCTCGCTTCAATAATCTAAAATATGATAAGCGCTGAAAGGAGAGCGGAAGTTGCAGCGTTCTTTGCAATATTGATACTTGCAGTGTTTCTTCGCTTTTACCAACTTGATGTTCGTCCTCTCCACCATGATGAATCAGTTCACGCCTGGTTTTCATATAATCTCAATCTCAATACCTACACTTACGATCCCACTTATCACGGTCCATTTCAGTTTTACATAGCGAATGCGATTTTTTCCATCGCTGGAGCCAGTGACTTTACTGCACGCCTGCTGCCGGTATTCTTCGGGATACTGCTCGTCGGGCTTGCATATCCCCTCAGAAAGCAGATTGGAGTGGCAGGATACATTATACTTGCCTTTTTCCTGGCGATTTCTCCTTCGATGCTCTACTATTCGCGTTTTTTTCGAAATGACATATACATGGCAGTTTTTTCCCTTACAATGGTAATATGTACTTTGAGGTTCGTTGAAAATCAGAGAGCCCTCTATCTCTTCATAGCCGGAATTGCAGCCGCTTTATCTTTCGCTGCAAAGGAAAATGCAGTGATAACAATGTTCATCTTCCTGTCTTTTGCAGTGCTGTATCTCCTTAATGAGAGATATAACCTCACCGCTCTGGCAAACCTGATTCTTTTTGGAAAAAACGTGGAGAAACCGGCCGCATCGCCTGGTATTGAAATGCTTCTCAGAAAAAACATTCGGGTGATTGCTTTCGCATTTCTGATTGCAATTGCTTTATACTCTGTTTTGCTATCAAATTTCTTCTTGAGAATCGATAATCTCCTTGGTCTTGAATCCTCTGATCCGGTTATGCGGTTCCCGGCACCATTAAGGGGAATTGCCGCGTGGATTTTTTATCACGGCGTTGGAAGGATAAGCGGGCCATTCTTCTACTACCTGCCTTTTCTCTTTCTGTATGAGCTTCCCATTGCATTATTTGCTATAGCCGGTTCTATTCACTATATCAGAAAAAAAAATATGTTCATGATCTTTGCAGTTTACTGGGCTATCACAAGCCTGCTGATCTACTCATACATACAGGAAAAGGTGCCGTGGCTGGTTCTGCACGTTTTGCTACCGCAGTGCATAATTGCAGCATGCTTTATTGGCGAGAAAATCGATGAACTGTCAGGATATGGCAGAAAATTCAGGATGTCATTTCTTTTGATCTTGTTTGTTCTTTTTGCTTTCTTCGTATATTCAAGCTTCAACGTTAACTATGTCAATTCCTACAACCCGCAGGAACCACTTGTTTTTGTTCAGACCTCTGGCGATGTTAGGCTGATCATGAATAAAATTGAAACGCTCTCTAATAACTCTCGGTATACTCCTATTGCGATTACCACTACTGATTACTGGCCATTTCCGTGGTATCTCAGAGCGTATACAAATGTTAATTACGGTGGGAACTTTTACTTTTCAAACTTTATAATTTCATCCTATGAAGGAGCAGGCATAGTAGAAAAAGAACTCATCGGGAAGGGCTACGTAAGGGAGGACTTCGACCTTAGAATCTGGCACGTTTTCGAGCCAAAGGACGTAACGCTTGATTTCGTGCTTTTCAGAAAAGTGGCAGTGCCAAATGGTGCGTTGAAGCTGGTGTTCTTCTATAAACCAGGAGAGACAAGATGAAAGCGGTAGTAATAGGCGGAGGACTCACCGGACTAGCAGCCGCTTATGCCCTGAAAGATGCTGTGCTGCTTGAAAAAGATTCAGTGCTCGGTGGGGCTGCCTCAAGCTACAAACTCGAGAGATATAATATAGAGAGATACTATCACCATATTTTCACTGTCGATGAAGAAATTATTTCGCTCATTAAGGAACTGGGGCTTAAGAAAAAGCTGGAGTGGAGGAGAGCCACCACCGGTTACTACGTCAGGGATCGCCCTTACAATTTGAATACTCCTCTCGAAATTTTAATGTATCCACATCTCTCGCTTCTTGATAAATTCAAACTCGCTTTATTTGTAAGCGGGATAAAATATCAGAGTATGGATCGCCTCGATAGCATCACAGCGAGGGAATGGATACTCCAAAAACTCGGCAATAGTTGCTATCAAAATTTTTTCGAGCCGCTGCTGCGAAGCAAATTCGGGGATAACGCCGGCGATGTGAGCGCTGCATGGGTTGCGGGTAGAGTTAAAATCCGGTCTGAGAGATCCGTAAGAGGGGAACGACTGGGGTACCTGCGCGGTGGCTTTCAGCAGCTCATCGACGCTCTTTCGAAGGACATCGAGGTAAAGACAGGCTGCGCGGCAAAAAAAATTGTGGTGGAGAACGGAAAAGTCAGGGGCGTTGACACCTATGATGGATTTATCGCCTGCGACAGTGTAATCTCAACTGTTCCCCCGTTTTTATTAAAGCAGTTGCTCGATGTTGAGCTCTATTTGCCTGATATACAATATCAGGGGGCTGCCTGCCTGCTTCTAGCTCTTAAGAAACCGCTGACGGATATTTACTGGCTCAACATCAGAGCAGAAGTGCTATTTGGCGCAGTGATCGAGCACACCAACTTTATTCCTTCTTCAGACTACGGAGAGCATCTTGTGTATATCGCCAGCTATTTCCAGAGCAGCGAGGACTTCAGATGGACGATGAGAGAAAAGGAACTTGTAGAGCTTTATCTTAAAGACCTTGAGAAGCTGTTTCCTGATTTTTCAAGAAAAGATGTGCTGTGGACAGAGCTTGCCCGGGATCTGTATTCTGGACCAATTTATGGAACTGGTTATGGATCCAGGATACTGCCTTATGCATCGAAAATCAAGGGATTATATCTTGCCGGGATGTTCAGCAAGCCTAACTACCCGGAGCGGAGTATGAACGGCTCGATTAAAGCAGGGCTTGAAGCGGCAAGAGCGATCCGTAGCCAGTAAAGATACAAAAGCCATTAAAATGAGACAAAACCAGCGGATCGCACCCCAGAACTCGAAAGATATATATTGGTGGAATGCGAATTCCAAGATGGGTGGAAATTTGGTTTACAAAATATATGGTTTAGAGTATTTGGGGAGAAAAGTGCAAAGTAAGAATAAGAATCTGGCGAACAGTGAGGCAAAGCGATTTGTCATTCTGAAAGAAACACACAAGCTGCCAACCAAGGATGAAATCGTTGCAGCAGCTAAGGCAAAGCCCAAGGTCAAAAAAGCCTGGGTAATGCAGATGGATGGTAACAAGTGGAGAAAAGTGGTTGACAAGATCAACGTGAACTAAAAACTCTTCTTTTTCTTTTTTTATTCATCATCTCAGCGGTCTTGGGCTCTCGCCCTCAACCGGAAGCGAAGAGGCACGGCTGATCAAAATTTTTTCTTCACTGTCAAGCTCTTTTATCCTGTCAAGCACGATTTTCCTTCCCTTTCTGGTAAGCACAAAGACCGGGATTTTAACTCCTATCTGCATTACTGCCTGTTCTCCACAAATCTTCCTGACATATCTGGATGCACAGCCCCAGGCCACATCTGCGTTATCTGCAATGAGCTCTGCCTCTTTTTTCGAGGTACCTGTGGTATGCACTATGAAAATTGCAATCTCAACGCCGCGATTCTCAAGTGCTCTTATGCGAGGGATATCCTTGACACCACCCTTCGCCAGTGTGACGGCAATTCTCTTAAAACCAAGCTCTATCGCTTTTTTCACTCCACTTACCTGATCAATCAGAGCACTGTCGCTCAGGACATAGCAACCTTTGGACCTCAGCCTTTTAATGAGTACCGGTATCGCCTCGGTGGAAATAATTCCTGTTAGATGTATCCCTATGCCCTGTGCGATTTCGGGCTTATCGGTTATAACGGTGCCCGCTCCCTCGCAGACTATCACCGCTGCATCTATTGTCTTATTCTTGAGGGCACAGTAGAACATCTCGCTGGCGCCGAACAGCACTTCAAGCGAGACAGATTCAACGGCTCTGTGCGGTGTAAACATCCCGTATTTTCTAATATTTCTCTCAACAGTCCGCCTTATCGATCCTCTGGTCTCCTTATTCGCAGAATACAGACTCTCGCGGAGTGGACAGTACTTCGTAACAGGCTCGGCTACATCCACTACCTTTCCATTTTCTATGACAACTCTGGTTTTGGCAACCTCGATTATATGTCTCGCCATGCATTCCCTGATTATTTATAGATTGGAAAAAAGGAGGAAAAACTACCCTCTTCTCCTTCCAGCGATACAGAAAGCCGAAGCTATTGCGATTGCTGAGAGAGCGACTTCAAATCCGCCTGCTTTTCCGGCTGGAGTCTGAACAGGTGGCTGACCACCAGGCTGGGTTGCGGTCGGCTGGGTAGGTGTTGCTGCACCTTCGATGCCTTTAATCAGATAGAAATACGTATCCTTGGAGCTTGCTGCTATTAATCCACCATTCTGAGAGATCGCGACTCCAGTAACAAGCTGCCGGGCTTTAAACTTGCCCACAGGATTGCCATTGCTCAGCAGGTAGACAGATGTATCCTCGCATCCAATTGCGATGTACTTACCATCCGGAGTTATTGCCACTGCATTTATAGAATAACCTGCATCCCCGCTCCAGTATGGAGTCTGGCTGCGGTCTTTGAAAAGGCGCACAAAGTGATCCTTGGAGGATACCGCTATGTAATCAGCATTTGGCGTCATAGCGATACCGGTGAAATCCCTGGGATCGAAACTGGCCCTGAAAGACCACAATTGCACACCGCTTGAATCAAATACATACAGGTCATATCCTAAGGTGCCTGCTGCAACTACGCCAGTGTTTGAAACCCCTACGGCGATTACATCATTGCCGCATGCTTTATTCCACAGCAAATTCTTGCTGGCGTCGAATAAATATAGCGTGTCATTATTGGCTCCCGCAGCGATGAATTTTCCATCCGGGGAGATTGCCACGGACATGACATCGCTTCCAATATTGTATTTCCAGATTAGATTTCCACCGCTGTCGAGCAGATATAAATTCCCGTCATCTGATGCTGCGCCAATTTTCTGCCCATCCGCTGAAATTGCAACTCCCTTTACCTTTCCGTAAGTAGTATAAGACCATAACTGCTTTCCAGTATTATCCACGAAATATACCTTGAAATCACTGGAACCGGCAACAATGTTTTCCCCCCCTGATGTTATGGCAATACTGTTAACCTCACTATCCGTCTGTTTTTCCCAGCGCTTTTCAAGCAGATTGCTGGTTTCTAAAACTGCACTTGCAGTACCGCCCAAGAGCAAGCACAAAATTAAGCCCAGAAAGAGTGTTCTAATTCTCATATGAATCACAATTCTCTAAACGCTTGATTGATACAAATAGCTTACCACATCATCTGCGCAAACCTTAAGGAGCTTTTGATCTGCGCATTGACATTGTGATTCGTGACTTCCATATGCCCTGGGTATAAAACACTAACATCCAGATCTGTGAGACGCTTGATGGACTTGACAAGCTTATCCATATCGCCTCCCTTCAGATCAGTCCTGCCAATATTACCGTGAGGAAAAATTGTATCCCCGGAAAACAGGCTCTTAGTTTTCCTCTCATAAAGGCAAATGCACCCAGGTGTATGACCGGGTGTATGTAATACTTCAAGCACATTTGAGCCAAGATCAACTTTATCACTCTCTTTAAGCAGCGAGTCTGCTTTTATCGCCGGACATGAGTCGCCGAAAATGCGTGCACCGACAAATAAGTCATTCCCCAGCAGATCCGCATCTGCCTCGTGAATATAGACTTTGGCTCCTGTTGCCGCGACAATTTCATTCGTCGCGCCTGTATGATCGTGATGACAGTGAGTCAAAATAATTCTATTCAGATTCTTGACATTGAATTTCTTAATCGCGCTTATTACAGGCAATGCTTTCATGCCAACATCGATCAGCACAGGTTTCTCTGCAAGCACTAAATAGGCATTGGCATCGAACATCGTGGAGCTTATCTTATGCACTTCAAACATCTGAATCACGAAATGTAGTAGTTCCTCATTGCATATCTTAATTTTGCTCGCGCAATCTTTATATCATAGCGTGTAACAAATGAATTGATCTCAAGGGGCTGTGGCCTAGCCAGGAAAGGCGACGGGCTCCAGCGGATTGTATTCGAGATGAAAGGCAATGGGTCTGCTGAGCTCTGCTTCGCGGGCAGGGCGATGATGAGCTGCTGGAGCATTGATTGAATGCTCCTGCCTTTTGGCAATAAAAAGCCGAAGAGACCCGTCGATCGTGCGTTCAAATCGCACCAGCCCCACATTTTATTTAATACTTTCGGTGGTTCTTTTTTCTTTTTTGGCTTTATGACAAGAAAACATATGCTGCATTCAAAATCAATTCGATATCTGCTTTAAGAAATCTGGTACTGAGATTGAAGCGAGTCAAAGGATTGGAATTCAACGTTTATCGGTTGGAGGAGTTGTATGGGCAGAAAATTGACCAGCATTTTGACTGATGAAATAGACGAGGAAGTACTGGCGAGGATGCCTGAGTGGTTGAGGAGGTTGAGAAAGGCTTGTGAAGAAAAAATTCGTAATCTTCCTTGATGTGCAGATTTGGGCGAATGTGAGCGAGCCGCAGCAGAACCACTTTAAACATCAAAAAACTATTCATTCATAGTGAAAAAATGAAGAATAAAAAACAGTTATCACTTTCAGAACCAGAATCTTACTACTTCGAATTGCAAGCTTCTTGGGGTCTGACTAAACACATGGGGGGCCTGGAGGCCACTAGAGAGCTAATTGAGGCATGCCATATTGATAAAGATTCATATGTTTTGGATGTCGGTTGCGGTGTTGGAATAACTGCTTGCTATATGGCCAAGGAGTATGGCTGTAAAGTGGTCGGTGTAGACCTTTCTGAGATGATGGTTGAGAGATCAAAGGAAAGAGCTAAAAGAAAAAATGTTGAGGACACGGTTGAATTTAAGATAGGGGATGCACAAGATCTTCCCTTCAAGGACGGAGTTTTCGATGCGGTTATTTGCGAGTCTGTGGTTGCATTTCCAAAGGATAAACAGAAGGTGATAAGCGAGTATGCGCGAGTGACCAAGCCAGGAGGGTACGTGGGGATGAATGAGGTGACTTGGGTGGAGACACCGCCGCCAGAATTGGTTGAATACATGTCCCGCGCTCTGGGCCAAGCGGAATTCTTAAATCCAGATGGTTGGAAAGATTTATTGAAGGATGCGGGGCTTACAGGCATAGTAGCAAGGGTTTACAAAACTAGTGCTTTACGTCAATGGGCTAGTGAAGTTAGACAAATGAACCCTGGAGACTACTTGGGAGCATGGAGTAAATTATTCTCCCTGTGCTTTAAGAGCCCAGCAGTCAGAAAGTGGATAAAGGAAATAAGCGTTCCCCCCAGAAGCGTTTTTAGAATTTTTAAATATTTGGGATACGGAATATACGTCGGCAGGAAATAGGGTTTCCAAGTCGCGCCAGAGCGAACATTTCTGCTAATCGCTGTTATATGACCGAACGACTAAAGGGAACGAGGCAAGAAAACAGTAAGGTTGCAGAGTCGTGGACGAATAGAGCCCTGATTATTTCTCTATTAACTCAGCAACTTCTTTTTTACCTTCTTCTAATTCTTTAATTTGTTCTTTATCTTCTTTCACTTCAGCCTTTACCTCTTTTCTCCCTCAACGGCGTATTCTTACCAAGAATTCCAAGGTCTCGCTTTATATCACCCCTATGCACAGGCCGATTATATTTACCATACAGCCATATCACACTGTCGAGAACCTTGGCTTTAGTAACTTTGGGCTCCATCTCGCATAACTCCAGTATCTATACTGCTGTGAACATCAGGGAAGGTTGCGAAAAAGAATATAATAGATGACAACAAATAGGACGACAGTAAGGACGCTATTGTGA
>CAZVYP010000004.1:0-47756 GCA_964631075.1 uncultured Methanocellales archaeon
AAAAAATTTTATCGAATTGCGAAGTTGCGTAATCGCTATTTTTATCTAATATGGGAGCGAAAGCATATCATAATTAAAAAATAGATGGTCAATATGGTGCTTGATTCCCTCGGCGATTCACTGAAGACTGCGCTCAAAAAAATTTCCGGTGCACCTCGAGTCGATGAGGCTACGGTTAACGAGCTTGTGAAGGATATACAGCGCGCGCTGCTGCAGGCAGACGTGAACGTAAAGCTCGTGATGAGACTATCATCCAGAATAAAAGAGCGCAGCCTGAGAGAAGAGCTCAAGCCAGGAGTAAATCCGAGGGAGCACGTGATCAATGTAGTTTACCAGGAGCTAATAGCTATTCTGGGCAAAACCGCAGATGTAAAACTAGGTCCCCAGAAGATATTGCTGGTTGGACTGCAGGGCAGCGGGAAAACAACCACGGTTGCAAAGCTTGCACGGTTCTATCAGCGCAAGGGCTTGAAAGCAGGCGTGGTAGCTGCTGATACCTTCCGCCCTGGTGCCTACGATCAATTAAAGCAGCTCTGCGAAAAGATCTTAGTGCAATTTTACGGCGAGAAGGACAATAAAGACGCGGTTGCGATAGCAAGGAATGGACTGCAAGCATTTGAAAAAACAGATGTGAAGGTTGTTGACACCTGCGGAAGACACGCTCTCGAGAGTGATCTGATAATAGAGATGGTGGATATCCAGAAAGCAGTCGATGCAGACGAGAAATACCTGGTTATAGATGCGGCACTGGGCCAGCAGGCAAACATCCAGGCTAAAGCGTTTAACGAGGCAATCGGAATAACAGGGGTAATCATAACCAAGCTCGACGGCACAGCGAAGGGCGGCGGTGCACTCTCAGCCTGCTCGGAAATAAACGTGCCAGTCGTATTCATAGGTACGGGAGAGCACATCGACGATCTGGAGCGCTTCGAGCCGGATCGCTTTATATCACGCCTCCTCGGAATGGGAGATATAAAAACGCTTATCGAAAAGGCAAAAGAAGCAAAAATTGAGGAAGAAATTGACGTAGAAGCAATCATGCGGGGCAAGTTCACTTTGAAAGACGTCTACAAGCAGCTTGAAGCAGTCAGCAAAATGGGGCCGCTGAAGCAGGTCATGTCGATGCTTCCATTCGGAGGGCTGGGAGTAAATGTGAGCGAAGAGCAGTTCGAAGTTACGAAGGAAAAGCTGAATCGCTTCAAAGTGATAATGGACTCAATGACTGAGGCAGAAATGCTCGATCCCAGGGTAATGAACAGCTCCCGCGTAAAAAGAGTGGCAAGGGGATCTGGAACTTCTCCGGAGGACGTGAAGGAGCTGCTGAAGTACCACCGCACCATGCAGCAGGCATTCAAAGGCCTGAAGGGCGGAAGGTTTCCTGCCCACAAGATGATGCGGAAGTTCAAAGGCTGAAATTATTTATCTCTTATAGAACACCGCGGTATTCCCTCTAATTTCTATTAATTCAGCACCTGTTTTATCCTGTAGCTCTTCTGCCAGCTGCTCTCTATCTTTTTCCTCCAGAGCGCTTCTCAAAAACTTAATTTTAACCAGCTTTTTTTCCTTAAGCTGCCGCTTCAGCTCTTCGATTACGCCATCAGTTATCCCTTCCTTTCCGATTTGAATCACCGGCTTGAGCGAAGCCGCTTTCTTCACCTTCATATATTTGCCCCTCCATATTGACGGCGCATCTGACGCTTGCAGTTGAGACAAGTCATAGTAAGATGCTTTCCCCTCAGTCTGATCCTCGCGTTTCTGCCGGGAATTAAGTAGCAGTTGCAGTGCCGGCACATCCTCTGTTTCAACTCACGCGGTATCCTCACGTTGTGGCGCATTCCAATTCTTCTCGCAAGTGCCACGTATGCATCGCTTCTCTCCTGACTGATTGCCCGCGAAGCAAGATCGAACAAAATAACTATTCGCTCTCTGGCTATCTCCCTCGCAAGCTGCCTTTTTCTCTGCCTTGCCATTCCAATCAGCGCACTATCTTCGATATGCCTATCTCCAGAATATCTCTGGCGCCACGCTTCTTAAGCTTTGGAATAAGCGTGTTTACCTCGCTTTTGCTCACGACGGTTTCAACCGCGAGGAAGCCGGAGTTGTATAATTTGGAAACCGTTGGATTCTTCATCGCGGGTAAGATTTCAACCACCGCGTCGAGCCTGCCCTCAGGCACATTCATCGTCAGCAGCACTTTACCGCGAGCTTCCAGAACACCGAGCAGCAGAGTTTTTACCTCTCCGATCGCTGCTTTCTTCCTCTTATCCTTCCAGGACTTTTTATTGGCAATGAGCTTTGCGGTGGACTCCATGATGGTGTCGATAATCTTCAATCGGTTCTTCTCAAGGGTCTCACCGGTTTCGGTTAGATCGACTACTACATCCATGAGCTCAGGCACCTTCGCCTCTGTCGCGCCATAGGAATAGAATATCTTGACCGGAATGCCCAGCTTTTTAAAGTACTGCTTGGTAATATTCGGAAACTCGGTTGTAACACGGGAGTTCGGCTTGATATCCCCCGGGAAGTTGATGTGCGAACTCTCAGGGACAGCGACCACAATTCTAACCACTCCCATGCTTGTCTTGCTGATTGGCAGATCAGCCACTTCAACCACCTCTGCCTCGCTCTCAACAATCCAGTCATAGCCGCTAATACCCGCATCGAAGAAGCCATCTTCAACGTACTTCGGAATCTCCTGTGGACGCAGGATCTTAACCTGATCAATCCGCGAGTCCTTGATCTTCGGGCTATAAGCTCTGAACTCCTTTTTAACCTCTAATCCCGCGGTTTTAAACAAAAGCAGAGTTTGCTCCTCTAGACTGCCTTTAGGAAGCGCAAGTTTCAACATTATGGTTCACCAGAGCTAAATCAATTTACAGGAAGATATATTTTAAGCTTTGGTCTTTCACTTGCGAAATTCGAACATATAGAAAAGCGACTTTTTCCATGACAGCAAATCTTATAAATATTTATAGTTTCAATTATTGTTATAAGTGGTTATAATGAGTGAGATTACTACGATTCCTGTCAGCAAGGCGGTGAGAGATAAGCTTAAATCCTTTGGATCGAAGGGCGAGACCTATGATGCAATCCTTAAGCGCTTGATGGAGATGGCGGAGTATGAAGAGTTTATGGAGCTCCAGTACCACCGGCTCAGGGAAAAGGAAAAATTTCTGCCTCTGGATGAGATTTGATGAGATATGAAATCAGGCTTCATCCTGATGCAATGAAATTTCTGAAAAGTCTGGATAGCAAAACTATGGAGCGAATCAAAGCAGCCATCAAAAGCCTCGCGTATGATCCATACAAGAGCAGATCAAAAGCGGATATAGTTAAGCTAAAGGGAACAAAGGGAAGAGAGGACCTCTACAGACTCAGAGTGGGAAATTATCGCGTAATCTGTGCAGTTGAATCCAGATCAGGCGTTATATGGGTAACAGAAATAATCGAAAGAGGAAAAGGCTATCAGTGGTTATAGCAAAACAATTTAATCTTCAGGGTACATCCCTCAGCATTCTCAAGAGTATAATCCCTGAAGTCAGGGAGATTCGGAATCCAGCCCAACCCAAACCTATTTCATCGTACATAAGGCAACTTATTCTCAGCTCAATGTATTTAAGTAATATGATTTAACCTTGAAGCTCAATGGTTTACTTTAGCTCTTCTGGCAGTTGTTTCAAAACAGTATTTTTAACGCGCTCCGCTATTTCCACTGCTTCTTTTGTGTCTTCAAGCGACGGTAGTTCAAACTCAGGATACCGCATTTCAACCGCATAGGGTGTGAGCTGATTGACATCATCTTTTAACTTCAAAAAAAGGCTTTCTTTTTGCGCTGCGAGCAGCACCAGGTCTTCGAGAACATGGGTCTTGGGAAATTCGATTTCCCTGTAAACTAAATAGGCTTTCAGGTACTTCTCTGCCGATTGCTGAGCGTGGAAACAAATTATATCCGTTAAAGTTTCGTCAGCTTTGAATTCATTTTGCGCAGCTTGCAGATCGCGCCTTGCTTTTTCAAGCCACCCTTTAACCAAGTCGGCTCTACTTTTTTTCATAAATTACTTTTCCTTTTCTGATAATACTTGTGATGAATGAATTTTTAACATCGCTCCATTCATCTATCTCCGAAGGGGTGTACACAACGATGTCCTTTGAAATCAATAACCCCGCGAGGGCTCTATAGATGGGAATTGAGCGCTTATAGCGAGGTAGATCTGAGTCCATTACCACTAAAATATCAAGATCGCTTTCTTTATTGGGTTTTCCATATGCATAAGAGCCAAAGAGGATAATATAGATAGGATCGACCGCTGATACAATGCGCTTTACAATTTCCTGTAGAAGTGCTTGATCAACACGGTCAATCTTTCTCAATGAGATCATATTTCACTCCTAATTTCGCCAGCGCAATATTTAGCTTTTATGCCCGGTTTTGATTTTAAATGGATTTTGTTCGACGAGGCTGAAAAATGGAAGCTGCACAACTCACCAGCATCGGGTGGTGCATAGAACTATCAGTTATTATCCTTATCAGCGCGAATAAGCACTGCCAGCACCGCCAGCCCGACAAACAATGCCAGTGGCATCAGCCAGACTTCAACCCCAATTGCCGGAGAATCTTGGCAAAATGGATCAGCATCTGAGTAAAATTGATGAGCATAAACAGTGGATGAAGGAGCACAATCAGCGTCTTGAGAAAATTCTTGAGAAGCTGTCGGAGAAATAATTTCACCTTTGATCAATCTGGGTACAGGGAATTAATAGTTTATTCTCAAACGTATTGGATTTATAATATAATTTTCTGACAGTGCTTGGAGAAAATAAACTTTATCCTTTTGCTTTTCATGAAGGAATGGAGTCCACTGCGAGGAAGAGTGCTGCTGCTTGCCATGTTTTCAGTGTGCTGAGTCCGGGTGACCAGATGTCGATTCCGAGGATGAAGATAACGCCGAGGATGACGATAAAAGTTGTTGTGATCAGGAGGGAGGTGCTGAGTATCTTGCTCTTATCGTTCGTGTGGAAGTAGCGGATGATGGAGAAGTCGAGTCCGAAGCGAGATAGCAGTAGGAGTAAGCCCATTGAGGATATCAGTGCTGTGCCGATGCCCACGTCTTCTTTGGTGTAGAGCTTCGCTGCGAGCATCCAGAAGAAGAAGCCGAAGCCTGCGCTCGATACTGAGGTCAGCATGATGTAGAGCGAGTTTCGGTATAGTGGGTCTTGCAGGTGCTGTTTGAGTCTCCCCTGCATTTGTGGTCACTCTTTGTGGTGTAAGGAATATCATCAGGGGGATATCGCTTTTTTGTTTTAGGCTTTGCGCTTGTCATTATGATGACGGCTGGAAGGCGTGGAAAATGAGAGTTAGTTTTACTTGGGCTGGGAAGGAGTTTTGAGTAATATATTTTTTTATGCTTATAAAGTAATATTAGGATCAAGGATAATTGTGGAAAGTGATGGTTCATTTAGGGCTGAGAAAGCAGGAATGTAAAACGCGAGTAGGCTCAGTTATGATCTGGGTGCAATCGCTGCCTGAAGTCCTGTGGATGTGTACGATTTCGCTGCTTGGAATTTGATATTATAAGAAATGTTTTTTTTACGAAGTTAAGCGTGAGCTTGAGATTGGCTTTAATCAGCATGTTTTTAAGGTTATACGCGAAATTAGATCTTGATATGACGGAAGTTAAGACAGAGGAAGTGTTGAAGCGGATTGGGGATTTGCAGCGGGAACTTGAGTATATGAAGAGGGATTTGATTCGCTTGAGAGCGGGGAAATCAAAATCCAAGCCTTCGCTTTTTGGCAGCGTTCGCGGGGGAGACATCTCGAGTGAGATGATCGAGCAGTCTAAAAAGGATTTGTTCAGAGAGCTTGAGGACGTTTAAATGTTATATGTGCTGGATACTCACGTTTTGATCTGGTATTTCACCGGTAGCAGGCGCTTAAAAAGAGAGCTCAGGGAAAAGATGGATGAGACTCGAAACAGGGGTGGTCGCTTGCTTGTGCCAACCATAGTTCTGGCAGAGGCGCTTGCTATTGCTGAAAAAGGGAAGGTGGAATTTGATTTTCAAAAGATGTATCGGTTAATAAAGAGCGAGCCGGAGTTCGAGATAATCAGTTTCACTCCAGAAGTGTTAGAGCAGGCCATGAGCATAGATATTCCCGAGATTCACGATAAAATTATTGTTGCCACTGCGAAGTTTTATAGAGCCGGAATTTTAACGAAAGACCGCTTAATTCTCAAGTCTTAAATTATTTCATATTGATCCTCAAGGTTTATGCGAAGATTTAAAATGAAGAAATTCTCGATTTATATGCACAGGCTGCGACTTTAAATATGCAGCAGGGAAGAGGAAGAACACTCTTGAGCCGACGAGCAAGTTTGCAGTCGGCGTGGCGAATGGCGATGAAAGAGGTGCCAGTTAGATTTATTATTGAGTCTACTGCGAGGAAGAGGGCTGCTGCTTGCCATGTTTTCAGTATGCTGAGTCCGGGTTGACCGGATGTCGATTCCGAGGATGAAGATAATGCCAAGTATTGGCGACAGCCTGGTTAAGATAAAGCTTGACCAGGAAGATTGTGGGGATTGTGAAGTGCCGGGAGGGACTTGAGGAAGCGCTTGAAGAATTATTCATTGATGCTAATATATGTGAGTCTGCTTTCCGGCAAGCTTGCACTTACTGATACTTATTTATATATGTTGGTACTTACTAAATCCTTATAAGGATAGAGTTAGAATGTATTTTATTAGAGGAAAAGCTGTAATGATAACTGCCCATGCATACGAGGGTATGCTGGCTGAGGCGCTTCATATTAAGATGGAGCATGTGTTCGAAGCGATCGAGTCTCCGGATAAGGAAATAAAGGAATCCGGGGTTAGAAAGCAGGTAATGAAATGGATCGGAAGCAGAACGATACTTGTGTACTATGAGGAGTGGGAAGATGAAATCCGGATCGTCGGGGTCTCCGCTACGAAGCGAAGAATTGCGTAGACCGAAGTGCTACAGGTGCGGAAGTAAACCAATGGATGAGGCAATTCTCTGGATCCACTACCCCCGGGCAACGCTGCCGGTGAAGGGATATAAATGCAGGCAGTGCGGGGAAGAAGTGCTGGATGCAGAGGAAGCAATGCGCCATCAAAAGCTCGCGGAGAAGCTGGGATTATATGGCGATGAAGGACTCGCGCTGACCAGAAATATTACAAAGAGCGGAAAGCAGCTCGCGGTCTATATTCCTAAAGAAATAGAGAGGGAATTAAACCTTGAAAGCGGGAGAAAAGTGAAAGTATACCTCAGGGGAGATGAAATAGTAATAGCCCCGATTTAGAGATATTCAGCGTTATTTCATAAGTCGCTTTTCCAGTATGCATCTTTTGTTTCAATTGAATTTCTGCCAGGTGGGAATGACCGCTATGAATTCAGAGATAAAGAAAAGATAAAAACCATTAGGAGGATTTCTGGACTTGCGAAAGTCTCAGGGAGTTCCCGGGAGATGGGTGGGTGAAAGTGGAGGGAGGATTTGAGGTGGAGCATATTTTTAGCTGCGCAAAGGAAAAAAAGCGGGTCGGTGGACTCAAAGCTGAGCGGAAAGAGCATTTTTAAACTATCTGGCTTTTCAAGCTTTGTTTTCTCGTTGCTTGGGCGAAATATTTATGAGGCTATACACAGACGATCTGATGGATATTAGCAGAAAGCTGGATACAGGTAACGAGCTTCTAAGGCAAAAATTTACGTTCAGATCAAATTTTTAGATGTACCAAAATTATTAAATAATACGTTTTATTAATTTGTATTATGTATGGAGAAAACTGCGACTATTTCGGCGAGGATATACAGATCTCAGCTTAAAGATATAGAGAAGCTTGCCAGGGAAAAGGGCATGGATCGATCTGATTTAATTCGCAGGCTGCTGGATTCCGGTCTCAGGGAGGAGAAAATCAGTGGAGCCATCGAGTTCGTCAGGCTGAGACGCATAACGGTGTGGAGAGCTGCGGAGATCTGCGGAGTTTCATACAGGGAGATGCTGGATTTGCTTAAAATGCATAATGTAGCGTTTCCTTTGAGCGCTGAAGATCTCAGGCAGGAGCTCGGTGAGCTGCTTGAAAGTGATAAGTAACTCGGGACCGCTGATTCATCTTGCGAGGATAAAGCAGCTCGATCTCCTCAGAAGCCTCTATGGCAGCGTGATTATCACTTTTGAGGTGAAAAATGAGACTGTTGAAATGGGAAAGATCCACGGTCACGCCGATGCCTTGTTGATTGAAAATGCAATTGAATCAGGGTGGATAAAAATAGCAGGCATCAGAGATCCCTCGGAAAAGCTCTCGAGATATGGCTTGCACAGGGCTGAGGAGCAGGTTATCTACTTTGCAGTTGAGGAAAAGGCTGACCTGGTGCTTTTAGACGAAGATGCTGCGAGAGAGGTGGCAAGAGCCTTTGGAATCAGGGTAAGGGGAAGCATAGGCGTAATTGTCGAAGCGACTGAGAAGGGCATTATTAAAGGTAGCGAAGCGCTCAAGCTGCTTGATGACCTTTCAGAGGTTATGCACCTGGGCCTTCCAGTTTACAGAGCCGCTAGAGAGACCATTCAAAAAATTGGCGGTGTTTGAAAGCTTTTTATCTACTGTTTATGCCATTTTCTATGTGTTGCTGTTGTAGCGCTGATTAAGTTGATTTAGCTGAAGTGCTCGCAAGCCGGTGTTGAAGCAGTAATCTCATCATAATGATGAAATAAATGGATAAATATTAAATACTGGGATATATGAAATAAGATTTCTAGAGGGTGAGAGCTATGGGGGGCAGGAGTCCGAATAAACTCGTCAAGGTTGTATGTGCTTGCTGTGGATGCGAGTTCTATATTGCCGAGATTCACGCAAGAAACGAGGTATTCTGCACGTTGAGGTGCAGCGAGCATCGACGGCACATTGTTGATGTTCATAGCGAGGCTTTCTGATTCTCTTTTTATGATTTTATTTCGGTTTACGCGTAAGGAAAAAAGTTATAAATCTTAAGGCCGTTTATTGTTCGAATTCAACTCAGGGGCTCGAAAGGTGAGACTGGATAAATACAGCCATGATTTAACACTGGTATTTGCACTTTTGATTATAACCGACCTTTTTATCTTAATCCCGTGGTTGAGTGAGACACCAGTGAGATCCGCACTCGGCATTCCAGTGGTGCTTTTCTATCCGGGCTATGCCCTGATTGCCGCTTTATTTCCGAAGAAAGGAGATTTAGACGGCATCGAGCGCCTTGCTTTGAGCTTTGGCCTGAGCATTGCCGTCGTGCCTCTCTTGGGACTGGCGCTGAACTTCACTCCGTGGGGGATTATCAAGCCGATTCTGCCTGTTATTAATATCTTCACCGTTGCGATGCTGGTAATCGCTTTCCGGCGGAGATCGAAGCTTAAAGAGGAGGAGAGATACTATGTGCCATTTGGAGAGGTTAAGAAGGTCAAGGGCGAGATTTTTTCGGAGCAGCAGAGCAGGCTGGATCGAATCCTGACAGTAATACTGGTTGTCTCCATACTGGCGAGCATTGCAATGCTGATATACGTAATCGTAACCCCTAAAATCGGGGAGAGATTCACTGAGTTCTATATCCTGGGTAAAAGCGGTAAGGCTGAGGGCTATCCCACGAGCTTAAAAGCCAATGAAAGCGGCATCGTCATCATCGGTATTGTGAACCATGAGTATGAGCAGGTGAACTACACTTTGGAAGCGAAGCTTGAGGGTGATCTTTTATTCGCTGATAAGGCAACGCTTGAGCATAATGCTACGTTTGAAAAGCCATATAACATAGTCCCCGGTAAAAATGGCACCAATATGAAGCTTGAGTTCCTGCTTTACAGAGAGAATAACTCCACGCCCTATCGCGATCTACATCTCTGGCTGAATGTAACTGCTTCTTGAAAAGAATTGCTTGCCATAAAATTATTGCAAGCCAAATTAGATACGCATTATTCCGCAGATAAACGTATAATAATCTCTGCACAACCGTTCCCCAAAGATTAAATATACCATCGCATTTTTATTATAGGGTGTTTCTATGACAATTCAAAATGGAGATTTCATAAAGCTATCATATACAGGTAAGCTGCAGGATAATCGTATCTTTGAAACTACCGAAGAGACTGTTGCGAAGGAGAATAATCTCCACAGCAAGAATGCCACCTATGGACCGATGGTGGTCATCGTGGGAGCCGGTCACATATTAAGCGGACTGGATGAGGACCTCGTTGGCAAGCCTGTGGGCTATCAGGGCACTGTAACATTCGGACCGGAGAAAGGCTTCGGCGCCAGAAAGCTTGAGCTTATCGAAACAGTGCCGGTCAAAAAGTTGGGCGAAAAACCGGGCATCGGCCAGAGAGTAAATGTCGGCAACAAAAGCGGGGTGATCGAGACCTTAATCGGGGGCAGAGCAAGAGTCAATTTCAACCACCCGCTCGCCGGTGAGACCATCACTTATGAGTATAAAATAGAGGAGCGGCTGGTAAGCGCAGAGGAAAAAGTTAAAGGACTGCTGAATGCCTTTACTGGTCTGAAGCTCGACGTAAAAGTAGAAGGAGAAGAAGCAAGTATAACGGTGCCATCTGAAGCATCCCTGAACTCACGCCTGCTGTTTGCAAAGATGCAAATCGCAAACGAGCTTTTAAACAGGACCAGTCTTAAGAGCATCTCCTTCGTAGAGACCTTTAAAAAGCCAGAGCCTCAAAAACTTGAGCCTGTAAAAGAAGCACCTGCTGAGCCGGAGAAACCCGCGGTTGAGGAGAAAGCCAAGGAAAGAAAGTAATCTTTTAAATGAGGGAGAAATGCGGTTTCTCCTTTATTTCCTGAGCTCAACAAGCTTCAAATTGAATCCCTGAGAGCATGGCTCCGGGGCTTCGCCGATTACGTTGGAAATAGTGTATTTATCACCGGGTTTAAGACCCTCAGGATGGCATAAATCGTAGAGCCTGCAGTTCCTATCGCATTTCATCGGCTCAATGCCGATCTTTGATCCTGCGAAGGCACGTCTCGCTTCTATTGCGGCGATAACCGGTGCTTCAACCACTTCAACAGGGCATACGCCTGTGTCATGTACCGCGCATTCATGCTGGATTCCCTCTCGCTTACTGGTCACGCGGTACTTGCGCCCGGTTTCAAGGTTAAGACAGCTGTTCTTCAACTTGCAGGCATCACACTCGTTTGTGCTGCCTATGAACATGAATTCCTCGCCAATCCTGGCAAGCTTTACTCCAATCAGCGTAACGATTGTCTCTGCTTCTGGCATTTTTATCACCCTGACTTTGTAACTACTCCGGTTTTGCGCGCAACCTTCTCGGCAGCTTCTCTGGTTAAGCCGTGGCCGCTGAGAATTGTATAGCGCTCCGGTCTAATCTTATGGGCATACATTAGTGCTTTTAATATATAACGATCATCGATCCCCAGCTCACTTGCGTTCACAGGAGCCCAGATTGTCTTAAGGGTATCACGGATTCTATTCCAGTCTCCACCGTGAAGGTACATCATCATTATCGATCCCACTCCGCATTGCTCTCCGTGCAGCGCTGGCTTCGGTGCAATTTGATCCAGCGAATGACTGAACTTGTGCTCGCTGCCACTTGCAGGTCGGGAAGAGCCAGCGATGCTCATTGCAACCCCTGAGGAAACAAGTGCCTTTACCACGATCCGCACAGACTCCTCAATGCCCTTTTTAATAGTTGAAGCCTGATCCTCGATTATCTGAGCAGTCATCTGAGACAGCGCGGCGGCGTACTCGCTGTAGGGCTCGTTCCTCAGCTTATGCGCAAGCTGCCAGTCAAGCACCGCTGTAACATTTGAGATTATATCCCCGCATCCAGCCGCGAGGAGTTTATAGGGCGCTGACATTATTATTCTCGTATCAGCGATTAACGCAAGGGGTGCCTGTGCCTCGACTGAAATCGAGCTGCCATTGCTGTTTATCGAAGCCCTTGAGGAGGCGATGCCATCGTGAGATGCCGCGGTCGGTATGCTCAGAAATGGAATATTAAGACGCGTAGAAGCAAGCTTTGCGATATCTATGCAGCGGCCTCCTCCCACGCCCAGCAAAAAATCTGCGCTTGATTTTCTGGCAGTATTTTCAGCGCGTTCAACTTCCGATTTCGTAGCCCTCTCAGTTAACACCATCTCCACTTCAAAGCCGCTGTCACGGAGCGCGTCTCTCGCGGTATTGCCTGCTATCTTTTTTGTCAGATTGCCGGTTACGATCAATGCCCTACCGCTGAGTTTAAGCTCTTTGCATACCTTACTGATGTCGTAAATTACATCTTTACCTACCACGACAATCCGCGGCAGCTGCATGTAGCGAAGTTTATTTACCTCTTTCACCTTCAATAAGCTCACCAGAGTGATGCTATGGATTTGCTAGATAATATTCAGCAATTTATTTATAAATACTACGTATACCCGGTGGTTTACGATCAGCCCTATAATATTGTGAACACCATTACCTATGCACTCATACTTGGCCTGGCAATTCTCGGTATCTTGAAGCTGCTCGAGCAGCTTGAAGTTGAGATAAATGAGGGTTTCATCCTCGCGGTGTCTCCCTACATACTCGCTGGCTCAAGTTTGAGGGTGATTGAAGACGCGGGGATAGTGCAGCCACCTTTCAGCTATTTCCTGATAACTCCTCTGATATATATTCTGGTCTTCATAGTGTGCTTTACTTCGCTCTTTGCCTCCGTCAGGCTGAAGAGCGCGGGATTGATAAGCAATCCGCTTCGTGGATTCGCGGCTATCGGACTGATCTGGGTCATGTTGAACATCGCGATTTTATTTTCAACTCAGCCCCTTGTTCACGCATGGGTTTTCTTCGCAGTATTCGGAATCGGAATCGGGCTATCTGCACTCGTGTACCTCGCAGGCAGGTATCTTAACTTCAACTTTTTGACCGCAAACGTGAATATGGCGATAATCATTGCGCATCTCTGCGATGCCTCTTCAACATATGTAGGAATGGATTTCCTGGGCTACATCGAGCAGCACGTTGTGCCAACGTTTTTAATCGGCATAGCCGGTACAGCTATAATTATGATCCCTCTCAAGCTTTTGCTCTTCATCCCGACTTTATACGCAGTGGATAAATATATGGAAGACAGTAAGAGCTTAGCAAATTTAATGAAGCTCGCGATGCTGATAATAGGCTTTGCGCCTGCGCTTAGAAATTCGCTGAGGATGATGTTTGCGATATAGTTGCGGTGATCACATTGCTGTTAAAAATGCCTGACTCTCGAGAAGCACTTGAGTATATTGGCTCCATCAGTGTCTACATCCTTTTTGCCGCAGTTATATTCTTCGGATCAATTGCAGCAGGCTACCTGTATTCCAAGGCTGAGCCGGAAGCGGTGAGGCTGATTGTCGAGGAGATCGTGAAGGAATTCGGGCAGTTCAAGGACTATTCACTAGCACATTTGCTGCTCAGAATATTCGCTCAGAATACCCTTCTCGGTTTAGTCGCAATGCTGCTGGGCCTTGGCTTTGGCATTTTATCCCTTTTATTTCTCGCTTACAATGGCGTGATGATCGGTCTGGTTATCTACGAAGTTGAGCAGAAATTAGGATTAAGGTATATAATCGCAGGTCTAACGCCGCACGGGGTAATAGAGGTTCCTACGATCCTGATATGCGTGGCAATTGGAATGCGCCTTGGAATCGAAGTTATCAATAAATTAAAGGGCAAGAGCGATGCAAGCATAAGGAGAGAGCTTAAAAAGGGGATGCGCATTTATATATTCTGGATCGTGCCATTGCTGTTCATTGCAGCACTGGTAGAAGTACTGATCACCCCGCTGGTAATATATTACGCTACTAACAGCACAGCGGTTATCCAGCTCTTTAACCCTGCAGTTCACGATATTTGAGGTGATAGAATGGCAAAGAGTGAAGAGAAAAGCGAGAAGCTGCCGGATAAGCAGAGCTTCAGCGAATGGTATAACGAGATTTTAAGCACAGCAGAAATAATGGATGTAAGATATCCGATCAAGGGAATCTACGTCTGGTATCCATTCGGCTTCAAGCTTCGAAATAAAGTCTTCAGCATATTGAAGTCGATTCTTGATAGAGATCATGAGGAAACACTTTTTCCCCTGCTCATACCCAGCACCGAGTTCATGAAAGAAGCCGAGCACATCAAAGGCTTTGAAGACGAAGTTTACTGGGTAACCAGGGGAGGCAATACCTCTATCGACATTCCGCTTGCTCTCAGGCCGACATCCGAAACCGCGATATATCCTATGTTCAAGCTCTGGATCAGATCGCATGCGGATTTGCCGTTGAAAATCTATCAGCTCGTGAATGTCTTCAGATATGAAACCAAGCACACGCGTCCACTTATACGCCTCCGTGAAGTCACCTCATTCAAAGAAGCACACACGGCTCACGTATCCTGGGAAGATGCCGATCAACAGGTGAATAAGGCTCTGGAGCTTTACAGCGAGTTCTTCACAAAGCTCGGAATTCCATTTATAATATCAAAGAGACCCGGCTGGGACAAGTTCCCGGGTGCAGATTATACAATGGCAATCGAGACAATAATGCCTGACGGCAAAACACTGCAGATAGGCACAGCGCATCACCTGGGCACCAACTTCGCAAAGACCTTCGAAATTGCATACGAAACCGAAAAGGGAGAGCAAAAACTCGTTAACCAGACATGCTACGGCATATCTGAAAGATGCATAGCTGCAACCATAAGCATACACGGCGACAGCAAAGGCCTCGTGCTGCCAGCGGAGGTTGCACCGGTGCAAGTCGTAATCATACCCATACTCTTCGGCGAGCAGGAAAGCAGAGAAGTGCTTGCTGCATGCAGATCAGTTTATGAAAAGCTCAGGAGGGCAGACTATCGCGTTGCATTCGACGAATCAAGCGAGCGCCCCGGAGCAAAATTTTACAGATGGGAGCTCAAAGGCGTGCCGGTTAGAATTGAGATAGGCCCGAGAGATATCAAGCAGAATAAATTCGTCCTCGCCAGACGCGACACAGGAAAGAAAGAGTCCTTCTCGATGGATGATCTGCTGAAAATAATTCCTGAGAAGTTCGATGAGATTCTTGATAGCATGCGCAGTAAAGCAAGGAAAGAATTTGACTCAAGGATCTACAGATGCTCAACACTCGTTGAAGCGAAGCAATACGCGGGCAAAGGAATAATCGAGCTTCCCTGGTGTGGCAGCGAAGAGTGCGGGCACAAAATGGAAGACGATATCGACGCAAGCATGCTCGGCGAGCCTGCAGGGGAGAAAAAAAGCGGAAAATGCCCGGTATGCGGTAGTGACACCGAAAAAATCGTGTGCTTCGCGAGGACGTATTAGCCGCGAGAGGCACTGAGAAACAGAGTATATATAGATTTCATGGAAAAAATATTTATCCGATTGCAGCGAAGGCTGAGGTAGTTCTCAGGGGGAAATTATACGGCAGATTTATCATCCGAGAAATTGAGAGTCATATTCCCGGTGGGAGGAGAGGCAAAGCGACTTCGCCCTCTCACATCGGAAATTTCAAAGGCATGCGTCAGACTGGTAAATCGACCTATGATTGAGATATCTATGGCAAGCCTGGCACAGCAGGGCGTTCGCAACTTCATTTTTGGAGTCAAGGGCTATGTTAACTACAAAAGTCTGCATGACTACTTCAAAGAGGGCACAGGTTTCTCGGCGCGCTATAAAATCGAGCCAAGAGCGCATATCAAGTATGCCCCGAATGAAGACGACGTGGGAAGCGCCGACTCTGTGCGCAGGTGCGTTGATTACTACGATGTGATGGAACCAATTTTCGGGGTTCAGGGTGACAATATTTTTGACATAAACCTTCAGGATTTGCTGGCCTACCATGAAGAGAAAAACGCTTTGATGACAATAGGATTAACGAATGTCGAATACGTTGAAGACTACGGAATAGCCGATATCGAGAAGAATCTGCGGATCAAAAAATTTGTGGAGAAGCCCAGAAAGGGGGAGGCGCCGACCAATCTAGCTAACACAGGGATATATCTTCTCAGTCCCAAGATCAGAGAGATTTTCAGAGAAAAACCGGTGAAGGATATGATCCTGAAGAACAGACGCCTCGACTTCGGCATGGATCTCATTCCCTATTTGATTGAGACTCAGAGAGAAGTATATGGCTATATATTGAAGGGCACATGGTACGACGTTGGCACACCAAAGCGATATCTCGATTCCATGGTGCAGATACTGCACGGACATTTAAAGTGCATGAGCGATTTTGGAGGAAGGATCTCGGAGAAAGATGATATATGGATCGAGGTCATGAGCATGGAATCGCAGAAGCGCAGAGACGAAATTATCGAGAAGATCAGAATGGGTAAGATTGATGTCGAAGGCCCTGTTTTAATAGGCAGGCACTGCCAGATAGGCGACGGGGTTACAATCAAGAACTCGTGCATCGACAACTTCTGCATAATCGGCGATGGCACATACATAGAGAAATCTGGTATTATGGATAGAGTTAGAATTGGAGAGAACTCGGAGATTCAGGACAGCATTATTGGTCGACACGCCAGCATTAAGTCCTCAAAGGCAAAGCCGACGAAGATAAAAGCGGTAAGCGTGCTGGGCGACGATGTAACAGTGGGCGAAGGCTGCGAGATCATTGCCTCAAAAGTATATCCCCATTTAAGCGTTGTAGCCGGGAAGAAGCTGCTCAATGAGGAAATAGCTCGCTAAAAGGACCTGCTACTTTTTCTTTTGTCTTTTCTCTTCCCTGTCTATGATTTTCAGGAATTCATCTGTTGCATCAGCGCATTTCTGAATCTGGGCGATACTAAAACCTTCGTGCTTGCTGCAGTAGATGGGCGTGTCATCTTTTTCGCCTTCAATTAGCCCTGCCCAGATCTCCTTTGAAGTGTCATCATCGCAATGTGCAAGGCAGTCAAATCTCACATTGCCGACTCTTACGATCTTGTATTTCCCTTTTTTTAGTTCGAGAACTTCGACTCTAAGCTCAGTGGCAGCCAAACCCCCTCACCTCACATTAATTTATCTGCGGTATAACTATTTAAATCCATTTGAGGCTAGAATTGAGTTAGCTTGAGCTGCATGGCTCTGCTTCTTTCACCCGGAATTTCAACCGGATATACGCCTGTTATGCATCCGAGGCAGAGGTCATCCGTGGGTATTCCTATGGATTTAAGCAAGCCCTCGAGAGTTATATAGTGCAGGGAATCGGCACCCACCAGATACTCCACCGCATCAACTGTTTTATGAGCTGCAATAAGCTCTTCCCTTGTTGCCATATCTATACCCAGATAGCAGGGAGAGATAATCGGAGGGCTTCCAACGCGATAGTGCACTTCCTTGGCACCGTTCTCTTTCAGCATATTAATTATTCGCCGCGAAGTGGTACCTCTGACTATGCTGTCGTCGATCAAAACGAGTCGTTTATCTTTGATATTGGAGCGAATCATGTTGAGCTTCAGCAGCACCGCGGTCTCGCGCATATCCTGAACCGGCATGATAAATGTGCGCCCGACATAGCGGTTTTTCATCATAGCCTCGGTGTAAGGAACACCTGAGTGGCGGGAATAGCCAAGTGCAAAGGTAATGCCTGAATCAGGCACAGGAGCAACGATATCCGCATCCACGCCTGCTTCTTTTGCAAGGGTTTCACCTATCTTCAACCGGACATCGTAGACGAGTTTACCATCGATTATGGAATCTGCTCTTGCAAAATATACGAACTCAAAGAAGCAGTGGGCTGAGTTCTTCGTTCTGTAAAGCTGGTGGAACTCAGGAGGAGAGCCATCGCCCCTTATAATTACGACCTCGCCGGGATTTATATCCCTCATAAATTTGCCCTTAAGGGTATCCACAGCCACGCTTTCGCTGGCAATAACGTAGCCGTTATCGATTTTTCCAATGCCTAGAGGTTTAAAGCCACAGGGGTCTCTGACGCCGAATACCATGCCGTCAAGGAGTATGGTCAGAGAATAAGAGCCATTAAGGCGGCGCATCAGATTGCGAATCGCTTCAAGATAATCGCTGGTTTTTATAAGCTCCTTTACAAGAATATGCGCAATCACCTCCGTATCCGAGCTGGAGAGGAACATTCTTCCCTCAGCCTCCAGCTCCCGCTTTAGCTCCGCTGAGTTAACCAGATTGCCGTTATGAGCTATCGCAAGAGTGCCATTTTTATAGTTAACAAGCATCGGCTGCGAATTCTCAAAAGTTGAGCCGCCAGTTGTGGAATAGCGAACGTGTCCTATACCAATGTTTCCCTTCAGCATCGCAAGGCGATCTCTGCTGAAGACCTCAGAAACCAGACCCATCGCTTTATAGAAATTTACAGTATCAGAAAAAGTAGCTATACCCGCACTCTCTTGTCCCCGGTGCTGCAGGGCATAAAGAGCATAATAAAGATTTAAGGCAGCAAGGGAATCGTCGCCGGGCTTATTAAGAGCAACCCCTGCTAACCCGCACTTATCATGCAAAGTTTCACCTTAATTTAAGTATAACTATTTTCTACAAATATATTTCTACCTGGTTTCTCGTTTTGAAACCTCTTCCTTACAGCAGCGTAAATTAACAGGAAATTTGATATAAGATTGAAAAAGGACTAATGGAGGCCTGCTTTTTCCTTCCACTCGTATTTTCTATTTCTCTTTGATCTTCCAAAGCCGCATGATGCACAATATCCTTTATGTATGTTGAACGAGACGCTACCGCAGCGCCTGCATTTAGCGTGCACGCGGGTATGACGCTTGCCCTTGGACGGTGTTCCTTTGGTCATTCAATTCTCTCCTTTTTCAGGGCGAGATATATACAATCGTGTCGCCTCTGATAACAATTGTACCGAGTTTCTTGTTTACCTCGCCGTTAACCAGCTCCTCAGCTTTATCGAGCACGAGGTTCATATGAGGGTCATAACCCTGAAGTTCGCCCCTGAATTCCCTCCCGCCTTTCAGTCGTACTATCACAGGGGTGTTCAGCGATGCATTTAGAATATCAAGCGGCCTTTGAGCCATTGCTTTCCTCCATGATTCTGATTATTTAGCCACTGGTGCTATATAAATTTCTATTGCCAGTGCCTTTAATAGAGCCCTGTTTTAGCTTAAATAGGCTTCGCTCAAAATGGATAGGAACAAAAAAAATTTAAACCAATAGAATTTTAATCTATACAAGTTCACTGATGAATAAATCCTTCAGCACAGGAGTGTTATACGGGTGAGAATTAAGTCTCGACATTTCTTGAGAGAAGATGCAGTGAAGAAACTTGTGAGCCAGATGTCAGGGGTATTTGGAGCAGAACTTGCAAAATTCTTCGATAACAAGCGCCTGGAGCTGATTGAGACTGACGAGCAGAGTAAATTTATTCTGGTGGAAAATGAACCATTAATATTCCTTGTCGAAGAGCAGCCCTTCATGACAGTTAAAGGGGCACTGAGGATGAAACCTAAAAAGAAAAGGGTAGTTATCGATATGGGAGCTGTGAAATTCATTTCTAAAGGCGCAGACATAATGTGCCCCGGAATACTCGACGCGGACCTGGAAATCAAGAAGGGCGATCTGGTAGTAGTCGTTGATGAAGTGCATGGCAAGCCACTGGCAATAGGGAGAGCGCTGATATCCGGCGATGACATGATGAGAGATAAAGGCAAGGCAATAAAATCGGTGCACTACGTGGGCGATAGAATCTGGAGAATGGAACTATAAAGAGCTGGTTCCAGAAGTGTTATCTCATCCCATAGCAGTTCCAATATCTATATTATCCATTACTTATATTCCCTAGATTGTATGGCCTTTGCAGTCTGGATAACGGGTTTGCCGGGGAGCGGTAAGACTACGATTTCAATTAAAGCGAAAGAGCTGCTTCAAAAGAGAAAAATCAATGTGAAGCTTCTGCAGCTCGATGAAATTCGAAGAGCCATAACACCAGATCCAAAGTATACTGAAGAGGAGAGAGATATTGTATACGCCTCACTTGCATATATGGCAAAGCTCCTGACCGAGGCAGGTGTTAATGTGATTATTGATGCTACTGCGAACAAGCAGAGATACAGAGACCTCGCAAGGCAGCTTATTCCAGATTTTCTCGAGATATACATCAAATGCCCCCTTGAGCTCTGCATTGAAAGAGAGAAAACGAGAGTCGCGAGTTTCACGCCCGGGGATATATATAAAAAAGCGGGTAAGCCAAAAGCAACAGTGCCGGGAGTAAACGTTGCATATGAGGAGCCGAAAAACCCGGAGCTTGTGGTCGATTCCAACAGGTTAAATGCTGAAGCAGCAGCACGGATAATTGCTGAAGCAATTTTTAAGAGGAAATTTAAATGAGCGATGAAATGGCAAAAACGCTGGTCGAAATTGCCCTGCAGATAAGAGAAAGAGTACGAGATTATATAAAGACAGATAAGACCTTTGGCGAGGAAATTGCTTATCGCAGCAGGGATGTTACCCGAAAAATGGATATGTTTTCGGAAAAAGCACTCGACGAAGCACTGATATCTCATGGCATCTGCGCGAGGGTGGTTTCCGAGGAACTCGGCGAGAGAATTGTACCGATGAATAGGAAACCTGAGTGCACTCTTGTCTTCGATCCAATCGATGGATCCACGAATCTGGTGCTAGGTGTACCGTACTACTGTGTCTCCATAGCTTGCTCATCGAAGACCAGAGATGTTGCTTTTGATGATGTGGAAATAGGTGTGGTCTGCGATGCGGGCGGAAAGACATACAGCGCTGTGAAGGGCAAAGGAGCATTTTTGAACGGTAAAAGATTGATGAGAAGGAAGATCTCAAAGCACAAGCCGGTGATGGCAATCTACACCTATGGCGCTGGCAAAGTGCCGAGAGGTATAATCGAGCTTGAAAAAAGCGTGATCGTGCGCATCTTCGGTGCTATGGCACTTGACCTCTGCCTCGTTGCGGATGGAAGATTTGATGCTGTAATTGATACAAGGGATTTAATCAGCGGCTACGATATTCTAGCAGGCGCGCTTATTCTCAAAGAAGCCGGGGGTCAGATCACGGATATTAAAGGTAATAAGCTGAATAAAGAGGTCTCAGCATCCGGTTTCCCGCTGATCGCAACTCTTGACAGAAAAGTGCACAGTGAGATTGTTGAAAAGCTGAAGATCAGGGGATACGTCTAGAGAAATGCTGCAGCATCTCTTCAAAGGAATCAAAGCTCTCCTTCCATTTCTCCTTGGTCTCGGTTCTGATCAAAACTGCTCTCAACTCAGGTATGATTTCATTTAGCGATTTCAAATCCCGCACCTCGTTGTCCACAAAGAAAGCCTCACCCGGGGGAATATTGTAGCTCTTGAGATAGTGGCGCACACACTCTGCCTTTGTAAAGCAGCCAATGGAGTTATAGGGCATCAGATAAATACGCTCGCTCTCATACACATTCTTTTCATCAAAATTCTTTTTGAAGAATCTGTCCAGCGCAATCTTCGGGTGCTCCATGATCAGAGTTACGAGTTTCCAGTAATTTTCGCTGACCATAACTATTCTCACATTGCTCAGCGCCAGAAACTGCAGAAAATCTTTAGCTCCAGGATTTGCCTCTATGACTCCTCCGTCAAGATTTCGCGCAAGCTCTGCATTGCTCATAACGGAGGTAAAGCAATACTTATTGTCCCGCCTGCGCCAGAGAGTTCCATCGGCATCGAAAAAAGCAGCTTTATATCCGATCATTCTTTTCATTAATTAGCGCGTTGCAATATTAAACTTTTTAAATTTTTATGCCAGATCGCAAGAAGACCGGCTATTATTACGATCTTTCTCAGTAAGGGTATGCCGGTGACTATATTCCAGATTGCCTCAGGATACGACTCCGTTTGCGAAATACCCCCAAAGGCAAGGTTATCGCGCTGAACATATACATGGTCCTTCTGTATCACAAGGGTAGAATTAATCCTGAGGTACTCCTCCACGGATTTAACCAGAATCGCCCTATCCTCGCAGTCGCCTTTACCACTTTTCAAAGTCTCTCCAGGCGATGCCCAGTACTCCAGATTATAATAAACATCGTAGTCACTGGCATAGGGTATATTACCCAGCACATATTCCTCGGGAGAGCTATTCGAACTGTTGGCCTCCTCAGCCAGCCTTATTACTCCCTCATCGTAAGGATTAACAAGCAATTCAAGCCCCCGCATCTCTCTACTCGCTTGTTCCATGGCTAAAAAAACATTCGGGAAAAGCACTAAAAATACCAGTAAAAGCGAGAGCACCGCTTTAATTATGATCTGCTTTCCCGACATGAATATAATTAAGCGTGCGCTTTCGATAAAATTTTTACGTGAAAGCGATAGATTAGATAGCAGATGCCATCTGCAAAGAAACACCCCGCGATCAAAAAACCACCTGCCAAGCCGCAGCCAGAGCCTAAGATAATGACCGAGCATGAGCGCTGGCAGCTGCTCTGCAGGCTGGAAAAAGAGTTCACTTTCGCAGGCGTTACTGTTCCCGAAACGCTTGAGTTCAACAACACCTCTCTTCCACTGAAAAGCTACATCTTCGAAATGGTCAAGCGCAGGGGTACCATTTCAAAAGAAGAGCAGGAAGCCCAGTACAGCCTGATTAAAGAGCTGAAGCACAGGAAAAAAAGCCTCATAGAAGACATCAGGAAAGCGCCCATCACTAAGGAAAAAGGGAACGATCTTCTCCAGCAGATATTCGGCATCGACCGCGCAATAGAAATCCTCTACAACCTTGATAAGCCAAAGCCATCGCTGATCGAAGAGGCAAGGAAGGCAAGAGTCGCTGACGAGCGAAGGTGGCTTGATCTTGTTAAGAAAATCTCAAAAAAAGATTACTGGGACGAGCGTATACTTTAGAAGCACATTAAAAGCTACTGCGAGGTCTTCACCACCATTACCTGGCAAGGTGTATTAGCAACTACTTTATCGGCGATTGTGTCAAGCAGAGTGGCGTAGTCTCTATCTCGCTCCGTCGAGCCCAGCATTATCAGGCTGTATCTGCCATCTCTGGCTTCCCTCAAAATTTCCTCGCCAGGCGAGCCGATCATGGTCTTTGCCTCGCTCGGTATGCTCAGTTTTTCGAAGTAAATCCTGGCTCTGCTTATCGCCAGCGCTCCACTTGAAACGCTTTCCTTTGAGCCTGCCACGTAGAGCACTGTTGCTTTCCCACCATGTTTCTTTGCCAGATTAGCACCTATCTCGGCCGCTTTCTCGGCGTGCTTGTAACCTGAAGTTGGCACCAGTATCCGATCAAAATCGAGGCGTATATATTTATCATAGCTAATCACTGCAACATCGCAGTTCGCATAGCGCAGCACCTCATCAACAATATTTCCAAACAGCACACTCTCCCCTCCCCGCTGTCCCGAGCACATGAGTATGAGATCGCAGCGATCGATTCTGGCTTCTTTCACAATCACCTCAGGTATCGATCTTGCCACGACAATTTTTGGCTTTACACTTATTTTTTGCTCGACCGCTACTGTGGCCGTTTCTTTAACCAGATTTCGCGCTTTTTCTTTGTCCTCTTCAGCCAGGGCCAGGGGCAGCTGCTGGGGAACCGCAATTATGTTTAATATTATCAGCTCTGAACCTGGCTCCAAGAGGTCTATTGCCAGTTTTACAAGCTCTCTGGCTGTGAATATGTTGCTTACAGGCAGAAGGATATTTTTGTACATGCTGTTTTCCCGTTTTTCCTGAATGACATAAATTACAATTTCAATACTTAAATACTACTGGTTCGATTTTCCCAGCTTTAATGCTGCGTATTTTCAGGCTCCAAATTTGCGCTGTCTGTTCTGGAAGTCCCTAACCGCTCTTAAGAAGTCTATTTTTCGGAAATCGCGCCAGCTAACATCGGTAAAATATAGCTCGGAGTAAACCGCCTGCCATATCAAAAAGTCAGTCAGGCGCCTGCTGTCCGCTCTTATTATAAGGTCTGGCTCCATTTTAAAAGTCAGGTGGGCTTCGATCAGTTTCTCATTTATATCTTCTGGCTGCACATCTCCTGCTCTCACCTTTTTCATAATTTCTTTTATGGCAGTTGTCAGCTCGTATTTCCCTCCATAGCCGATAGAAATGTTAAGCAATGGCCTTCCGGCTTTGATCTGACGCTGCCCGCCCTTTGTGAACATGGCTATTCCTATATCAGCACCCGAGAAAGTGCTTGAGGCATTGTTTATAAGGCCATGCTCAAGCTTATGGCTGAGCTCACCTGCCTCAACTATGCTGATATAAACGGTCATATTTTGAACTCCGATTTCAGTGCACCACTCCGTAAACATCCTGAGGCGCTTCCAGGCATCCTTTTCCAGCAGATTATCGTCAAATATTACTAGGATTATATGGTTAGGAATTCTCCCTTTTCTAACCTGTCCGAGTACCCTTTTCTCGTACATTGTTGAGACAATTTCACTCATGCCGATCAAGCCCTCAAGTGCATCTACAGGATAAAGCTTTTTGTCTTTAAAGGATTTAAAGAGTAAGCATGCAGGGTGCTGTTAAAATGGAAGTCAGGAAGAAGTTCTCATATGTATTGCTGGGTTTCTCCGCACTCCTGATTCCTTTTCTCGCTACCTGGCAGATTGTGCTTATTACCTGCGCTGTCACAATTTATTTTGCATATCTTCTGTCGAGAAAGGCTGATATGCTTGGACATGTTAGAATGGGGTTTTCTTTTTTTATACTGGCTATGCTGGCGCTAACTCTTGGTTTTCCACTGTATTTGCTGAGTGCTACAATCGCAATTGTGGCATTTGGAGATGGTATGGCTACGCTTGTGGGTATGACAAGGTCTACAGGGCATAAAACGCTCAGGGGCAGCCTTGCTTTTCTGGTTTTCGGCAGTGTATTTGCATTTTTATTCGGTTCTTGGATACTTTCGTGGCAGCTGTTGCCGGTAATAGGCTATGAGTTCATGTTTTTTCTTGCTGTTATAGGCAGCGTGGTTGGTGCACTGGTTGAGGTTGTTTCAACTGAAACGAGTGATAGCCTTACAGTCCCCCTCGGAAGCGCTATGGCGATGTGGCTTTTTTCTGGTTTGAAGTACTTCGTTGAGCCTCGATATCTGCTGCCCACTCTGCTGTTCACGCTCTCCATAGGTATTGCTTCTTATAAGTCGGGAATTGCTGATCTGAGCGGTGTGCTGAGCGGCACTCTTCTAGGGCTGTTGATAATCGTATTTGCTGACCTGCGGTGGTTTATGATTTTGCTTGGTTTTCTGATTATTGGCTCGGGTTTTACTAAGTATAAATATGCTTATAAGGTTTCGATTGGCGTGGCGCAGAGCAAGGGCGGTGCAAGGGGGGTAAGTAATGTATTTGGAAATGGGCTTTTTGCTCTTGTATTTGCAGTTGGATATGGTGTGTACGGACATGAGGTTTTTCTGTATGCATTCTTGGGTGCGATTTCAACAGCCACAGCTGATACTCTCGGGAGCGAGATCGGCGGTACAAGCAAGAAGTTGCCTGTGATGATTACAAGCTTCAAGCAGGTGCCTCATGGTACTGATGGGGGGATTACTCTGCTGGGTGAGCTGGCGTGCGTGCTCGGCGCTGTTTCGATTGGTGTGCTTGCGGTTGCGATGGGAATGGGTAGTGCGCAGAAGGTGCTTTTGTTCTCGCTAATAGGCGGACTTGCAGGCACGCACATGGATAGCCTGCTAGGTGCAACGCTTGAAAATAAATATCTTACAAATGCGACTACAAATCTGGCTGCCACTTTTTTCGGTGGTCTGGTCTCTGCTATTCTCTCTTTTTATTTCTGAGCAGGTGTAACGCTGATGCTAGCCCTGCTATCAGTGCGGTGAGTTCAAACCCGGGGACTTTTTTGGTTGGTGTAGGTTGGACTGGAGTGCTAGGTGGTTGTGTGGGCAAAGTTGTAGGAATGGTGTTGTTTTGATTCGTCTGGTTGTCATAGATATTTGCAATCGTTACTATGTTCGATCTGGCAATTGCTCGGTAGTTCTTAATATCAACGTAGTGAGAAATTGCCTCCGGGAGAGTAATAGTTCGATTGGCTGTTAGCTCTATAGTATAGGCCATCGAAGTGCTTTCTCCTGCTTTCAGTACAACGGTCTCCTTGGTCAGGCTTCCATTTACAAGCTTTGTGTTCTCTGAGATAGCATCGGAGAAGTTAACGCTGCATGTTCTGTCTCCTGAGTTCTTAGCGGTTACTGTGACATTTATTTTACCGCCTTTCTCAGCTGTTTTGATATCAGTGGTTTTTGTTAGCTCGATGAACGGTCCGTGGATTACCAGTGAAGATTGAGAGGATTCAACGAAATAATTAACGCCATTATATGTCCAGTTTGCTGTGGCCTTTGGAAAGGTATATGTGCCTGGCTTCAGAGGTATTATTACATAGAATGGGAGGAGTTTTTCTTTTTCAAGTCCAGGTTCGAGTACATCTATCTTCATGTTAGTTGAACCACTTTTAAGCTTGAAATCGGCGAGCAGAGAATCATTTATTACCACATCGTAAACCGGGAAACTTCCATAGTTGCGAAGGACCACACTCACACCTGACGTTTCATCCATATAAACCCCCGTTTCAGATGGAGTTGGGGTCAGGTATCCGGTGCTTCCTGATACTAGCTTGGTTATTTCAATCATTGATTCTATATCTATGGCTTTTGAGCCGCTCCAGTTATATTGTTTGTTCCTTGCATCATATCCAGTGGCGGTCGCGTTTATGTAAAGAGTTGTTTTATTCATCAATGAAGGAGCGTTCAGGGTCAGCAGGATATCTTCTACTTGCACTCCTCTCTTTATCTCGTAATAGTACTTCTGGGTTTCTCCCTTCATAACCTGCATGCCTGAGGTGTTAATATTCAGGTTTATTTCTCCTGTTCTTGCCCCCTTATATGTGCCTGAGTCGCTACCGGTATTTTTCACTTTCACTGTGACCTGAATATATCTATTTGCTTTATACGCGCTAGCGTCTGTGGACACTTCTATTGAGAGTTCAGGCAGTCCCCTAAGTGTAACATAGAAATCGACATAGGCTTTAGTGGGTGGCTCGATGTACACATTTGAGACATCTATCCAGATCTCATCCTCCTCGTTATAGTTCCAGTGATTGTTCGGATAATTGATATTCATAATTCTATGTTCGAGGTATACGCCATCTTTGTATAGCTTTATCTTTACATTTTTGATATCTCCGCTAACTGTAAAATCGATGGCTTCGATGGTGTAGTTTCTGAATTCTTTCTTCTCGCCCCAGTTAAGCGTTGCTGATTGCTGTGATTCCATTTCGATTGGAGCAGTATATGCTTCAACTACGGTGAAGATGAATGAAAATAAGATCGCTATCAGAATATACCTTGCAATTAACTCTCTCATCGATTTCCAACTCCAACTGCTTTTTACATAATTATGACTGGTTTCTATATATATTTTTTGAGTTATGACTGATTTCTTTATATATTTTTTGATTTTTCAAACAAAAATTTACAAAAATATTATTAATATATTAATTTTTTCAGGGATTTTTGTTTGTTTATTCTGCCACAAGTTTTTTATTCTGTTTGATTATTTTATAATAAGATCCAATGTAAAAGGGCTTGTAAACATGAAAAGAAAAGAAGTAATTCAGAATATACTCAAAATGCTGGAGGAGTTTCCTGATAAAGCCCCCCATCTCCCGTGGGGTATAAAAAATTGCCCGATGTGCAAGAGTGATGCTTGCAAGTGGATCTCAAAATGTCGCGGGCATGATAGATACATCGATCCCCCTTTCTGCAAAATAGTTTTCTTCTCCAATGATCAGTGGAATATCGATGAACTGAGAAAGTACCTCAATGAAGAAATAGCGAAAATCGAGAAAGAGGAGAAGCATACATAAAGCTTATGGCGAAAGAATGCGTAGAACAGGGATTCAAAGAGGGGCAGTGGGGTAGCCTGGTCTATCCTCGAGCCTTTGGGAGGCTTGGACCGCAGTTCAAATCTGCGCTGCCCCATTTCAGGCTTTTAGTTGTTTAAACAAATTTTTTATACTTTTATGTGATAAATGATTATAATTTGCCGTTTAAGCATCAATTTTTTTACATAATGATGACAAAGTTTATCTAATTTAAACATTCAATTTAATTGTAGATAGAAAAAGGGAAAAAAATGCATCACGACGAAAAGGCACAGCTCAGCATAGACTTCCTTGGCGGATTTGTAATAGTCTTCTTCTGCCTGGTGACTGTGTTCTTATTTCTGCCATCATTATTCAGCACGATGCAAAACCCGAGCATCGATCTTCACCCGGTTGCATACAGAACAGCCATATTAATGGCTGAAGACACAGGGTGGTGGAACAATGTTACAACGGGCAGCGAGGGCTATAACTGGGAAGACCACCTAAATGAAACCTCACGTATCGGACTTGCAAGCGTGAAATATGGCAAAGGCGATGCATGCTTGTTGAGCGGAAAAAAAATACTGGCTTTCATATCGCTATACAACAAATCAGACCCCAAGGCTTATGAAAAAATTCAAGACCTTTTAGGATTAAAATCATCAACTCGAAAATACAACTACAATCTTACCTTCAGATACCCACCGGGCGGAGAGATATGGAAGGTCAAGAAGAATGAGAGCGGCATAAAAAGAATTTACAATATGACGTATGGAGATCCAATTCCCACCTCCGGTAATGTGGAAAAATATGTGCGCATATTCGGCATTGGAAAAGGACTGTACCCTGAATATGGTACCTTCTTTGGTCCTAATAATGTTCCGAGTACAAGGTATTATCCACTTTTATCAGATAACGGGGGTCAGGATCCTCCGCTTAGACTCGTCTATCCTATAAAAACTTTCAAACTTTATGATTACGAGAACAATCCGAGTGCAACAGCGGAGGTTGTTCTGGAGTTGCTTGTCACAACAAATCTTGCCTACACACGTAATCTGGATTTCGGAGGTAATGATAGTGTGATAAAATGGACCAGAACAGGAGGGTGGTCAGGAGGAAACTGTGGTTCTGGCCCCGGGTCATGCTGGAACGGTCTCGACTGGACTGTCGATTCCAATGGACTGTGGTCGCGCAATTTTGAAGATGAGATCAACGCAAAGCTTGCAAGTTTTGGCGCTCAGAACGGAACAGAATTCCTGTTTTCAATACAATATAAAAATTGCCAGTCAAATATTAACCTTTATTCGGATACCTGGACTGACGATGAGTTTTTTCAAACTAATACAACTATCAAAGACTCATTTGGATTAGAGGTCTGCATATGGTGAGCAGAAACGAGGCACAGGTTTTCACTCTCGAAGGGCTTGGCGCTGCCGTGCTCATAATGCTCGCATTATACTTTGTGCTGCAATCACCAACTATCACAACTCCACCTGTGACTCAGAACCTGAATTTTCAGCTTGCACAGCTTGGAAGAGACGCGCTTGTCGTCCTTGATCGCGATATCATTGCTAACAGCAGCCTGGCGAATAGCAGCCTTGCCGATAACACTCTGAAGGGGTACCTGAAGCAGATAAATAAGAGCAACCCGAAGATTCCAGCTCAAATGAGGAAAGATCTGAGTGCAATGCTGCCGAGAAACACCATGTTCAACGTGGTTTTATGCTATGTGAACCTGAGCGGGGTAAACTTTTCAGAGGTTAACAATGTCCCGAGTAATCTATCCCTGCTGGTGTTGAATTCAGATAACAAAACCGAGTTCATGACCAATCTACTGCCACCCCGGGATTCTGTAACCGCGAGTCGTATTGTTGTAATCTATGACAGCGAGCTTAACAATACATCACCATTCAAGGTCAATGCAACTGGTACCGGAACCCTTCCCGAGAGGGTGCCGCACGTAATAGAGGTGAGGCTTGAGCTATGGTACGCATAAAGGACGAGGAAAGCGCCCAGGTCATAATATTATTCGGATTTCTGATAGCTGTCGCCTTGATAGTAATAGCAGTGCTGCTCAACACGGTGCTATTTTCAGGGCATCAAACAGCGATGGGGGAGTTCACTTATCCAAAGCAAGAGCTGCAGGATATCAGGAAGAAGACGATTGATCAGGTGAAAGTAGCAGCGAACTGCTCTCAATTCCAGAATGAATCGGTTTTCAGTAATATAATGAATCTGTATGGCAGTCAAATTACAACACTGTATGCCCAGCACGGAGCTTTCGCTTCGATAGAAGCAAAGCCAATCAAGAGTGGAACGAATATATCCTGGGCTCAGGTCACCATCATCTTCAGCGATATGAATACCGATTATAAAAGCATAGAAGTGATCTACGATTTACAGGAGAGGGAGTGAGATGAGAAAATTTACCAGAGATATAAATGCCGCAACTCCCACATATGAATACATTATTCTTATAGGCATCATTGTCGTATATCTCGCTTTATTTTTAGCGCTCTATTCAGATCAAATTGAAATTGCTCCATCAAGAGTTGCAATGCAAACTCAGTTCGAGGATGTTGGCAACAGTATAAGCTCGAAAGTCGTTGACATGTACTTAACAGCACCTGAAACCGGATATCTGAAGACCAGGTTCTACATTCCACCCGGTGTAGGCAAATATGAATATAAAGTTGAATTTAAAGAAGACGGGCTTGATCAGCAGATCCTGGTTTCAGCAGTCAGATTCGAGAAAGAAGCGATGATCACACTGAACAAGATAGGCTCAAGCCTCGTGCTCAACGGATCGACATATAGCCCGCAGGCGGAGCACTGGCTTACACACAGCATGAGCGCGCAATACGATTTATCCACCGCTGGAGTCGTATATCCACAGGAAGTTGTGTATAACCTGACTTCTTCTCCCCCTTCCAGCGATTTAGTTACCTTCGATGCGGGTGATTCCAAGGGTGTCGGGATTTTGAGATTTACCTGGGACTTCGGCGATGGAACAGCCGGGAATAATGCAACTGAATACCACAGATACTTGAGTCAGGGTATATACAACGCTACACTAACCGTTTACGATCCGATATTGCATAAGTCAGGCAGCCTCAGCTTTAAAGTTAATGTTACAAGTTTAACTATTAAACCCGGCTTGGAAGCGTTCAAATATTTCTCTCCAAATAGCTTCAAAGTTGGAAATCCCTCTACTCTCAGCATATTTCTTTACGGCAAAGGCACACCTTCAGATAGCCCCTCTCCCGATATAATTCTAACAACAGATATATCAGGAAGCATGGACCCTGATACCTACTCGGGACAGTATGATAATGGCTTCACTTCTTTCAACAAAACAAAAGGCGTTATGCAGAGCTTAAACTGGAGTCAGACTTTTGCAGTTGACGTTTCATTTACAAATTTGAGCATCGTTGCAAAATCGGTTAACGGCTCTCCTAATAAAGATATTAACCTCTGGATCAAGTACCCGAATGGAACCATTATAAGGGCAAACATTGCAATACCAGATGGTGAGCAGTTCATCGATAAGGCTCCTGCTATCGGAAACTGGAATTTGTTCATTACAGGTAATTTCACCAACGGTACTCAGGATTTCAAGGTCATCGTGAACAAAAGCACAATTGGCTCCGGTTACGCGGCTAACACCACTGTGGCAGAGTATTCTGACACAATCTCGAGCAATGCATACGTAATGAATGTAACCGCGGAAGATAGACTGAGTAACTTTAAAGTGGAGCTAACTAATTTAAATGGCACCAGGAAGCTGCAAATGTGGGTTAACAAGACATCGCTAATCAATGCAGAAGCTAGATATGAAGATACAAATGTCCCTGCAGGTACAAATTACACCATATATGTAACCCCTGACTTCCCTGAGGGATCGCAGGAATTCGAGCTAAATCTGTCCATGGCCAAATTAGATGCGGCGAAAATCAGTGGCAAGTCATTCACCGATTTTCTGGTCAGCACGGATAAAAGTGGACTTGTTACTTTTGCAAACAATGTTGCAAACTTAGTCCAGCCTCTTACTTATAATAAAACTGCTGTGAGAAATAGCATCGACGGGCTTACTGCTGGCGGTAACACGCCTGGTGGCGATGGATTGAAAAAAGCCAGGGAGGAACTTATTATGAATTCAACATACTTCACAGCCGGGGATAAAACCAGGCTTCCTGTGATAATATTTATGTCTGACGGAATTCCAAACGTTCCCTCGCCTGAAAGCGCAGGAATGGCTTACGCATTGCAGCAGGCAAATATCACAAAATCGATGGGCATTTTGATCTATACAATAGGCTTTGGAAAAGATGCTAATATGAGCTTACTTGCGAATGTCTCAAGCGGCGAGGGCTTTTACTTTTACGCTGCTAATAAGGAACAGCTGCAGCAAATATATTCGCAGATAGCAAAAGAGCTCAGGGAAATTGCCGCCAGAAATTTAGTGATAACGGATATAATTCCGGCTGGTATTGATGTCACAAGCGTATCCGGTGACTGTAATGTGACGAAAAATGCAGATGGCACAACTACGATCCAGTGGAAAGTGGACAGGGTTAAGATAATCAGTGAAGGAAAAACACCGGTTGTTCTCCAGGTGGGTATCACAACTTTGAATTCCGGTTTAAGGGATGGTAATGTATTCGGGCTTTCCAATGTTACATATACAAATACTACGGGTAATGATATTACTTTGGTATTCCCCCAGACTAAAATCGATGCATGGCAAACAGGTGGCGGGCAGATGAATTTGGAGTGATTTGAAATGAGAATGCTGGATTCGCAAAAAGCAGTTTCAGAAGTTATTGGTTACATGCTGATCTTCACAATCGTTGTGCTTTCTGTTGGGTTGATGTATACTTACGGCTATCCAATTCTGGAAGATCTTCAGGAGAGAATTCGCTTTCAAAATGCCCAGCAGGGATTCGAGATTTTGCAGGCAGACCTTGATCGAGTTGCATACGACCAGGCGCCGGTTAAGACCACAAGTATTAGCACTGGAGGGGGTTCGATCTATGCCGCGTCAACAGGAGATCAGATAAACATTGTAGTGATCTCAAGCGGTATAACGAAGTATGATAGCACAAAGGATCTCGGAATCATTGAATACCGCTACCGTGGAAAGAAAATCTCATACATCGACGGCGGAGTATTCATTAAACAGGGTGAGCGATCGTATCTTCGATATCCACCCAAGGTCTTTGCATATAATGACACTGAAACGTATAATCTAACGGTGATAATTTCAACATTCTCAGTAAAGTGCAGCTACCCCTTGATGGGTGGGGGTGATAGAGTATCGGTCGTCAGCAAATATAACAGAACAGGCAACAGCACATTCATCGATCAGAGCTCTAACTCAAGCTCCAGCAATGTAACAATAACAGTCGACAGCACTTACTACGCGGATGCGTGGGAATGGCACTTCAGCGATTTGAAGAAGAGAGCCAATGATACAAGAATAGAGGTTACAAGGCTTGATTCAACGCATGTAAAAGCAGTCATTCCATTCAACCGGGTGGTTATAACTGAAAACATTGCCAACGTAGAGGTCTTCTCGAGTTGATTTTGGTGTCTCACTCTTCTGGTTTTGCCAAAATTAAACAAAACCTTTATAAGAGTTAAACAGTATAGTTTATTTTGAAAGAAAAGAGAAAAGAGGAAGGATCAAAATGGTCAGTCCGATGGAAGTTTATCAAATGTTACCCAAAACCAATTGCAAGCTCTGCGGGGAAGCAACCTGCATGGCATTCGCATTCAAACTCGTATCGAGAGAGCGCAAGGTGGAGGAATGCGTTCCGCTTTTTAAGGAGGAAAAATACGCTAAAAATCGGGAGAAGCTGCAGGGAATCTTCAAGATCGCTGAAAAGGCGACTGAAACCGGGCTTATAATTCACTCCGAGAAGTGCTTCGGATGCGGCAACTGCGTGGTGGCATGCCCGGTGAACGTTGCTGAGGATCCAACGGGTTCAGCTCTTGGTAAGGGGCCGAAAAGCGATAAAGTTATATTGAAGGTATGCAAAGGCGTAATAACCGCTCACAACGTGGAAAAATGCCGGAGATTCGGTCCAGGCAGGACACTTTGTAACGGCTGCATCGTTACGTGTCCCAGCGAAGCCATCGAATTTGTGTAGGAGGTATAGTACTGGCTCTATGCCCGGTTTGCTCGTGTCTCTGCGATGACATAGAAGTCACGGGAGAAAAACCAAAAATCGAAAATATAAATAACGCCTGCAGAAGAGGCGCCGCATATTTTATGGGATACAATGTTGACCGCCTTGAGCCACTTGCTGACGGTAAAGCAGTTGAGGTCGAGGAGAGCATAGTAAGGGCAGCAGCTCTGCTGAAAAGTGCAAAAAACGTGGTTATATTCGGCCTTGCAAACCTCGACAGCGAGGCGCAGAAAGCAGCTTTTGAGCTTGCCGCAAAAATCCCTTCGACAGCAGGGAATCTCTCAATCTTCGGCTCGCTATTTAAGGAAATTCAGAGAGGCAATGTGAAGACCACTACCCTCGACTACGTCAGAGACCGGGTTGACACCATCATATACTGGGGATCTGATCCAAGCAATTCGCATCCCCGTCATCTCTCGCGATTCACTTACTATCCGAGAGGTAAATTCAGGCAGCGAGGCTGGGAAGAGGATAGATATCTGATTATCATCGACGTAAGGGACTCTGCCACTTCCAGGATGTACAAAAAGTTTCTAAAAATCAAGCCCGGCGACGATACAGAACTGATGAGGGCTTTACTGGATGCACTTGACGGCAAACTCCCGGAAACATCTCTCGACAAAAAAACACTAATGGAGCTTGCCAGTCAGCTTAAAAAGTCAAAATACGGGGTGATATGCACAGGCGCTGGATTGGCGGGAGCGTTAAATGAGAATCTGGACCTCTTCAAGCAGTTGCTGCAGAAGCTAAACCAGGGGAGAGAATTTTTCGTAATTCCAATGCTTGACGGATCAAATGCCTTTGGATTTGAAAAGCTGATTCAAGAAAAAGGAATTAATTCCTCGCCAGAGTTGCTCTACGATGTGCTGGTAAACGGAAGAGCTGATCTGGCTTTAATCGTTAAATCAGATCCACTCTCAGAGCTTCCAAATCCGCTTGCAAAGAGCCTTTTGAAAATCCCGTTAATTGTAATAGACTCACATAAAAGTCTGACATCAAGCAGGGCAAAGATTACCATACCAAGCGCAGTAACCAGCGTTGAAACCGGCTGCTCATTATATCGAATGGATGGACTTAGCATATCGAGTGAAAAAATATTCGAGTCAAAAAATTACAGTGATGCAGGGATCTTAATAAGGATTATGGAGGAGCTGGAGTAGATGCCAGTAAGCGAGTTCATGTCACATCCTGAGCACAAAATAACTTTAATCGTATATAGAGATGTGTTCGTAGACGAAGCTTTGCTAAATGGAAAGTTTTCAAAGGACTTCGAGACAATAAGCGCGATCGTAAAGCTTGACGAGAAGGATATTAAAAAATTTGGTTTGAAAGAAGGTGGGAATGCGAAGATAAGCAGCCCCTCAAGCTCAATTATCGCAAAGGTTGTCAAGAATTCGAAGCCTCATGAGGGCTATGCGTTCATGCCGCTCAGCCCATGGTCAAACTCACTGATGCAGTATGATGGTAAAAATCCTGCAACTATTCGCCAGGTAGATATAACAATATCAAACAGCACCCTCCCTGTTACCGAGATAAAGAATCTATTATGAAAACTGCAAAATGTGCCGTGTGCGGTAATAGCTCTCCGCAGATATCAGGATTTCTCGGTGTATGCGCCAGCTGCATAAAGGCAAAATGGGAAGAGAGCAAGCTCTTTGTTAGAAAAGCGCATAGATTAAGCAGAGAGCCATTCAAACTACCGGCAGACCCCCCACGGGCTACAGGTGGGAGAACCTGCGGGCTCTGCGTGAATAAATGCGAAATTCCAGAGGGTGAAGCAGGCTACTGCGGCTTAAGGATAAATGAAAATGGAAAGCTGAAGCACCTCGCGGGCACGGCTGAGATTGGAATTCTGGAGTGGTATTACGATGCCCTTCCCACGAACTGCGTGGCAAACGAAATTTGCCCTGGTTGCACTGGCACCGGATATCCGAAATACTCCTATGCGGATCATAAACCTGAATACGGCTATAAAAATCTCGCAGTTTTCTACGGCGCCTGCAGCTTTAACTGCCTCTTCTGCCAGAACTGGCACTACCGCCAGCTTACCGGGAAGCGATCACCGGTTTATTCAGCAAAGGAACTTGCCTCGAAAGTCGATTCCCGCACTTCATGCATCTGCTACTTCGGAGGCGACCCCGTTCCTCAACTGCCACATGCGATTCAAACCTCTAAAATTGCCCTTGAAGAACATAAGGATAGGATACTCCGCATCTGCTTCGAGTCAAACGGGAGCATGTCATCCTCACTCTGCAGGCAGATCGCCGAGGTATCACTTGTGAGCGGTGGGAATATTAAGTTTGATCTTAAGGCTTTTGACGAGCACCTGAATATCGCGCTGTGTGGTGTAACCAATAAGCAAACTCTTGAAAATTTCGCATGTCTTGCAGAAGTAAGGAAGCAGCGCCGCGAGCCAGAATTTCTGACTGCAAGCACACTCCTTGTACCGGGCTACATAGAAGCGGAAGAGGTAAAGCAGATCTCAAAGTTCATTGCATCACTGGATCAGGAGATACCTTACTCGCTGCTTGCTTTTTATCCTCAGTTCTATTTCACAGATCTACCCACCACTTCCAGAAAGCAGGCAGAGGAGTGCTTGAATGCTGCGAGAAAAGCTGGATTGAAAAATGTCAGGATCGGGAATATCCATCTGCTTGGATGATATGATGAGTAGCATAAATAAATATAAAAGAAAATCCAAAATACCTCTGAATTCGTGATCGGTGATAAACCTGGAATCAGAAAGCACCAAGCTGACAATCTCAGACTACGCCGCAATGGCAATAATGGCTCTCTTTCTCCTCATCGTTGAAGTAATGGCCGCACTTTTAATAGAGCCATTTCAGGAGAACAACATGCAGGTGTTCGAAGAACCCACCTCGGTGTGGAACCCGATTGTATATATAATTATAATTTTGATTTTTACGCTGCTGGTTTTAATTACCCTGAAGTACGGTAAAAAATGGATGGTGAAGGGATTCATCGGATTCGCGGTGGTGAGCACGCTATTCATAATCTTCGACGTTTTTACCTCAAGAGTTTTCTCACAGCCATCCTCACTATTTGCAACAGTTGTGCTCACTGCTTTCGCAACCATTCTGCTCTACAAATATCCCGAGTGGTATGTTATTGATGTGATAGGCGTAATAATAGGCGCGGGTGCAGCATCCATATTTGGAATCTCGCTGGCAATAGTCCCAACTTTAATCCTGCTTGTAGCCCTCGCCATTTACGATGCAATATCGGTCTATAAAACAAAGCACATGATAAAGCTGGCTGAGGGAGTGCTCGCACTCAAAATACCCGTTCTCCTGGTGATCCCGAAGAAACGCAGCTATTCATTCAGAAAGCAAACACATCTGAAAAAAGAGGGAGAGCGCGAGGCATACTTCATGGGACTCGGCGATGCAGTGATGCCCGCTATTTTAGTTGTATCGTCAATTGCCTTCATCACGCGTGCTCCAGCAGTAATTGCAACTCTCAACGCACCTGCACTTGGAGCCATCATCGGCTCGATAATCGGATTCGCGGCTCTTATGACCTTCGTAGTTAAAGGGCGTCCACAGGCAGGCCTACCACTTCTCAACAGCGGCACAATACTGGGCTTCCTAATGGGCTGCTTCGCAGCCGGGGTCAGCCCTTTTTAAACAGGTTCCTCGCGTGCGGCAGAAACTCCGCTCTCTCTTCGCTGGCGATCATCCCGATCAGCCTGTTTTTAACTTCCTCTATTCCTTCGCCGGTGAGCGATGACATCTCTAGCTCTGCTTTAATTTTATCTTCTTTCTCGCTGGTGATATCGGCTTTATTCGCCACTACCAGCACAGGGATATCGATGAGCTCCTTAATCTCCTTCAGCAGGTTGAGCTGGGCTTTTACTTCGTAGCCGCATGTCTCGCTCGGATCGATTATGAAGAGAATAACATCTCCTATGTGGCGAATAGCAGAGATCGCCTGCTGCTCGATCTGATTTCTCTCACTCAAGGGACGGTCGAGCAAACCCGGTGTATCGATTACCTGATAGCGCTTCTTATCGACTTTAAAATGACCAACCTCAATTCCCTTCGTGGTGAAGGGATAATCGGCGATTAAGGGCTTTGCGCTGCTCACCTTTGCAACGAAGCTTGACTTCCCCACGTTTGCATAGCCGGCGACCACGATCGTCGGATCTTCGGAAATCGCCGGAATGTGGCGGAGTCTCTCTCTTGCCTCGCCAAGGAACTCGAGATCTGCGCTGACGTCGTATACTATCGAGGCTATTCTGCCCATCGCCTGCTTCCTGATCTGCACAGGATTCTCGCTATGGCGTATTTCCCCTACGTATCTGCGCGATATCTCCTTGATCTTCCTGCCAGCCCAGTTCACGTTATACAGTGACTTCTTCAGGTTATCAATGCCAACAAGGATATCTGCCATCTCTCTGTAGAAATCCGGCAGCTTATCAAGACTCGGGAACTTCCTTACGATCAGATTTAAATTATCCGCGAGAATAGTGCGAGAGGTAATAACCATCGATTCCTCGGCATCTCGAATGTCGTACTTCGAAGAAGATACCTTGCCCCTCCTCGCTCTCGCGGCTCTCCTGAATGCCTTGTCAATCAGCTCCTGGGCAAGTGGAACAGAGGGGATTTTGTCGAACATTTCCCCATCAACCTCGCTTGAAAGCTGCTTTAACCTCTGCTTTGAACAGATACCACAGCACGATGATATTGAGTATTGTGCCGATCGGGAAGTGAAGCAAGCCCAGTACTGCGAAGACCACCGCTATTAACCACGCCCACTCCTTTAGGTTCCAGAGTCCCCATGTGATAATGAGCAGTATAATGCCGATCAAAACGAAGAGAGCTCCGACTATGCTAAATATGCCAGCGAAGATAGCCGGAACCAGGATATGCCTGTAGCTTGCACCTATAATCGCGCTGGAGGCAAAGAGGGCAATTAATCCTATCAGCAGCACAACCGCGCCGTATAATCCGTAGAGAATAGCGAGGATCGTGATGCCGCCGGGTCTTTCACCTGTATGAGCAGGGGCTGAAGACTGTGGCGTCGGTGATGGGGCGGGTTCTGAGGAGGGAGGTGACGTCGCGGGTGCTGTTGGCGTTGATAGAGTTGATTTTGGTTCATCTGGCATTTTCTCACCTTATTTAACTTGGCAAGTAGGCAAGCTTTGGATATTAAGCTTTGGTTACAGAATTCTATATTTGCGTTCCTTTTCTAAACGCGAAAAGCTGCCTTTGTATTTCAAGAACATAGTTTTATAATTATTGACATCATAATTAGATAATATGACATCAAAATTAGATACATTGTTCGGCTCAAGTACCAGAGTCTCCCTGTTATCAAAGCTCATGATGAACTCTGACAGGCAATTTTACATTCGCGAGTTATCAAGGGATCTGGGGATTCCTTACTCAATGCTTTACAGGGAGGTGCGGAACTTAATTTCTCTGGGCATAGCTGTCGAAAATAAGAAAGGCAAGATCACGCTAATCTCGGCTAATAAAAATCTCCCCTATTTTGCGGAGATTAAAGGCTTGATGTTAAAAACTGCAGGATTGGGAGATCTGTTGAGAAACGCGCTTTTGGGTTTGAGGGGTATAAAATACGCGCTCATTTACGGTTCGTTTGCAAGTGGAGAGGAAACTGAAAGGAGCGATATCGATTTGCTCGTGATCGGAGAGGCTGGCGAGGAGGATTTGCTAAAAGCGATAAGCAAAGTCGAAGGAGATGTTGGGCGGGAGATTAACTATATACTCTGGAGTGATGAAGAGTTTTTGAGAAGGGTTAAGAGCAGGCATCACCTATTAGCAGACATTATCAGGAAACCGATCATCATGCTTGCAGGCGACGAAGATGAGTTTGGAAGAGCTGCTGAGAAGTAGAGTCATAAGAAAAACAGCGCCAGATCGAAGGCTGGCAGCAGAATCTTTGAAGAGAGCGCGAAGAGATGTAGAAACAGCGAGGACGCTGATAGATAACAAAAAGCTTGACTGGTCTCTGGCAGTTTCATACAACGCCATGCTGCAGGCGGGAAGGGCGTTGATGTTCAGCAAGGGCTACGCTCCATCGAGCATTGAAGGGCACGTTGCGGTGGTGAAGTTCCTCGAGGTATCGCTTGGCAATAAGGCAAGCGACAGAATGACAATGGTGCTCAACGGAATGAGGAAGAAGAGGCATAGGATAGTATACGAAGAGATGGATATAGTTACTGAAAGCGAGGCCAAGCAAGCACTCCACTGGGCAGAGGATTTCGTGAACAGAATCGAGGAAATGATCCAGAAATAGGCAGAACAACGCCAAAAAATGAGAACAAAAAAGAAGAAAAAAGAAAGTGTTTTACTTCCTCACGTACAGCGTGCCTTTTCCGTCTGCTGATAGGTCGCCTGTGTATTTGTTGTACTCTTTGCCGTCTATGGTTTCTGTGCCTTCGAGCTTGAATGCCGGGAGCATTTCGAGCACTTTACCCTCAACGCGAATCTTGCCGCCTTTCATCTCGCCGCCGGGTATCGTGGCGTTGCCTTTTATTATGATCTCGCCGTTGCTCATGCTTAGTCCTGCGAGGATTCCGGCGTTGCCTTTTATTTCGATTTTGCCGCCTGCCATTTTTTCGCCCGCGAAGTCGCCGGCGTTGCCCTTCACGATGATTGTGCCGTTGGTCATGCCTGCCATTTCACCGCGGTACGCAGAACCTAAGTAGTTGCCTGCATTGCCCTCTATTATCAGCTCGCCGCCTTTCAGCTCTCTGCCTGCCCATGAATCTGCGTTGCCGTTTAAGGCCATTGTGCCGCCGCTCATGAAGGCTCCGAGGTGCATGTCTGCATCGCCTTTGATGTCAATTCTGCCCGCGCTCATTTTTTCGCCAACTCTTTTAACCCTTGAAATGCTTCCGTTTATCACTATGCTGGTGTTCTCGACGTGTCCCTGTCCTTCGACTTTGACTTCGAAGAGGTCGCCGATAGTTGCTGTTCTATTTCCGATGTGCACCGGGAGTGCTTTGATCTGCGCCGCTGTTTTCCCTGCGAAGTTCTGCGGGTTTATTGTTTCGGCTTCGACTGAGATGTTATCGGTTTTCTTTGGCGTTAGTGTTACTACCTGTGTCATCGCTTTCACGCTCCTGCTTTGATTTCGAATGGTATTGGCAGGTACTTGTCCTCTACTTGGTAGCGAGAGAGTGTTACGGAGTAGTATTTCTGGAATTTCTTTGCGATGTCCTTCTCTACTTCTTTCATCAGCGTTTCATCGACCTTTGGATTGGTCCAGAATGTTCTGCCATCAACAACCTTCACTATCTCTCCATCTTTCACAACGACTTCGCCGCCCTTGATGGTGTACTTCGCTTTTGCTAGTCTCTTTTCAACGTCAGCATACTGCTTGGCTGGATCAAATTCTTTTGGCTTTATATCATATACAGCGACATCGCCGTCTGCGCCTGCGCCGAGATGTCCCTTGCCATATTTATGCAGTCCAAGTGATTTGGCACCTGCAGCCCTTGTTGTGATTGCGATTTCGTTCCAGTCCAGCTCTCGATTTATGGTTGGTAGAAATGTGGCCTTGTTGATATATGCGTGGCACTGCTTGATCATTTCCTCCCGGTACTTGGCGCTCATAAGCAGCGCAATTACACTTGGATAGATTGTGAAGGGAGCGCCATTTGGATGGTCGGTTGCCATGATAACTTTCCACTGATCTTTTATCAACAGGTTTAGTTCCAGACCTATTGCCCACATCACGACGTGAGGTGGGCTGTTTTTGCTGTAGAATACCGGGATAACGCCAGCTCCGTCTTCCATTTCGACGTCATTGTTGCTCCACTTCCGCTTCAGCAGGGTGTACAGGTTGTATTCCATAGGTCCGTCCGCAGTCATAGTTGTCGTGTCGCCGAATGCAGCCGTTCCGGTGTCAATTGTCATATTATCCGACTTGTTAATGTAATCCGCCATTACGTCTGCCTTCGAAGCAAAGTCACGCCACGAAGTACCACCATATGAGTGGAACTGCACGTGTGTGTTGTGGTATACCTGTCTCTCTCTGTTCTTCATATCCTTTACCAAGTCCCATGTCTCAAGGGTCACCGGGTAGTTACCAGGGTGCCCGAGGCGATTGGGGTGAACGTGTATCGAGTGAGGTAATCCCAGGGTTTCGTTCACCTCTGCAAGGCTTCTTATGATCTCCGCGGGTGTTACTCCAAAGTGTGGCGCGGGTTCCCGTATGCTGGTGACGTTTTTACCCCATCCCCAGGCTTCGTTGCCGGCTGGATTTACGATTTTGATGCCATATCCCTTTGTTGCTTTCAACAGCCAGGCAACAAATGCAATCAGCTTTTCCTTCTCGCCTTTTTTTATGTAGTCGAAGACGAACCAGTTGTTGCCCATCAGAGTCAGCGCGCCTTTGTCAACCATTGGAATGTCCATTAGCTCTTCATGGGTATGCCTTGAAGTAAGAGGGGGTTGTGCTGCTTCGAAAACAGTGGTGTATCCCATCTTCGCATAGCGATAGCCAGTTGTGAACGTTGATACGACTGAGTAGCCAGCTCCTGATCTTGTTAAAGCAGTTTTGGCTTCAAGGCCTTTTCTGCCATCTTCGGGGCGCATGATTCTGCCCACGTTGACTTTTCCACCGGCTATATGGGAGTGCATGTCAACTCCGCCCGGGAACACCAGGCGCTCTTCCACATCGATTACCTTTGGATTCTTCACTTTGTCAACGATCTTGCCATCTTTTATGGCAATATCCATCTTCTCGCCTTTCACGTTGTTCAGCGGATCGTAAACAACTCCGTTTTTAATTAATAGCTCGCTCATTTTCATGCCCCCTTTGCTTCTTTCGCTTTCTTAAGGATTTTAGTGACTATTTCATAGTCAGAAGGCTTCTCAGTCTCTACAGCCTTTGGCGCGTGAATCGGTACTCCATCCATTCTATAGGCTGTGCCCTCTGCTTCAACGCCCATCAGAGCCGGCGGGATTATAATGCTGGCGAGCTCTGTGGTGGGATTCGGGAATGGATCTATCTGTATTATCGGGATCTTTGCCATATGCGATATGCTCTTCTGCGGGAAGTGAGCGCCTGGATCACTGGCAATCACGAACATTGCATCCACTTCTTCTCTCTCAAGCAGGTCGTTGCTTGAGCACTCTCCCGGGTTATAGTATGGATATCCTCGTGAGAAGTCCATTGAGAAGGGGAAGCCGTGCTCCCATGCTGCTACCTGTCCAGCGCCTGCGACGTTGTAGTGTCCTCTCATTGGCGTTATTGTGAACTTGGTCTTTGCATTTAAGTCGTCTATTAGCTGAATCGCGATCTCGATGTTCTTGTATCTTCCTCTTGACATGGTTAATCCTAATCCGAAGAAGATAACTCCGAACTTTGCTTTTAGCATCATATCCACAAGGGTCTTTATCTGTGCTTTGGGCACGCCGCCGATTTTCTCTGGCAGAATCGCATCCTGCCCGCGGAGCATTGCCCTGATAGCTGAAATAACTGCGTAGTCCTGATTGGGCTCGACCTGAACGAAAATATCTGCTATATTCGCGGAGTTCGTCTTTCTTACATCCACCACGACGAACTTGCGGTCCTCTTTGCCCTTGTTTCTGAAGAAGCCTCTCGGGAATATGGAGTACCTCGACATGTGCCTTGGATGTGCCTCCATCGGGTTGCAGCCCCAGTATATTATCAAATCGGCTCTGTTCTTGATTGTCCCGAGGGTTGCGCCCGGCGAGCCTGTACCTGCGACCGCGACGATTGACGGTCCATGGCAAACAGAGGCGCACTGGTCATAGACCCCGCCGACTGTCTCGCATAGCTCAAGTCCCTTCTTAATGGTTTCGCAGCTTGTGCTTGCCCAGCCATACAGCAGCGGGCGCTTGGCACCAGTGAGCAGCTTTGCAGCTTTATCTATTGCCTCATCATAGGATACCTTCTTCCACTGTCCATTTGTCCTTACCATCGGTGCTTCAAATTTAGGGTGGTGGCCGGCTATTCTGGCGTGGCCAAGCTTGCACGCATTTTTGACTTTTGTAATTTTATTATCGCTTACTTCAACCAGTATGTCATCGCACAGGCAGCCGCAGAAGCAGCAAACCACTTCTTTAATCTCAGCCATACTTTCACTTCCCCCTGTATGTTGCCATAAGCTCTATCATCTTCAACGTCTTTTCCTTCGTAGGCATTACCTCGGCATCAACTCCTTTGAAACCTGGCATTCCAACACCGCCGGTATATGGGTCTGTAATTTTATTTGCCCATGGTCCCATTGGTATAAAGGCGATGTGATCAGGATTGCCGTCACATTTCCTTGCCTTTACAACGACTTCACCAAAGTCGGTTTTCACTTTAACGTCGTCGCCATCCTTGACGCCCAGCTTCTCCAGTATCCTGGAGTTAAGCTCGCATCTTGCGCAGCCAAAGAAGTATTCATCCGAGGTCTTGTTCTCTATATTGCTACCCTGGATAATGGTTCTTCCAGAGATCAGTTTTACTTTGACAGTCATGCTGACCCTCGAGTTAAAAGAAAAATTATAGTATTTATTAAGGTTTCTATTTTGAATTCCGGGAAAAAATGGATTACTATTTATTTTCTGAAGCCATGATTATAAAAGTGGTAAATTGAAAATCAGGTTTTTAAGCGGAACAGAATCACAAAAATTAAGTAGAAAGTAGAAAGTAGAAATTAGTATGGAGCGAATTTGCAGCGTAAAAATTAGAATGGATGCAAAGATCATTCTCGACCGAATAAGAGCAAATCTTTCCAGGAAGGGATTGAAACTCACAAACCAGCAAGTCATGGAAGTTGCACTGGAGTATTCCAGCGAGCACATGGACGAACTAATAGACCACATAATGAGCGAAGAGGAAGAAATGAAAAAGATACTTGCAAATCCCAGGCACTGGGGAGCTGACACGTCATTAATGATAGAAAAAGACAAGTGAGCAGAAATGAGCATAATAATAGATGCCTCAGCCATAATCGCAGTCAGAAACAGCGATGACAAAAACCACAAAACCGCGGTTTCAATTTTCGAAGAAATTCTGGATGGCATATACGGTAAGGTGATCACAAGTGACTTCATACTTAGCGAGGCAATGACATACGCCTTTGCTGCTTCGAGAAACAAGAATTTCGCCCTCGATGTTGCAAAATTTGCTAAAACCAGGCCAGTGAAGCTATACCACGTTTTACCAGCAGACATAGACACAGCTCTGGAGCTTTACCAGCAATATTTCGATTCAGAATTAAGCTTCACCGACTGCACCACCATAGCACTTATGAAGCGCCATCGCATAGAAGCGATATTCACATTCAACAGAGAGTTCACCGGAATAATAAAAATAATAGGAATATAGTCATCAAATAATTGCATCATAATTATCATTATAATTGTTTCCAAAATATTTTTATATTAAGAAACCACTTAAAATAGTACTGAGGTCGGTGGGTATGAAAATAGATAGGGATAAAAGAAAACTCATCTTTATAGCTCCACTGCTGATAATCCTATTATTTGCAGGTATATTATATTTAAACATCATTGACCAGAATACAGGACCCGCTGCAGAGGAATCAGGGCAAGCTCCAACCTCAACTCCAACTCCAATCCCTGCTCCAACTTCAGATACAGCTGCATCACCAACACCGGATTCATCTCTTGATCTTGTAGAGAAAAACATAGTAAGACCAACTTCAGCATCACCACCGTCACCACCAGTCCTAACACCAACCAGCGGCTCAGAGTCTACAATCTTATTAGACGAAGTTACTAATGGAGGTACAGATGGAGGCGCTAATCCTAATGGAGGTACAGATGGAGGCGCTAATCCTAATGGAGGTACAGACGGAAACTCCGGGGCATCCACACCCGGACCAGCCTCTGAGACAACATCGCCTACTACAACCACTATTCCAGAGTACCCAACGATTGCAGTGCCAATTGGCATAGCTCTAGGGATGATGTTTATTGTCAGTCACTTAAAGAATAAAAAATAAGTAGAAATCAGGATAAGAGCAGTCGGATTACAACTTTTTTTTAATTTTACAAAACTTTACTTCGCGTTTTTGTCTTCTTCCCAGAGCCTGAGAGAATACAAAGGGATCAGAATAATTACAAGTTCTCAATTCCTGAATATTTTTGAAGAACACTAATTAAAAAACATTATTAATTCTGTAGCATTGGGCTTGGGGGCCCTATGTTCATTTTAGAAATATTTTTCAAAGAAAGAGGCAACATTTTTTTAGATGTACCCACAAAATTGAGAATATACCTGGGAATGATAGGAAATGACAAATAAAAAAATTCTGTATATCAGTGGCTCCCTAGGTCTGGGACATATCTTAAGAGACATAGCAATAGCAAAAGAATTGCGCAAGTTGAAACCTGATCTAGAAATTTCTTGGCTGGCTGCAGACCCAGCAAGCCTAGTGCTTAAGGATGCCGGAGAGAGCCTTCTTCCAGAATAAGACCTGTACGCTAATGAAAACATACCCGCTGAAAAAGCCGCGGATGGCTTCCAGCTTAATATAGTGAAATATCTGCTTAATGCAAGGAAGGAGTGGGCACATAACGTGGAAATTTTCAGACAGGTAATCAGTAAGTACCAGTTTGATCTCATTATTGGGGATGAGACCTATGAAATTGGAGCTGCCTTGTCTAGCAAGAAAATCGCAATTGAAATTCCTTTTGTAATGATTTACGATTTCCTGGGACTTGATTCAATGACTAAAAACCCGCTGGACAAGATCATGGTGTACCTCTGGAATTTTGCCTGGGCCCAGGATTATAAGATCATTGCCAATAAGAAGAATCTGGGCATTTTTATAGGTGAACTCGAAGATGTCCAGGACAAAAAGTTTGGCCCTCTACTGCCCAATCGGAGGGAACACGCCAAGAACTACTATGAATTCGTGGGATATATTTTGCCATTTGATCCCAGGGAGTATGCTGATATAGAAAAGGTTCGAAAGAAGCTTGGGTATGGGCAAGAGAATCTGGTTGTATGTTCCATTGGTGGTACTTCAATAGGCAAAGAGTTTTTAGAACTCTGCAGTAAGTCCGGTTCGATTATTAAAGAGAAGTTTCCTGATCTCCGCATGGTTCTGGTCTGCGGCCCCAGACTTCCCCCAGAATCTCTCAAGGTTCCTGATGATGTGGAGGTCAGAGGGTACGTTCCTGAACTTTATCAACATTTTGCTGCCTGCGATCTGGCCATTGTGCAAGGGGGAGGGGCAACTACCCTTGAATTAACTGCTCTCAGGAGACCATTCATCTACTTTCCTCTGGAGGGACATTGTGAACAAGAGATCGTAGCAAGTCGACTCGCCAGACACGGGGCTGGTATCAGGATGTGGTATTCCCAATCAAGTCCTGAGTCTTTAGCAGAAAAGGTTATCTCGAACATTGGAAGGGAGGTTAATTATCCTTCCATCCCAACAGATGGCGCTCAAAAGGCAGCTCAACTCATAAGTCAACTTCTTTAATTCGAAATACGCCCCCCGCCACCATTTACCTGGCCATCAGTGGCGGTCAACAGAAAGCCATAATCCCCTCACCGTTAATTGTTCCATTGACCTTGAACTGTGCCTTCGGTCCAGCAACGACTAATCACTGGTAGCTTGTGCTGTGGAAGTTCAAGTTCGCGACGTGGATCGCTAACTGGCAAGGCAAACTTTGGTCTCGTCTCCAAGTACGAGAAGGTGCTGCGACTAACCTCTTGTGTGAAAAAAGTCTCGTATATACTTTATTTTCGTCCAACACAATAGTTGTGTTGAAGGGCTTGGGA
>CAZVYP010000005.1:0-46357 GCA_964631075.1 uncultured Methanocellales archaeon
GCATCTCGCTGCTCAGGAAGCAAATCTGATCGTAACGGTGAGCTATGCTATGCGCAACGAGCTGGTGAGACTGGGCTATGATGAGAGGAAAATACGTGTGGTTTACAATGGCATTGATCCAGAAAAATACGACCCCAGCAGATTTTCAAAAGAAGAGGTCTCAATGTTCAGGGAAAATCTCGGTATAAAAGCAAATGAGTTAATGATTCTATTCGTTGGCCGTCTCAACTGGGTCAAGGGGGCTGATAGCCTGCTTCAGGCGATGCCCACGATTTTGAAAGAAGTCCCGGAGGCTAAGCTTGTAATTCTTGGCAGCGGAGAACAGGAGGGCATGATAAAGCACATGGTGGCAAGCATGGGTCTGCAGAATAGCATTGTGCTTGAGTATAAATATGTAAGCGAGGATGAAAGAATCCTGCACTACGCTGCCTGTGACGTTTCTGTTTTCCCGTCGAAGTATGAGCCATTTGGAATCGTATGTACAGAGGCGATGTGCATGAGCAAGCCTGTAGTAGTGGGCGCCAGTGGTACCTCTGGTCTCAGGGAACAGGTGATCCCGAGTGGCAGAGATATGTGCGGATACCATATCAATCCATACGACCCTGGAGACATTGCAAAGTTTACCATACCGCTTTTAAAGAACGAGGTGCTCAGAAACGAGCTCGGCGTCAATGCCAGAAAACGGGTTCTGGATAATTTCACGTGGGATAAAATTGCAAGAGAGACAATCAATGTTTATGAAGAGGCGATCAGGTTCGGGAGGGGACAAAAGCTTTAAATCTTCCGCAGAGATATCTTTAATATTGGAGGAGGGGAGAGATGAAAGTAATCCTTTTAAACGGCAGGATTGGCGCGAAGAAAGTTGATACTTTACAGCACAGGCTCAGAGGTGTTTGCGGCTTTAGAGAAATCATCATGGGCTACAGCTCAACTGAAATAGTATTTGCCGAGAGATCAATAAAAACGGCGGCTCAGATAGTGGAAGAAGAGTGCGGAGAGGTTATTGAACGGATATATGAGGTGCGTGGAAGAAAGAATAACGCATTTAAGAAATATTGACTCTTTTTTAACTGTAAAAAAAAGAGAAAATTCTGGAAATTTCCTTCTCCGTTTTGTCCTGCTTTGCCTTTGAGAACTGAGCTGCGGGTATTTTGGGCATCAAATAGAGCATTGCAGCATTTCGATTTTTGCCACTTCGAAGCGCTTTTCGATACACTCTTTTTGTTCTGCTTGCGATGTTTTCCCACTTGTAGCAATTGAGAGCAACCCGATAGGCTCGATCCGCAAGTTTATCTGCAAATTTCTGGTTTAAGAGAATTCTGATGATTTCTCTGGATATTGCACTTGAACTGTTTCTGGGGACTTTTATTCCTGTTCTCATGTGTTCAACGATTTCTGACAGACCGCCTGCATTTGAAACAATAAGCGGCGTTTTAGAAGCCATAGCTTCAAGTGCAACTATGCCGAAGGGCTCGTAGAGCGATGGAAATACTGCGAGATCAGCAACGCTGAAAAGAGAGTAAAGAGTCTCGTCATCCACGTATCCTGTGAATGTCACTTTGTTCCTTATTTTTGATGCCTGTTTTTCAAGCTCCTGTTTTTGAGGACCATCGCCAACTATTATCAATCTGACGTTCACGCGGCTCTGAAGAACTTCAGAAATGGCATCTATCAGCATGCTCACGCCCTTCTCCGACACCAGTCTTCCCACAAATAGCACAATTTTTTCTTCTTTACCTGCGAATCGTCTTCTGAATCCTTGCTCAACTGTTATTGATTCAAATTTGCAGCAATCGATGCCGTTTGGAATTATCTTAACCCCATCCCGATATCCGAACAGCCTTCTGATCTGATCCCGCATGTATCTGCTGCAAACGATTATCTGCTCTGAGTAATTTACAAGCGCATCTTCAAGCTTGTGTATGCTCCAGCGATAGCTGTCCTGAATTACTCCCCCCCTTCCCACTTCTGTGGAGTGGATAGTTGATACCAGCGGTAATCTTTTGCTTAGTTCTATAGCAGAGGGGGCAACCATCCAGTCGTGCGCGTGCACTATATCGATCTTGTTTGTATCAAGAAGCTGCAGGGCGATCTCTTCCATCTTCGAGTTCATCGAAAGTGCAAATTCTAAAAAACTACCGGTTGGAAAATTTCCCTGAGCCCTGTAAACCTGTATGTCATCAATTCTTTCAAAATCAATTGCTCCGGGATAGCTCCAGGTTATTACGTTTACCTGCTCTCCCTTTTCTGTAAGCTGCCTTGAGAGCTCATAAACGTGTCTGCCAAGGCCTCCGACTAGCTTTGGGGGGAATTCCCAGGAAAGCATCAAAATATTCATTCTTCTCTTTCTCTCAATCTCCTGCTCACAAGGTTTAAGAGATCTGAACGCAAATCTTCGCCCTCGGATTTTAGCTCTCCGATTAGCTCTGCAAGTTTCTCGTCGTGAAGGCTGGTTCTGATCCAGTTTTCAAGATCCCCCCTCTTCATATGGTATTCAATAGATTCTAAGGGTATTTTCTTTAGCGAATCTCTTAATCCATTCAGACCCCAGGTCTTAAGGAGGGAATCTTTCGTGTTGGTAGAGAATACGAACGGCTCTTCCGCAGCGTCAAACGCATTTCTCACCCTGAAGTCGAAGTCATGCAGCACGCTGAAGAAGGTGACGAAGGCACTATAAGCAGTTTCGTATGGACTGAAATAGCTGTGCACTTCTCCGGGAGCCCCGCCTGCGGTGTATATGTAATAGAGGTGGTCGCTCTCTCCGAGGCATCTCCAGATTTTAAGCAAAGTTTCACTGCCGCTTTCTTTGACCTTTTTCTCAAGCTCTTTTTCGTACTGGTAGCAGGCCCACTGCATGGTATTACCAAGCCAGCAGCTCGTATCTCTGTTGAGATCGGCCCAGGAAACTGTGTCAAACTCGAAGACATCTACCTCGCCAACGGGATCGTAAATGTCAGCAATCTCTGACGGCGTAGCAAATTCCAGGTTATCCCGCTTTGAAATTTCATCTGGAAGGTGGTGGAGAAACTCCCTTATTCCTGTTTCTGGCCAGTGGTGCTCTCCAAAGGTTTCATAATCCGGAAAGATATTTATACACTGTCCCTGGGTGGCGGCCAGCCAGGAAGCATATTTATCAGCGGTCAGTGGATACTCCTCCCATTTTCTGGATGAAAACCTAAATCCTATGTCGTCTGTTAGCTGGTAATTCCTCAGCAGCACTTTCAGATCGCTGTCTTTTGCTTTGCAGACATAATTCGGAGATCTTCCTTTTAAAATCCTTTCAATGCCCTCTGTAAAGATCCCTTTATATCCTAGCTCTTCAACTATTTTCGCGATTTTATTGTTATACAGCAGCTCGGTGTTTTCAAAAAAAGTGGGCTTACTGTCCAGAAGCTCTCTCACGATCTCTCTGTGCATGCGGATTTGCTCTATGAACTCGCTCCTATCCTCGTATAAGCTCACCAGCGAGTGGTAATATGTTTGCTCGAGAAATTCCACGCATCCGGTAGCTGCGAGCTGTCTGAAGCTCTCAAGAAGATCTGGTTTGAATTGCTGGCACTGCTCTAAAAAAACACCCGAGATGCTGAATGAGACCTTGAAGGGTTTTTTTGTGTGCTTGAACTCATCGATTTTCTTTAAAATGATTTCGTTGGTCGGCAGATAGCATTTCTCCGCAACTCTTTCAAAGATGCTTTCATCCAGCTCGCTCCAGAAATATGTGTCGAATAATTGATCGATTGTTTTTTTCTTGAACATCTGCCGCTCCCAGTGAAATCCTTTTTTAAGCCTGTATGGCTGGTGCACTTCAAAGCAAAAGCAGATGCTGGTCAAAAACATCACCTTAAATTGCGTCGATCTTGCATAGAATAGCTTTGTATTTATATCTTGGCAATGCTGGCTAGCGAAATCTTTAATATAGCCTGAATCATTAATACCGTGGCATCAAACGGAGAAACGATATTTGCAAATTATTAATAATTCTCGAAAAAATTCGTTTATTATGCATAAATATTTAGCATATTATGATATAACTATAATATACTCTAAAAAATTTGTAAAGGTGTAACAATCGATGGATAAAACTGTTGAGTGGGACAGCTACGAACTCCCCTCCCATGGTATGGAACCTAAAAGCAGGAAAAAATATGGTATTGTAGGCGGGCTTGGCGTGGTCTCAGATGAAATTCTCTCAAGGATATCGAAGAGCGTCAATATAATAGGAGTGGGCGCAAGGCGCTTGAGGGGTAAAGACCTGCCTTTATATGAGGAAATCGACGGTTACAGAGTATTCAGACCGCTCTGCAATTTCAGCTCTTCAGAAGTGATGAGAAAAAGCCGGGAGCTGTTTAAAACCGCAGGCATAGAATTCGATGGAGCTCACAGCAGTGAGATTCATTTTATCCCTTTTCTGGCGGACTATACATTTGCAATTCCGGAGGTAATCACAGACAAAAATCCGGAGCTTATCTGCGCCCATGACTGGATGGCAGTAATGGGCTCTTATCAAAAATCCCTATCCCTTGATATCCCGCTGGTGGTATTTCTCCACTCCCTTGAATCCGGCAGGAACGGCGGTATAATCCACACTCTGAACGGTCCACAGGAAAATAGATACGGAGGCGTATACGCCGGCAGCAGAACCATCAGGGATGTAGAGGTACTTGGCATCAAAGAAGCGGATGTTTGCTTTACAGTTGGCACTAACATGGTTGAAGAAGTCAAAACGGTTGCAGCAATGCATGGCATATCTTCCGGTGAAATTAAAAAGAAAACCTATCCAATACATCACGGTGTTGATACACGTGCTTATAGACCTATTTCCGGAATTGAAAAGGAATACGATGTGATTTTCATAGGCAGATTTGCCCTGGTGAAAGGTGTAATCGAGCTGCTTGTAGCTACAAAGATCCTGAAATCCCAGTTTCTAGATATAAAGATCAGAATAATCGGAGGGGGAGAGCTGGAGAAAGAGGTCTTCGACTGGATAGCCAGAGAGAAAATGGAAAAGAATGTGCTGGTATCCACGAAGTGGCATTCACCGGAGGAAAAAGCGCTGGAGATAAACAGAGCAAAAGTTGCAGTAGCGCCAAGTAAATACGAACCGCATGGTCAATACGATCTAGAAGCAGGCGCGTGCGGTATTCCCTGCATAAATGGCACTGGCGGCTTCATGGAAAGAATGATCAACAACCACACCGCGCTGCAGTGCAATCCTTTTGATCCGAAAGATATAGCAGAGAAAATCGAGTTTCTGCTCAAAAACGAGGAAAAAATAGAGGAGATAGGGAGAAATGCCCGCGATTTCATTGCAAAGCACTACGACTGGAACGAACGTGCAAAAATATATCCGGAGATATTTGAAGCCATAATCAGCGGCGATCTCAAAGCCTTGAAGGAGCTACCGCTTGTAGTACAGCTACCTGTTGCCAGCTCAGCGAAATAAAAACTTTTGATGCGAGATAAAGATAAAATAAATGTAGCGGGGGATGGATTTGAACCATCGATCTACGGGTATCCCACTTTTTAATGCTGCTATGAGCCCGTCGGGATTTCCTGACTACCCCACCCCGCTTCAGGGAGTAATATTATTGGAGATCTGTTTGCATTTAAAGCTTTCCATACCATTATCGCACTGTGACAGGCATAGCATTAAGTAAGCTATTTAGCCAAATAAGGGAATTGAAATCGGCATGATGAAGTTTGCACAGGGATGGGAATGGGAGTAGAAGTCACTCTGGTGCTGCCAGTATACAATGAGGCTAGCAGGATAAAAAATACCGTTGAAATCGCTGCATCCGAGCTTCATAAAATCACGAATTCTTTTGAAATTATTATTGCCGAAGACGGCAGCACAGATGGCACTGATAGAATTGCTGGCGATCTTGCAGGACAATTTGACTATGTAAAGCACCTTCACAGTCCTCAGCGGCTTGGCAGAGGGAGGGCGCTTAACAACGCTTTTAATGCAAGCAGCGGGGAGATTTTCGTCTATTTCGACGCGGATATGGCAACCGATATCGCACATTTGAAAGAGCTTATTCAGGCAATTCGCGATGGCAATGACATTGCCTCTGGCTCCAGGCTTATGAGGGAGAGCGATGTTGAGCGACCGTTCAGCAGGGATATTGCGAGCAAAGGCTATAACCTGCTGGTCAGAGGGCTGCTCGGCTCAGAGTTGAGAGACCATCAATGCGGCTTTAAGGCATTTCGGAGAGGGTGCTTTGAAAAGCTCGCTGGTGAGGTTAAAGATATGCACTGGTTCTGGGATACTGAGTTTCTGGTCAGAGCCCAGCGAGCTGGATACAGGGTAAAGGAGTTCCCCGTGAAATGGCGACATGGTGGAGCGACAAAAGTGAAGTTCGGGAGGGATATTCTGGGCATGGGCAGTAAAATACTGGCGCTATGGTGGGAGTTCAATCGCACCAAGCTTTTCAGCAGAAGGCACAGGCTGCTGATTGCCTTAATTATTGCTCTTTTGATATTATATTATATCGTAATTTATCTTGAAGTGTCCAAGGAAAAGCTTATACAGGCACTTGCAGACGCGGATTATCGCCTGATATTACTGGCTTTTGCGGCGTATCTAGTTTCCTGGCCAGTTCGCGGATTCAGATATCAGCACATACTGAACAGGACTGGCTATCGCGAGGGGCTGGATCTGAATTTTCTTACTGGATTGATATTTATCAGTCAATCGGCAAATGTGGTAACACCCGCGAGAATCGGCGATCTGACCAGAGCTTATCTGTTGAAAGCCAGGAAAGGCATTGCCCTGACAACCTGCTTTTCATCTCTCACTGTGGAAAGAATTTTCGATGTCATAGCGATTACAGTTTACGCTGGCGCTGCTTTTGTCTTTTTGATCGGTCAAATCGCAATTCGGCAGGAGATAATTTACGCGCTTGCGCTCGGGGCTTTGCTAATTCTCTTATTTTTCGTTTTCCTTCTGCTGTTCAGGAGAGAGCGATTTGTTTTCCCAAGCGATAGCAAGCTGAAAGCCGCACTTGTTAAGTTCTTCACAGAGATCAGGGACGTTTCAGCTCAACCGCTTTCTTTTATCTTGCTGCTATTGGTCTCTCTTGCAATCTGGGCGATAGATGTGCTTGCATGCTACATCATTCTGGCTTGTTTTAAAGTTGCTCCAGCTTTGCCTCTTGTTTTTCTCGCAGTAACCATTGGAAATCTGGTTAAAGTTGTGCCCGTTACTCCAGGAGGGATAGGCACATATGAGGGGGCACTCACGGTTGTGTTTGCTCTGGGCGGCATTCAGTCCAGCCTCGCTCTTGTAGTTGCGATTTTGGATCACTTCGTAAAGAATGCTGCAACGCTGATTTTCGGCTTCATCTATCTTATGAAATTTGAACTGAGCTTCAAAGACCTGACGGGGAAGATGGAATGATCTTCTGGTGGCTTTCTCTCGAAATCATCGGCATTGCCGCGCTGCCTCTTGCGATTTATTTCTGCAAAGATCTTGAGGACAGGGGCTACTCGATTGCAAAGGTCCTAGGCTTGGTCATTGTCAGCTATCTCGCCTGGCTGCTTACCCTGCTTTTTCCTTACTCTGTGGCTTTGCTCTATTTTTCGCTCGCAGCAGTAGCTGCTCTCTCCTTATATGTAATGTTCAGCCTCAAAATCAGAGTCGAAGTAGAGCGTCTTTTGAGGAATGAAGTCATTTTTACTTTCGCTTTCTTGATATTTGCTTTGATCCGCAGCTACAGCCCTGATTACTACTGGACAGGGGGTGAAAAAATGATGGAATTTGGCTTTTTGAAGGCAATTCTGCGGAGCAGCCTCTTTCCACCATTTGACCCATGGTTTGCGAAAGAGGCAATGCATTATTATTACTTCGGATTTCAGGTTGCTGCGAACATCGTCTCGCTTTCCGGCTTAGATCCTGTGATCGGCTTTAACCTGGCAGTGGCTTCATTCTTTGCTTTGTCATTCAACGCTGCTTTCGGCATTGGCCTGAGTCTTTGCCGTGATTCCAGAGCAGGTTTGCTCACTGGTTTTTTTGTGGCTGTAATCGGTAATCTTATGGGCTTTATTCAGTTGCTTGCCTCCCTAGTTCTATCGATCTTTCCTCCTGCATTTTACAAGCTTTATTATCTATTTGCCGGGCCTTCGCCTCCCTCGGTCGAGCCTTTTGTCTCATTCACATCTTTATGGTACTGGGCTTCCTCGAGGGTTATTCCCGATACCATCAATGAGTTTCCGTTTTTCAGCTTTTTGCACGCTGATCTCCATCCGCATATGATCTCTCTTGCTTTTCAGCTCCAGTTTATTTTCCTGCTGCTTGCATTTTTCTTTTCAGGGGAAATCAAATGGACCCTGCTGATAATTCTAGGTATCTCTCTCGGGTTTTTTTATCCGCTGAATAGCTGGGAATTCCCCACCTATGCTATTCTGATATTGCTGGCAATAGCTCTCAAACTTCGCAGGGATCTCAAAAAAATGCTGCTCGCAACAGGCATAGTTTTTTTTACAGGCATATTTTTCTATCTCCCTTTTTTCACTCTGCTTGCAAGTCCCAGAGAAATTGGAATTGCGATGGCGAGAAGCAGTCTTGCAAACTACCTTGTGGTCTTTCTGATATTTTTATTCTTCATAGCTTCATTTTTATTGACAGAGTATAAAGCAAAACATAGAGATTTTGCGATTTTCGCCGGTCTGTTTTTTCTCTCAATTGCTCTGGACTTTCAATTACTTGTAGTGCTCATTCCAGTGATTGCCATCACCGTTTTTTCGCTGCTGAGGGAGATCGAATTGGAGAGGCAGTTTGTGCTGCTGCTGATATTAATCGGTGCCCTGCTCTCGCTATTTTGCGAGCTTTTTTACATTAAAGATGCGATGGGAGTGAGGTATCACAGGATGAACACTGTTTTCAAGCTTTATCTTCAGAACTGGCTGCTTTTCGCGATTGCGGCGTCATACGCCTGCTTTAACCAGCGAAAACGGTTTTCCGGAAGAAAAGCATGGGTAATTGCGGCAGTTGCACTGATCGCTATGGGAGCGGTGTATCCTGTTTTCGCAACCTATTTGAAGTCAAATGAATTCAAAAATGAAATTAATCTTGACGGCACTTTATATATTAAGAGGGAGCATCCGGGGGAGTATGAAGCGATTCGCTGGCTCAATGAAAACGTTGATGCGAAAGCTGCCAGTGTAGTTCTGCAGGCACCCGGTGGCTCGTATACCTGGAGTTCTTATATTTCGTCATATACAGGTTTACCGGCACCGGTTGGATGGGCAGGGCACGAGGTGAACTGGAGAAATAGCAATAATGCTGTGAATCTCAGGATTGCTGATGTGGATGAACTCTATACCTCTTCCAGCGGGAGAACAAGGGAGCTTCTGGAGAAGTACGAAATCGCATATATCTACGTTGGCAGTGCCGAGCAGGAGAGATATGGCGATAATGTATTTAAAAAGTTCAGCTCATATGAGCTGGTTTTTGAAAACAGCGAGGCAAAGATATACAAGATCCATAAATTTTAGTATAAAATGTTAAATTATATATTTTTTTTGTGCTTTTTTGCGAAAAATATTTATATTTATGTAATTAATCTATTAGTTTAGAGCATTAAGTGCGTTCATATGACTTCGAGGAAAAGAATTCTAGTACCCGTGAAGCCCAATTTAAATCACAGTAAAGCCGTAGATACAGCTATGGAATTTGCGAAAGAACTCAACGCGGAGCTGCACTTTATCAGTATCGTGCCAAAGACAGTTCAGGTTACACAAGAAGAGGTAATAGGCGGGCTTGCCCAGAAGGTTAACAGGTGCTCAGAAAATAAAATAAGAGCGACATATGAACTCAGGAGCACAGAGACAAGGGATCAGGTTGGTGGAGAGCTTGCCAGAGCTGCCGAGAATTTTGACCTCGTGGTTATCGGCCACACTCAATACGAACAGATTTATCGATTTCTGCACAGCAGCACGGCTGTAGATCTTCTTAACAGAATATCCCTGGTGCCCGTGATCGTTGTTCCCAGTGATGAGCCTCAGGGAAAAAAAGCTTAGTGCTTTTTCCAAAGCGGCGACATGACGCGGAGCTTCTCAATAGCTTCAGGCAGAACTTTTAAAACATAATTAATGTTTTCAATTGTATTAGTTCTCCCCAGAGTCAGGCGCAGCGAGCCATGTGCTTCGATCGGAGATAGCCCGATTGCGCGGAGCACATGCGAAGGCTCAAGAGATTTAGATGAGCATGCGGAGCCAGTCGAAGCTGCGATTCCAAGTTCGTCGAGCATCAAAACAAGCGACTCACCCTCGATATAGCTGAAGCTGCAGTTAACGTTATTGGGAAGCCGCTTGAATCTATGTCCGTTCAGCCCTGTATCCGGTATTTTCAAAAGGCCCTGTATCAATCTGTCTCTCTTTGAAATCAAATGCCTGTATTGCGAATGCAGCTCTTCCCTTGCAATATTGCATGCTCTCCCGAAGCCGACTATTCCGGGCACATTTTCAGTTCCACTTCTCAGCCTGCGCTCGTGACCCCCGCCATAGATAATGGGTTTAATTTTTGTGCCCTCTCTAATGTAAAGTGCACCGGTTCCCTTCGGGCCATAGATTTTATGGGAGGAAATCGATAGCAAATCAACACTAAAATCTTTCACATCTACTTCGATCTTGCCGGCACTCTGCACAGCATCGGTATGGAAATATATGCCCTTCTTTCTTGCAAGCCTGCCTATCTCAGCAATCGGCTCTATCGTACCGATCTCATTATTCGCATGCATAATTGAGATTAAAATAGTATCCTTTGAAACCGCTTTCTCAACGTCTTCTATTTTAATCAACCCTGTTCTGTCAACAGGGAGGTAGGTGACCCTGAACCCCAGCTCCTCGAGGTGCTTGCAGGTGTCGAGCACCGCGTGATGCTCGATTGAAGAAGTGATGATGTGCTTGCCCTTCTCCCTGTTTGCCATGGCAATGCCGGTTAGAGCAAGGTTATCGCTCTCAGTCCCACCGGACGTAAAAATTATCTCCTCAATCTGAGCGTTCAGCAGCTTCGCAACCTCTGCTCTGGCATCTTCAACTGCCCTTCTAGCCTCAATGCCAAATGAATGAAGGCTCGAAGCGTTGCCAAACTTCTGTGTGAAAAAAGGCATCATTGTCTCAACAACTCTGTCATCGACAGGTGTAGTAGCACCATGGTCAAGGTATATTCGCTTCATTGAAGGGCTATTTTTTACTCTTATGCTATTTCAATTTTACCAGCAGTGGCAAAAATTATATTTGTTGAGATTTAATATTAAGAAACGAGGGGATTGGATGGATATCAAGATTTCAGGTAATCACATTGTGCAAGCACTTCTCCGCTCATTCGGGATCTCGCTCCTTATTTTAATTGTGGCCTTCGGCTTGATGTATATATATAAAAGCGGATCCCCGCTATCTCCAACTCTTTTGCTGCTTCTGATAGCTGTTTCCTTCATCGTTGGCTCTGCTTACTTTGATAAAAAAGGCGCGCACACTATTTATGCCATGATAGGCGGTGCTATTGTTTCAGCGGGTGCAACTTTTATTATCACAGCACTGGTCGCAGGCATTAGATATCTTTTTGAAGGCGCTGCTATACCTAAGCTGGAGGAGATAATCTCTGTGGTTGCATTGCTTATGATCACAAGCATGATCGCCCTCAGAGTAGTGTCATATAAAGCAGGAGCATCATAGTAAAGTACGCGTTTAACTCACAAATGTCAAAAGTCAAGAGCCACGCATGACAGCAAGTTAACGCACCTCTATTGTTTATGTTTTTTGCTAAAAATAATTCATTTTTTAGTTTTTTTCTCTAAATTTTAATTAAATATTGTTGTTGATAATAAGCTGTGATAATTATATTTGATATTTTATGCAAAATATTTATTATGACTTATTTTCAGATTATTGTATTGGAGGTGAATGAGAGATGCAACTCGAGTATTTGACGAGGACGATGATGCCGTATTTTAAGGAGCAGACTATTGTGGATTTTCTGATCCTTAACAGGGCGCTTGGCGATGGTAGGTATGCGATGATGAAGCGCAAGGCTGTTGATGAAGTCTCGGCTGTAATACTTGCGGCGGCGAAGAATGGTGAGTTATTCTCGGATGTCTCAAAATGGGGCATTGAGAATAATGTTGCTTCTATTGCAACTTTCTCGAGGAGGAAGGACTTCTTCAAGAATCTTGGTATCATCACAGAAGAAACGGTTAAAACGCCGTTTGGCAGACCTAAGATTAGAATGGGCTTGAGCGAAAAAAAATTCCTGGAGCACTTCCAAATTTAAATTCCAATTTCCCACTTCATCCCCTCCCGTAAATTTACTTCTACGAAGAGCTTTATTATCACTTCTCTTCCGAGCTTCAGCTTTTCAACCAGTTTTCTGTTTAAATCAGCCGATGCTTTATCCCCGTGCACCATTAAAGTTCTTCCGCATGTGTACCCGGAACGCCTGCAAACCAGGTCTCGTGGATGCGAAAAACTTAGCATTTCGCTTCCTTTTCCCGCTATTCTTTCGTGCGTATCCCCGGCGAAAATGTCAACTGTTATTATTGCATCGTTACTTCTGGCAAGCGTTTTAAATTCATCTGAAAGCTCTGCAGCGGCTTTATTCGCTCCCACAGCAATTATACAGTCCGCTCTTTTACTTATTTCACAGTCCTTCGTAAACTCGAATGTGGTTTTATGACGGGCGGTTATATTCTTATGGCCTCTGGCAATGATAGTTTCCCTCGCGCGCATTCAAGCTAATATCACCTTTTATATATAAAAAGCTTTGATGAAAAACTATTTGAAGTAGTATTAAAAAATTAATTATTGGGAGTGGTATAAAGAGAGAGGAAAGATCTCAGTGCTTGAGAGGCATATGAGGTCTCAAGAAAGGACCTCTAGGATATGGGTGTCCACCACTCCCATGTGAATTTTAACGAGGATTTTTAATGAAGGAATTTCTTTGCGCCAACTGCGGAGACGAAGTTTCGCATACAGAGATCGGAAAGGGTCTTTTTAAATGCGTCGAATGCGGCACAGTTCGAACAGTCGCTCTTACAGCGGCGAAGCCATTGAAAGTTAAACTGATAATTAGCGAGCTTGACAGATCCAGGATCGGCTATATCGAGCTCAGGAAAAACGAGCCCGTGAAAACTGGCGATGAATTTGCAGTCGAAGATGGAGACGAAGTTTGCACGGTTAAAATCACCGCAATCGAAGCAAAAAATGGAAAGCGGGCTAAAGCGGCAAAAGGCGAGGAAATAGCATGTCTCTGGGGAAAAATAGTAAGCGAAATTAACTTGAAGTTCGCGGTTCAGGAAAAAGGGGAAACACGCTCTTTCGCAATAAAGGTTCCCGGAGATAGAGAGTTCTCGGTGGGCGGGGAAGAAAAAATCGGCGGCGAGGCGCTGGAGATAACCGCCATTAAAATCCGGGAAGGCAGGATGAAAAGGCGCGAGGGAGACACAGTGCTTGCCAAAGATATCAAGAGGGTCTTTTCTAAACTGATTGGAGAAAGGCTGGTGAGCGATAGGACTGCGAGAGAAAAACCGGCAAGAGTTGTTATAAGAAAAAGAAGAATCTAAAAAGGACGCTTTTCCGGGAACAGTATAAAGAATATCAGCAGATAGCCCATGACGAGCATTATCAGCGAGGCTATCCACGCCCATTTTAAAATGAATGTTTTAACCTCTGGGGAAAAGCCTTCAATCAACTTTGCCTCCAGGCTATTTTCGCCTGCGCCCAGGGAGTCGTGCCAGCTTGGTTTTTTGGGGGCTTTTTCCACATGAGTATAAGCCTCTTTCAGGGCTTTCTCTAATTCGGTTTCTTTTTGCGGTACGCGGTTTTTCAAGTACTGATCACTGCTAATTGCTTGGAGCAATATGCTTATAAGCATTTTCAAAAAAAAATGAGGATATTAATTAAAGAAAAAGAAATAAAAAAATTAAAAAGAGAGTTTCAGGCTGCAATTTTGAGCTTCTTGAGCCTGATAATGTTCTCGCGATCCATCTCTTCAAGCCGGAAGTTGATGAAGGCCGCTGCTTCTTTGAGCTCTGGTATTACTTTGAACTCCAGTGCATTTACCCGGCGCTTTGTCTTCTCTATCTCGTCGAGCAATCGTTTCATCGCTGTTTCGATTTCGGCTGCTGCTATCACTTTCTCCAGCAATCCTTCGTAAGCGTAGGTGGCTTCATCCAGCCTTGAGGTTGTACCGATAACTCCGTAGCCTCGCTGAAAGAGCGGCTTCTTCACACCGGCTGCCTCAATTTTTGGCACCACTACGCCCATGACGCTCTTGCTGTCCAGCTCGATCTGGGGTCGATCCCTCATTGCGAATGAGGCTGACCTCACCGCTACCTGTCCATCGACTGATCTTGCCAGGGAGATTTTTTCCTCAGCTATTGCATAGGCCTTCTGCAGCTCCGTCCTTATATCCTTGGCTTTTTCCAAGATTTCAAAGAACTCAAGTATCAGACCATCTCTCTTCATCTTGAGCAGCTTGTACCCCGTCTCAGAGAGCTTGATACGCTTCTTGAGCATTATCAGCTCGGATCTGGTTGGCTTGACTGTGTCCTTTATTGCCATGTAATCCCTCTATCCCTACGCGGGGGCTTTGGCTGGCTTGCCTTCTTCTTTTGCCTTGGCTTTCTCTGCAGGGTGGTACTTCTTGATCAGCTCATCCGGAATTCTGGTCAAATCAGTGACTGGCAGCGTGGCAAGCAGTTCCCAGCCCAGATCCAGGGTAAAGGCAATGTCTCTGTCCTCTTCCTTGCCCTGTCTCACGAATTTGTCTTCGTAGATATCGGAGAACTCCAGAACTTTTCTGTCGCGCTCTGAAAGGGCTTCTTTGCCTATGATCGCCACGAGCCCTCTCAGGTCGACTCCTTCTGCATAGGCAGCGTATAGCTGGTCTGCAACTGCTCTGTGGTCCTCTCTGGTCTTGCCATGCTTGCCCAGTCCCTTGCCGATTCCGGCATTCATGAGTCTTGAGAGCGAAGGAAGCACGTTGATCGGCGGGTATATGCCTCGCATGTGGAGTTCTCTTGAAACCACGATCTGTCCCTCGGTGATATAGCCGGTTAGATCCGGAATCGGATGGGTGATGTCATCACCTGGCATGGTTAGAATCGGGAATTGAGTAATCGAGCCTCTCTGTCCTTCAACGATGCCTGCGCGCTCGTAGTTAGTTGCAAGGTCGGTGTACATGTAGCCAGGGTAGCCTCGTCTGCCCGGGACTTCTTCTCTAGCAGCTCCTATCTGACGCAGTGCTTCGCAGTAGTTGGTCATATCTGTGTAGATAACCAGCACATGATAGTCCAGCTCATAGGCGAGGTACTCCGCAGTGGTGAGCGCAAGTCTTGGAGCAAGTAATCGCTCGATAGCGGGATCGTCGGCGAGGTTCAGGAAAACCACTGCTCTCTCAAGCGCGCCTGTGCGCTCGAAGTCTTTCATGAATATCGTTGCTTCTTCAGAGGTTATACCGAGAGCGCAGAAGATAACTGCGAATGGTTCAACTGCGCCAGGAACCTTTGATTGCCTTGCAATCTGCAGGGCAATTTCGTTATGAGGCAATCCCGAGCAGGAGAAGATCGGTAGCTTCTGTCCTCTGACCAAGGAGTTCATCCCGTCTATGGATGAAATTCCAGTCTGGATAAAATCTTTGGGAGGTCTTCTTGCGGAGGGATTGATTGATGCGCCGACTATTTCAAGGCGCTTATCAGGCACGATTTTTGGTCCGCCGTCCAAGGGGTCACCTGATCCTGATAGTATTCTGCCGAGTATGTCTTTTGATACCGGCATTTTGATTGTCTCGCCGAGGAAGCGCACGCCTGATGCTCTGTCTATGCGAGAAGTTCCCTCGAATACCTGAACTACTACTACTTTTTCAGATGTATCAAGCACCTGCCCTCGCTTTATAGTGCCATCGCTCAGTGAGATGTGAACGAGCTCTCCAAAGCCAATCGGCTCGGTTTTTTCCACGAATACCAGTGGCCCTGCGATTTGTGTTATGGTTTTATATTCCTTCATTTTGATGCCTCCTCACTCTGCTTTCATCTTTCTGAATTCTTCTTCCATGGTCTTCATCGTGCTGTCGATATATGCTTTGTACTCTGCCTGGAACTTTGCCTTTGAAAGCAATGTTTTTGCCTCGCTTGCTTTGATCTTGTCGAGAGGTATTCCTGACTCCATTGCCACTTTGGCTGTGTCTCCCCATGCGAGGATCGCCTTGAGCATCTCATACTGCTTCTTAACATCACAGTAGGTATCAACTTCGTGGAACGCGCTTTGCTGCAGGAAGAAATCGCGTAACATTTGAGCTACTTGAAGAAGCAGTTGCTGATCTTCTGGCAGTGCATCTGCGCCTACCAGCTGAACAATTGCCTGAAGCTCGGCCTCTCTGCCGAGGATCTCCATTGCCTTTCCTACAAGGGCGGCCCATTCAGGTGAAACATTCTTGGAGAACCAGTTGCGAAGCACGTCCTGGTATAAGCTGTAGCTCACCAGCCAGTTGATTGCAGGGAAGTGTCTTCTGTATGCCAGCTTGGCATCCAGCGCCCAGAATACCTTTACGATACGCAGCGTGCCCTGTGATACAGGCTCAGATAGATCGCCGCCTGGCGGGCTGACTGCGCCGAGCACTGTTACCGAGCCCTCTTTGTTGTTTAAAGTTATGGCTCTCCCCGATCTTTCGTAGAACTCCGCCAGTTTGGCAGCCAGATAAGCTGGGTAGCCCTCTTCGCCTGGCATTTCTTCAAGGCGCGAGGAGATTTCTCTCATTGCTTCCGCCCATCTTGAAGTCGAGTCGGCCATTAAGGCTACGTCATAGCCCATATCTCTGTAGTATTCTGCAATTGTAATGCCGGTGTATACAGATGCTTCTCTGGCAGCCACAGGCATGTTAGAGGTATTGGCTATGAGCACCGTGCGGTACATCAGTGGTTTGCCGCTGTACGGGTCTATGAGATGTGGGAACTCGGTGAGCACATCTGTCATTTCATTTCCTCTTTCGCCGCAGCCTATGTAAACCACTATCCTCGCATCACTCCACTTGGCAAATTGATGGAGCATCACAGTCTTTCCGGATCCAAATGGGCCCGGAATTGATCCAGTGCCGCCTTTGGCTACAGGGAATAAAGTGTCGAATATTCTCTGTCCGGTTATAAGCGGTACGTCAGGGAGCAGTTTTTCCTTGGTCGGCCTGGCAATTCTTGTTGGCCACTTGTGCATCATCTTAATCTTGGTGTCGTCTTCAAGTACGCATATCACCTCTTCAACTGTGAATGAGCCGTCTTTAATTTCCTTTATCCTCCCGCCTGCCACCATAGGAGGGATCATTATCCTGTGTTCAATAGTTTCAGTTTCCTGAACTGTGCCTATGATATCTCCGGCTTTTACTTCCTGTCCCACTTTTGCAGTCGGTTTGAAGTCCCATTTCTTCTTCCTGTCTATGCCGTCTGCTTCGAGTCCTCGAGAAATGAAGTTACCAGATTTTTCTACCATAATCGGTAGAGGTCTCTGGACTCCATCATAAATAGATGTGAGCAGTCCCGGGCCTAATTCCACTGATAGAGGCGCGCCGGTATTCTCCACAGGGTCGCCTGGCTTAAGCCCGGAGGTATCCTCGTAAACTTGGGTTATAACTTTATCCTCCACAATTTGGATAACCTCTCCCATCAGTTTTTCATGACCCACTCTAACCAGGTCGTACATGCTAGCGAACATATCAGTGACCGTGACCACAGGTCCGGACACTCGATTAATCTTTCCCTTCAATTTTTTTGTTTCTTCAGCCATATTTATCTACCACTCCTGATTTTACAATGAATGTATTAGAGCGATTATTTCTTCCACAGATCAACTCCCACAGCCCTCTTAATTTTCTCTCGCAAGCTCACGGTTTCTTCTTTGCCGCCGATCGTTAAAACCGTTGGTTGTATCGACTCGTCAAGTCTTCTTTTGAGTCCTGATGAAAACTTTGCAACGTCATCCTGGTTCAGTATGAGTATGCCCGTGTTTTCATCATCCAGCACGCGGTGGACGCAATCAACAAGGTCTTCATCCGCCTCAACTTCATAGACTTTCTTTATGCCGGTTAATCTGAATCCAGTGACGAACTCGCTTTTACCTACTATTGCGATTTCCATTAAATCACCAGCTGCTTCTTTATAGTATCACTGGAAAGCCGTGTTTCCTTACCTCTTGCTATCACGCGTAAGTTATAGACTTCTAAGTTCTTGCGTATCATGTACCATAGGATCGGTGCTATTGAGAGTGGAAATTCATAGGAGATCGTCTGAGCAGTGCTGATCAATACCTTTTGAAGTGCTATTTCCACGTCATTCAGAGAACCAGTTGCTTCAATTGTAGGTATCGCCTCGCCTATCTCACGGTAGTAATATGTTTCCGGCAGTATTGCAATGAAGTCAGCAAAGGAGCTGGCACTTGCCAGTCTGTCGAGATGCTCTCCGCTTAGCCTTATTCCGCCCTCCACCATGTATTTCACAACTTCCGCTGGGTCTATTGTTTCGCGCTTCAATCTGAACAGAGTTTTGAGGTTAACCACGTCTATCTCTGTTTGGAAGAATTCAAGGAACATCCGCAGAGACCTTACCCTAAAGAGGCCGGTTAGGCTGGTTAAAGGTCCCGTTACAGAGGTATAAGGATCTATGCCCGTCACAGCTTCAATATCTTCAAAGACTGAATAGTAATAGGTCTTATCCAGAGCGTTTTCCAGAGGTGCAAGTGTTTTTGTCTGATCGAATTCGTCCTTTGCCGTCGCCAGCGGTGGATAGAAGATCGAGCGCTTCTTTCTGAGCTCTTCCAGTATCTCTTCGATCGTTCCAAGCTTTGCCAGGTGTATAAGATAGTCAATCGTCAGATCGCCTGCTGGAACTATTGTCTGCAGGATCTCATCCAGACTTGCATTATAGTACTTGCCTCTTAGTATTGATTTCAAGCTCCAGATGTCCCACCTGCGCAGGTATGCTGAAACAAGAAGAGCCAGCTCACCCTCCGAGAAACCGAGTATCTTCTTATAGGTTCTCGCCAGGTTGAGGTTAAGGGCGAGTTCGAGCAAGTCGATGCCAGAAAATCTGGTAGCAAGCTCATCGATTTCGCGCTTGTACTCGCTCTCCTCTATGAACCTTGCGATTTCAGGGATGTCCATCTGCAAGAGCTTGGTATACTGGTCTTTCGGCAGAAGTCGAGATCTCATTGCTGCAATTCTTGCAACCGCATACGGATAGTTCGATCCCTTTCGCTTCGAAGGGATTCTTTCCTTGGCTTTTCCTGAGAATCTCGCCACGCTTTCACCTGCTGAATAGAATGTCGGAGACCTGCCTTACGTTACTTTCCCAGACTGTACCGAGCAGTGTTTCATAGGTGTAATCCACTTTTACCAGTCCATCGCTGCTCTCGATCACCACTCCGCCTGCGCAGTCTATGGCTCCACCGAACTGGAGCTTGCTCATATGCTTGACAGTTTCGACATCTTTCTGGGAGCAGTAAATCCGCCCGTTTCCAATCTCTTTTGTGCCCTTATCGATCAGCACTTTGAGGAGGTGCTCATTTTTCTTCTTCGGAAGATTCTGAAGCTGGGCTATCGCCTGAGCAAATACCTGATCGAGTGCCTCTTTTTCACTGTTCAGCTTGATCTTCTTGATCTCAAGCTTGGCGCTTGCTAGCTCTCTAGTGCGAGTTTTCTCAACAATCTTAGCTACTTCAGCCTCTTTTTTGGCTTTGATCTTCGCTGCTTCTTCTCTTGCCTGATTCAGGATCACTGTTTTCTCAGCTTCGCCCTCTTCCTTGAACTTTGCGGCATCATGCTTTCCCTTCTCCAAGATGTCTGCGACTACTTTTTCCAGTCCCATAGAAATCCCCACGTTTAAAAAATGGGTGGTTCTATGTGAACAGGAGCAAAATCGAGACTACCAGGCCGAAGATGACGATTGTTTCAGGAATAACTGTCAGGATCAAACCCTTACCGAAAAGCTCTTCCTTCTCAGCCATTGCTCCAATTGCAGCGCCGCCAATGTTCATCTCAGCTATACCAGACGCAAAACCAGTTGCGCCGACCGCTATCGCAGCGGACAATGCTACTATATCACTAACCATATTCTTATTCCTCCGTATATTTTCTTACGAATCCAAATGGACTATACTTCTTTCCCCCGCCTTTGTAGAACTTCTGGAAGAACTCCACATAGTGCAATCTTAAAGCGTGTAATCCAGGGGCAAGCACGCCCAAGACTGTATTCAGAGCATGCAATGATATGAAGGTAAACAGCCCTATAGCCAGGAACACTAAGTCTCCTGGATGAGCATTTATGCACATATCTATGGCCATCATATTCGTGGCATAGGCAATGAACACCGAGGATAAACCTACGGCGCAAACCCTAGTGTAGGATAGGCAATTGCTCAGTATGCCTGGAATGTGAACAAGTCCCATTCCACCTTCTCCAAGGAGTATCATTACGACTCCGATTAATGTAATCGCTGCACCCACTAAGAAAAACATATCTTGTGTCAGTGGCACCTGAGTCGCGGCTGTAGCTGCATGAGTTGCAGCCTCGGTTGCGTGAGGCGCAGCCGCAGTGGCAGCGGCTGTTGCGTGGCCTGCTGCCTCGGCCACGGCTTTAGTCGCTGCTGCCACAGCTTCTGAGTGGGCCGCCGGTGGTGCCTCCTTACCACCCATCATAGCAGGTATCAACTTTATGCCTACCATTACACCTCCGAGCAACAGCACTACCCAAGAGACTTTCTCTAAAAGCGCCTTCTTAAACCCGTGATGCTTGATCTCATTTTTGAATCCCATTATCAGACCGACTGCCAGATGCACAGAGCCGACTAGTATTGTTATACCCAGCAGTAACTTAATACCCTCAGCTTCTGCACGGTCTACAATCGCATGCCACACGAAGCCACCAAGTTTTATCGCTCCGTGGCCGGTTATTGGCGTCAAATTGGGACCAAAGATTTCCGCGTATACTATTCCAAATATTATGCCGAAAACGCCTGCATACATCCCAATTGTGGCCAGATATTGTATCGTTTCTCCTTTCATTTTGGTCTTAAGTAAGACTCCGATCAACAGGATCAATGCCCCATAGCCTACGTCACCCAGAATCATTCCAAATAGTAATGGATAGGTAATGAAAATAATTGAAGATGGATCGATTTCCTCGTAGGTTGGTCTTGAAAACAGATCGCATAATACCTGCAGAGGTCTCGCTGGTTTAGGATTATTGTACTCCACAGGAATGTCGACTGCAACTGGGGCATGAGCTGCTTGCTCCCCGTGTGCTGCTTCACCGTGGGGCTTTTCGTATATTTCAAGCTTCTCCACATAGACTCTGCCCTCAGTTGACTTTTCAACGTTGCTCTTTAGGTTCTCGAATTTTTCAGTGGGCACCCAGCCGTCGATAATGAAAGAGTTCTCAGTTGTGGCAAATCTCAGAGGTGCCTCTGCCTTTTGAGTTTCAATGCTGAGGTACTCCTCGCCTGCAAGTATGAAGTTTGCATATTGCTCTTTGAATTTGACAATTTCCTGCTCAATTCTGGTCTTCTCAGCGAGCAATGCCTCTCCCCTCTGGTGGCTTTCTTTTAACAGCTGCTCGGGCATGCCTTCTAACTCAGGCACTGGAATTTCCTGAAAGCCAGCCATGGCCAGAATTTCAGCAATCTGTGTCTCAAATTGCCTGTGCGCGAAGAGCGCGATCATCTTCTGGCCTTCATAAGAGCCTGTAAATAGCTCGTAATCTTTTGTTATCGCCTGAACCTTTGGCTCGATCTCTCCCTTTACTATGCCTGCGTAGACTGCGATGGTTGTATAGCCTCGGTATAATCTGAATTGAAGTGGCAGTGCTGCAAAGGGCTCGATCTCGCTCTCCCTCGTCGCGAGGTCTTTCAACTCGTTTTCGATCTTATTTTTTCTATCAAGCAGCTCGCTGACTTTTGCGTCGATCTCTGTCAGCTGCCTGTCCATGCTTTTCGCAAGCTCCTCTACTTTTCGCCTTTGAGCGGCAGGCACTTCTGAAATCCCGAGATAGCTGGAGATTGATCTCAGCTTCAGCAGCTTTTCAGAGTTGACTGTTGCTTTTTCAGTGGGCTTGCCGATTTTGAAGTATTTATCGGTTTCTTCGCTGAAGTCGGTAATATGCAGTACGTTTAAATCGTGAAGCACTTCCACCGTTGGATCAAGCATCTTGGTGGAACCGATCAGGATTACCTTAGACATCTCCAGAGGTTTGAACATCTAACCAATCGCTCCCTCGAATTTGTTAATTAAAAACTCCACAGCTTTGGCGGTTTTTTCCATAGCTATCTTTTTATATTCATCCGCCTCTCTCTTTCCTTTGGCTACAATTTCTGCCGCCTCATTTTTTACTTTTTGCTCTGTTTCAACCAGACCTACCGTGCCAATTTTTTCTGCTGCTCGCTCTGCTTCTTTTATAATTTCGGTAGCTTCTTTTTTTGCGTTAAAAATCATCCGGCTTTTTTCTTCATCGGCTTTTGCAACCATTGTTTTTACTTTCTCTTCAGCATCTTTTACTTGAACAAGCACTTCGCTTCTTGAGATTATATAACCGCCCCCAATATAGTTTGATTATGCGATTATTTGATTTGCACCTTTCAGATAGCATCCTTATACATGCGCTTTATTTTTAAACTTTTTTATTTTAAATTCGTCATTATCGATCACAATAAATCATAACGATCGTTCATCTAAAATCTTCTTCCTCTCACCCTTCCGATATCAAAAACAGCCGTCTTCGCAACATGCATCACGGCGAAAGTGCCAGCCTGAATAGGATCATTAACAACCAGATCAGAATGATCAGGCACGCTGCCCGCCATGTTCAGCGAGATCACAGGAATACCCTGAGCACGAAGCCTCTTCACCTCTTCAGTAATACGCCCACCCATAAGCGAACCCGCGAGCACAAGCACTTCCGCCCTGTGCAGCCTCGATACAGCCTCAACAGAATCAGCAAGATTGGCTTCACCGACCACAGGCATGGTATCCACGCTTATTCTCTCACCGCGAATATTATGCCGATCTGCTTCGTTAATAGCGCCCATTGCTACCTGCGCTACTTGAGCCCCGCCGCCGATTATGATAACTCTTTTACCATAGATCTTCTGCAGCGGCGCGTGGGTATCAACCTTAACCACAGAGTGCAGCTTTGAAATCGCGCTGATAAGCAGATCAATATCACTGACCCCCTCAACTTCCATATACAGCGAGGATTTTCCCTGATACTGGCCCCGCTCAAGCACAAATAGCTGCGTGAAAGTAATATTGCCCTCATACTTGGCAGTTAAACCGGAGATATCGCGAAGCACTCCCGTGCGGTTTTCACAGATAATGCTGATCGCAGTGATCCCAGCTGTATGCGCAGCGCTCCTGGCGAAGAGCAGGTCGTAATCGTTAACGTAGCTATCCACATACAGCACCTTATCGCTCCGCTCAACGCGCAGCTCGAGCCCATCCCGCCCCTCAAATACGTCCAGCGTCCAGACCTGTTCCTGCGGCTCAACATCTTCCAGCACATCGTTGAGCAGCGAGGCAGGCATTACTATTACATTATCCGCTTTTTCACAGATCAGCAGAGCATACTTCATCGTCTGAGTGCTTATGAAGACAAATGGCACCGAGAAATTATAGTGCCCGTCCCTCGACTTCTTCGAATACCGCACCATAATCAAATACTGCCCGTCGACCTTGTAAATATGCTGAATCGAACCGAGAGGATACTCCTTAACATCAACATGTCCTTTCAAATGATTCAAAACACCATGCATAGCTGCCTTCATTTCCTGGGATTTATATCGGTATTTCATTTCAGATCTTACCTCTGTATTTCGCGCTTGGAAGCGTTTTAGTTTGCTTTACTCCATCGATGCTTCTGATCACATTAAAAATTATATCACTCATCTTGTCGCTGTCCTCAGCAACCACTTTCACAATGAGGTCATACTCGCCAAATAACGGGTAGACTTCTTCGATCTCTTCGCTGTTTATCAAAGAATTATAGACTTTTTTCTCCTTGCCCGGCTCCACGTTTATCAACACAAATCCAACTGCCATTTAACCACCTTTTTCGAACATCTTTAGAGGATCAAAAATGCCTTTTTCCGTAATAACCGCGCTGATATTATTATGGGGTGTAACATCAAAAGCAGGATTGTAAACCTCAGCATCTGAAGGGGCAATCTGATGCCTCCCGAAGAACTTCAGTTCATTTGCACTTCGCTCCTCAATCACAACCTCACTCGCAGATCTGGAAAAATCAAAGCTTGAAAGCGGCGCTGCCACATAGAATGGAAGCCCATGCTCCCTAGCAAGCACCGATAGCGAATAAGTTCCAATTTTATTGAAAACACCATCCTTCACTATACGATCGGCGCCAACGATTACCATGTCAACCATGCCCTGTTTCATAACGAAGCCAGCCATGCTGTCCGTGATAAGCTTCACAGGGATACCATCCACCATAAGCTCCCAGGCAGTCAGCCTGCTCCCCTGATTCAGCGGGCGCGTTTCACAGGCAATAACTTTTACCATTTTGCCGCTTTTAACGGCACTCCTCACAACACCAAGCGCAGTGCCCCAGTCAACGCAGGCGAGACGACCCGCATTGCAATGCGTTAATATAATATCTCCATCTTCCAGCAGCGCAGCACCATGCTTTCCGATAAGTTTGTTGCTCGCAACATCCTCTTCTGCAATTTTTTTTGCTTCGCGCAGTGCTGCTTCGCGGATCATGTCGACAGAGTCAAGGTGCTTTATCTTTCCAAGCACTCTGTCGATAGCCCAGGCAAGATTAACAGCGGTCGGCCTTGCAGCCTTCATATAAACAGCAGCGCTTTGAATTGCCTGCTTCAGCGCTCCCACCGATCTCGTTTTGCTACCGTGCGCTGCCAGTGCAACGCCGAAAGCACCCGCTGCACCAAGAGCCGGAGCGCCGCGCACCCGCAGGTTGACAATCGCCTCGGTTAAACTAGGAATCGATCGACATCTCCTGACCACCAGCTTCTTCGGGAGCTTTGTCTGATCGATCAACACTATGCAGCTTTCATCATTGCTCCAGTCGATGGTGCGCATCGATTAGTTCTTTAGCACTGCGAAAAAGAAAAACTTTGCCCAAGGTATGAGCACTTTCTTATTGTTCCATGCAAAAATATTTTCACTCTAGAGTGGTTTGTCCCCTTCGCTGAATCTTCTCCGCGAACTTGCCATTTTTTCTCGAGATCAGGTTATCAATATTATAAGGGCACTCCGGGTTGGTGCAGCCTGATGTTGCAAAATGCTCGTAGTAGCGTATTGTTGCACCGCATTGTAGGCACTTCACAGCCATTATGATTCCTCCTACTGGTTTACCTTTTGAGGCTTTTTGTTCTCCGCAGATCTTCTCATATATGCTGAAAGTCCCACTCCTACACCTGCAATTGCAATTGAACCCAGAGTATTGATCGCGAATTGCTGAAATGCTCCAGGTCCAGGTTCGTACATGCCCGATAATAGATATCCGCTTGCACCCCAGAGAAGAAGCCCTGTGGCAAGTATCAGGAAGGGTGTTGAGAGATGCCGGTATATCGCCCTGTCCTTTTCAAAGTAGTTATCAACAATCCAGCCGAGCGCTATAAACTCACCTGCCGCTACGTACCACCAGATTGAAGTTTTAATAAAGATCATTGTCAGGTTAACCAAGCCTAGTGGCACCGGCTGAGTATAGTATCTCCAGAACTCAATCAGGCCCTGCACAGAAGCGGTGAGAGCAAAGATTATTGCGCCTATATATGAAATAAAAGTAATTCTGCCTCCATAAAATGACTTTGTAAGGCTCCCGTAAAAGTTGCTGACAAGATCGTCGAGCCCAACACCGCGGTATAGCAGATACACGCCTACAAAAGCCAGAATTGTAATAAGAGCAATCTGAGGATAGCCAAGGTAAGACGAGATGGCATAGATCAGCAATGCAAGACCAAGCGGTATGAAAAAGGTCCGCGTTACTTTTGGATTGCCGGACAGCTCCTTCAGAATATAATAAGTGCTCTCCAGATTCTGAGCCTGCTTCACAATCACACGCCTAACAGAATCCACTTTAACCCGTGATTCAATTAACGGCAGCACAAGCTCGTCTTCAACGCCATCGGACACCACTATGGTATTCTCAAAATTGAACTGCTTGATAATACCGTCAAGCTGCTCAGAAATTATTCGATCAGATTTAACCCCCACATTCGGATGACCGGTTATAGATACGATCTCAACATCCTCGCCCTTTGCCTTGAGCTCATCATAAATCTGAAGCCCGCCAAAAATAGTGTTAATATCAGACTCCTCGGCATCGACCAGGGCAAGCTTGATCGCAGCGTTTAGATTCGCCTCCCGCCCCAGAATCGGGCTTTTGATGCCGGTTTTAACACCGATGTCATCATCCCGATCAACGCATATGATAATAGTTCTCAACTTATATTCCCAATGGATATTTAGATTTAAAATATAAAATAGTTGCTATGGGAGGAATTCTTCCCGAGTCATCTTTTTGTGATACGAAGCACGAATAATCCGATTGATATTCCCACGAGCATAAATATTGCCAGCACTACCATTGATAAACCTTGTAATGATTCAGGAGCAGTCTCAGCAGGCCCCGTTATCGGCTCAACAGATTCCATGAGCATATAAATGCCACTGCCGATCAGCAAAAATCCTTAGAGCAGAATGCCTATTCCAACTTTTTTAATTTCTACCATTTCAAATTATCTAATCCATCCACATATATATTTGAATGAAATAATAGATATTTTTTCTGTTCTGATAGTATTGAGACTGTAAAAATCTAAAGCAGCTCAACTATCAGGAAGAGCAGCACGATTGCTAAAATGCCAAGAATTATCAGCCCGATGATGAACTCAATCAAAGCACCTATGATGCCCCAGGTCAGAATCCATCCCACAAGTCCGAATAGCCAGTGTCCCAGGAGATAGGCTACAAAGAAAACCACTGCCACAAATATTACAAAGCCAGCAATTATTCCCCCGACTATCAGATTATCTTTTACGCTCATGATGACCCCTTGCAGAGATTTCTTATGCACTTTGCGGTAATAAATTTTTTGCAGCCCTGTTTTTTTTTAAAAAAAACGCCGCTTATTATAATATTAGAACTGCAGTCCCTTCAAAACTCCTATTCCTCTAACCAGTCTTATTGCAGATTCTCCCGCAGCCCTCACGGGCACCATTCTGATCGGCTCAGTTTTATCTTACCTCTCATACAGATACTGCAAGAGCGGCGTGGAGAAATTTTTGTCGAGCTACGAGGAATAAAAGAGAACCGGAGTTTATCCAGAATAAATTATTGTTAGCATCGATTAAGCACATCTGCTTTGACTCACATAACAACTACATTCCAGTTGAGATGCCGTCTTCTGTAAAAAATTAAGAAACTCGCTGTAAGCAGCATCCAGCTTATTCCCTTTGCCGATGTTGAGATTGCAATGAAGCTTATATGGCCTGATATCATATATTAATCGGTGATAAACCATAACTAAAACTCCCGCGGTACTGATAGCGGGCACTTGCAGCGGCGTGGGAAAAACCACAGTTGCCCTGGGCGTGATGGCTGCACTGAGCAAAAAATATAAAGTACAGCCTTTCAAAGTAGGACCTGATTTCATAGACCCTTCTCATCATAGTTTAATATGTGGACGTTTTTCAAGGAATCTTGACAGCTTTATGATGGGCGAGAGAGGGGTGCTTGAATCCTTCAAGCGAGCCTCTGTAGATGCGGATTTTTGCGTAATAGAAGGTGTGATGGGTCTTTTTGACGGCATCGATGCGGCTGAGATCGCAAGCTCTGCGCATATCGCTAAGATTCTGAATTCTCCGGTAATACTCGTCATAAACGCCTATGGCGCATCGCGCAGCATCGCTGCCCTTGTGAAAGGGTTCCTGGAATTCGACGGTGTGACTATAAGGGGTATAGTTCTGAACAATGCAGGGAGTGAGAGGCACATAAGGCTTATCAGAGATTCGCTGTGCAGCGCAGGCATCAAAATTCCGATTGTCGGAGCACTTCCCGAAAATAAAGAACTGTCAATACCTTCGCGTCATCTCGGGCTTCACATGGCGGGTGAAAAAAGCTTCAACACAGAATTGCTTTCGGATTTTATTGAAAAGCATCTTAATATTGAAGCGATAGAAACGATTGCAAACGAGTTTACACCTCCGGAAATCGAATTGAATGAGCCTGAAGAAATTTTTAACCTGAGAATAGCCATTGCCCTTGACAGCGCTTTTTGCTTCTATTACCGTGATTCATTCGATGCTCTTAAAAAGCTGGGAGCACAACTTGTTTTTTTCAGCCCCATGAAGGATGAGCTACCAAGTGCAGATGGCGTTTATCTCGGAGGTGGCTATCCTGAGCTCTATGCCAGGGAGCTTGAGGCTTCTAAAACTCGAGGGCAGATAAAGAAGGCCGCAGAAGACGGGATGCCGATTTATGGCGAGTGCGGTGCTTTACTTTATCTGAGTGAAAGCCTTGAAACTGAAAGAACTTACAGGATGGCAGGCATACTCAATGCAAGCTCAAAGATGACCTCTAAACTTCAGGCGCTGGACTATACGGAAGCGCAGGTTTTACATGACATGCCGCTTGCGAAAAAAGGCAGAACAATAAGGGGGCATGAGTTCCATTATTCAGTAACGGAGTGTGACAGGGACGCGGGATTTGTTTATAAATTGAAACGCGGGAAAGGTATAGCTGAATGCATGGATGGTTTGATTGAGCATAACACGATGGCAAGCTACATGCACGCTCATCCGGCGGCAGTTTCGTTTGTGGAGTTTTTGCGATATTGCAAAAGATATAAAGGAAGGTAGCCAATTTTTTTAGAAAACATTACGAACTCAAAATTAACCTTCTTTATTTTTTCTTGAAAAGCATGATGAATTCGTGTTTAAAAATGTAAAAACCGCCAACTAAAGCTCGATATCGCCAGAGCTCCTTTTGATTTCTCTTACCTTTGGTTTCTTCAAAGTTTTTAACAATCATACTCTTCAATAAATATTCCCTTTTTAGTACTTCATTCATACAATAAAAACCCAAAGGTATCCATTCGCCCCTGGAATACTTATCACCGATAACAAGAGCAAAGTATCGCCCTTTCTCTAAATAGGGAGTTGCGTTGTCAACAACTTCGCCGAACATCTTTAAAAAATCCTCAGTATTTTTCGCATTAGAAAGATCTTTATCATCATCTGAAAACTTGATAATATCGTGATAAGGTGGATGCATAATAAGAAGCTGCACCTGATTTACATTGTAGCGATCCAGAATTGACTTTATATCTACTTTTCTGCTGTCGCCAGTAATTACCTCAGTGACTACACTGGCTTTATTTTCTTCCTCATCAATTAACTCTGTGGCTTTCTTGGCAACATCAGGACTCAATTCTATTCCAATACCATTTCTCCCGAGCCTTCGACACTCAATCAGCGTAGTTCCACTTCCCACAAAAGGATCCAAAACCCAGTCACCCTTCATGGTATAACGCAGCATCATTTGATTAGGAATTTGTGGAATAAAATTACCCCAGTACCAGGCGAGATGAGCCCCGGAGGTATCTCTCCTATCCAGTACCCAGAGGCTATCAGTAATGATTTCATCGTATTCCTTCCATCTGCGAAGATTTAAATCATTGATTTTTCCTGTTTTTATCTGCTGAACACCCTTCATCAATCTTGAAAGGTAATACTTCGCTCTTTCAATTGTCTGAGACTCCAGAATCTGATCTAACTCGGAAAGCAAAACATCTCTTCGTAGAGAAACAGTATCCCCGTTGGCATCAATATTTAAAACACCCTCTTGATCGTTCTGGGGATAAGTGATAATATTTCTCATCTCAGCAGTTTTATCCTTAAGAGAACTAAGCTCATTTAATGCATCAATTTCCTTCAAAGTCTGGATAAATAGCTCTTTGTTCAAAATAAGAGCTCCGTGAGTTTGACGATACATCGTAATAATCCAAGTTTTAGTGACTTATAATCCTTACTATCCCCCTATCTCATCAAACTTATACTCCTCCCACTTCCTCGCCCCCAGTGCTATCTCAAACTCAATCGGAGTGAGCAGGGGTACTTTGTATCTCGCGGCATCATCTATTGCTATCCTCGGGCAGGCGGTGTTGACGAATGCATCGGCTTTAAAAGAGAGCAGCGCCTCGGGTGTTACTTCGTCGAGCATTATCAGGAAAGCTTCTTTGCCTTTTTGCTCAGCTTTTTGCCTCAGCTCCTTTGCGAGTTCCATTCTTCGCTGTCCTGCTTTTGTGCCGATAATTATGCCGAATGTTCTGGCGTTGAGTGCGCGTGCAATAGCTGCGTATCGTTGCTTGATTATTTTCTCGGTTTTGACTTCCTGTATTTCTCCTGAGAAGGGATCTGCGGCTATGACTCGTTTGCCGCTTGAGAGCGCCACTCCAAGGGGATGGAACACTCCGCTTCCGATGTACAGGTACTCGTCAGCATCTCTAGCGGCGGCGCTGAAGTTGCAGCCGAGCAATTGGCCTGGAAATTTTATTCTTGTGTCTCCCTTTGCTATGATCGCTTCTTTACCTTTTTCCTTCAGCAGCTCTTTTGCCTCTTTCAGCCTGTGCGCATGCTGCACGGTGGTGATGAGCCCTATTTTTTTGCCCTTCAGCAGCGGGAGGGCTTTTTTGACTACCGGTGTTATGTCGAGCTTCGCCTTTGCTTCTATATATATTATCTTCGGGTCGTCTCTGCCGAGTGATGCGTGTCCGAAGTGTATTAATACATCTGCGAAGTGCTTCAGGTCTTCGTCGATGTCGCAGGCGCCGTAGCAGGGGTTGCCGGAGAGAAATACTATCGCTCCTGTTTTTTCTTCTATTTGCTTCGCCAGCTCTATTCCGGCTCTCTTTAATCCCTCCGGGAATTGAAGGCCAACCGCCTTTGCCTCTCGGCTTTTTATCTCGCTCACTATAAAATGGAGGTCGTAGTCAAAGGTGGATTCCATAGTGATTCTACTTCCAGCGCTTCCGCTCGTGGCAGAGGTCCCTCAGCACTGTTTTCAGGTCTCCGGTGAATTCGTTGAGGATTTCATCTGTGACGTGTGGCATTATTACGAGGCGCATGCCTACGGGCTCTCTTGTTACTGATACATACCAGTTCATGCTGTAGAGTCTCTGCACTGCACCGCCGATGTTGGGCACCTTCAATACCACCAGATTCGTCATCGGCTCAATTAAGGGTCTCGCTGCATATTTTCTGTTTGACTTGAAGCGCGAGATCTCTTCGGTAAATCTGCGCGTTGATGCCATGCATCGCCGTACAGTAGCTCGCATTCCTTTTTTTCCAAGGAGCTTGAGCACTGCGAATGCGCTTGCAACTGTCGCGCCTGTTCTGGTTCCGGTCAGAGAGTGCTGCTTCTTCGCAAGCATGTATGGCGTCGCGATTTCCAGGGCTCTCAGGGTCTCTTCGTCTCTGAAAAGCAGGCAGCCGCTCGGTATTGTGCTCATCCCCATTTTATGGGGGTCTACGGTTATCGAAGTGACACCATCGACTGAGAAGTCGAAGTCGTAGTGCTCCTCGAGAAATGGTATTACCAGTCCGCCGAAAGCAGCGTCGATGTGCAGAAACAGATCTTTCTCAAGTGCGAACTCTGATAGTTCTTTAACCGGGTCTATTTGCCCGAACTCCGTTGTGCCAGCGACTCCTACGATTGCAATGGTATTTCTGTCTGTGAGTTTTTTCATCGCTTCTAAGTCCGCGCGGAATTTGCTGTCCAGCGGTGCTTTTCTGATTTCTATGTTCAGCAGGTTGGCTGCTTTGTCGAAGGAGAAATGCGCTGAATTTGGCACCACTACGTTTGGATTTTTTTGCTTCGATAGATTCCGAAATGCTCTCAGCGCCTGAATATTTGATTCCGTTCCGCCTGTGGTGATGTAACCGCGGGCATCGCTTTTTCCGAGAAGTGAGCCAAGCATTTCGATGAGCTTTTTCTCCAGCATTGCTGTGCCCTGGAATAAACCAGGGTCGCCCAGATTGGTTTCGATAAAGAGCTGATGTGCCTTTACTGCAATCGGATGAGGTGGAGTGCACATTGAGCAGAGTACTCTGGAGTAGCGCTTATCTCCCGCTCGTGTGGTTTTGAGGTATTCAAATATATCCTGCTTGCCTGCTCCATTTTCATCCAAGTGCTCATCAACACCTGCTTGCCAGCAATATAGGAATTAAACTTCCTGTTTAAATCATTTGCTGAAGCTATTATAGCAGAGATCGGCAGTCCTGCGCGGGTTATCTTTCCGGGATCAGATCAAGTCTTTCGCGGGGTAGCCTTATTTCTTTTGATATGCTCTCCGTCAATGGATAGTCGACTTCTCTTTGCCTGGTGCGATTGACTTTTATCGCCTCTGCGATTGCTATTACCATGGTGAAGTTCTGCAGGAATGTGAAGGTGAGGTTCATTTTGCCATTTTCTATCCGCGAAACAGTCTCTCTTCTGACTCCCAGGATTTTGCCCATTTCTTTCTGCGTTATGCCGTATCGCTTGCGATGGCTCTGAACTGTGCTACCGGGGCTATCTGAAAATACTATTTCCCCCGCAATGCTACGCGCAAATTCATTCAGCCCTTCAGGAACATACAAAGTGAATCCCAAGTGTTGCATATATTGTAACACGAAATTATATTTTTCGTCGAAAATCATAAAATAAAATGATATTAAAAAAGAAAAAATGGTGCCTCACTATTCAACGGTGAAATCCTTATCGTCAGCTACATTTTTTTCGATTTTATTGCCTCTGGCTTGCTTCTGTAATTCGGCCATGCGCTCGAGCAATACTTTTTGCTCTATGCTCGCAACAAGTTTCCTGGTCTGCTTGACCACATCGTGATTGACGCTCACGCTGTCTATCCCGCAGCGCACAAGGAACTCTGTGAACTCAGGGTAGACCGAGGGTGCCTGTCCGCAGATGCTGACTGTAACTCCGTATTTGTGGGCTACTTTTATCAGGTGTGCGATAGCGCGCTTAACAGCAGGGTCTCGCTCGTCGAAGTATCTGCTGTCAATCGACGGCAGTATCTGGCTATCACGATCGGTTCCAAGGACTAGCTGGGTCAGATCGTTGCTTCCTATGCTGAATCCGTCGCAGTAATGTGAAAATTCGTCTGCCATGAATATTATGCTCGGTACTTCTGCCATAAGCCATACCTTGAAGTCCCTGCCTCTTTCAAGTCCTTCTTCCTTTAAAATGCTGAGACATTCTTTTAGCTCCCACACGGTGCGAACGAATGGCAGCATGATCCAGACGTTGCCAAGTTTCCATTCAACTCTTACCTTTTTGATTGCCTTGCATTCCAGTTTGAATGCCTCGCGGTACTGCTTGCTTATGTATCTGCTCACACCTCTCCAGCCCATCATCGGGTTTTCTTCGTGTGGCTCAAATTTTTCCCCGCCTTTTAACTGCCGATATTCATTGGTTTTGAAGTCGGACAATCGCACCACAACAGGTCGCGGGTGTATGGCTCTGGCAACCTGGGCGATTCCATCAGCCATCTTATCTGTGAACTTCTGCGCATGCCCCATCTCAATCAGGTAGTTGGGATGTTCGGCTATGTAAGAGGCCATAATGAACTCAACGCGCATGAGTCCAATACCGTCAAATGGCAGGTCTTTGTAGTCCTCGCTCTTCTCAGGCACACCCAAGTTCATTAAAATCTTGGTCCCTGTAACAGGGAATGACTCAACCATCGTGGGCATCCCTGCAACAGCCAGTTTCTCGGCAGGCTTCGCCTCCTCAATTATCCCTTCATATACAACGCCAGTCTTCGCATCCACAGTGTATGACTGGTTGCTCTTCAAAACTTCAGTTGCCTTGCCTGTACCCACTATACACGGTATTCCAAGTTCTCGTGAGACGATTGCTGCGTGGCATGTCATTCCACCGTCGTTTGTAACAATAGCTCCAGCTATACGCATGTATGGCACCCAGTCAGGGTTGGTCATCTTGGTGACAAGTATGTCTCCTTTTTTGACGTTATGGGCATCCTCTGTTGTTACTGCCACTATCGCCTTTCCCGCATATATCCCCGGACTGGCAGGTAAACCTTTTATTGCAACAGTTCTTTCGGTAGTTTTCATTTCTACTCTCTCCTTCTCAGGCATTGCCTTTAAACTCCAGACAGTCTCCGGTCTGGATTGAACTATAAATATGTTCTCCGGGAAAGACAAGTCACGATCAATAGCCCATTCGATGTCCTGTGTTTTTCCGTAATGAGCTTCTATGGTTTTGCAGAGCTGCGCGATCCGCTGGAGTTCCTTTTCTGTTAAACAAGCTTTATCCTGCCTATCGGCAGGCACCTCTGCGTGGATCGTCCTGCCTGTTTTCGGATCTCTGATATACTCAATCGTCTTCTTGGCAATATTCCGGTGGATTACTTTCAGGGTTTCCTTGTCAACTAAATAATCATCCGGTGTTACAGCTCCTGAAACAACCGACTCGCCAAGTCCCCAGTTGCCTTCTATCATCATCTGAGACCTGTCCCCGGTAACTGGGTTTATTGTAAAGGCAACTCCCGCAGCTTTAGAGTTAACCATCTTTTGAACTCCGACGCTGATCAGCACATCTTCATGTTTGAAGCCCTTCTGCACCCGGTAGTAGATTGCTCGGGGCGTGAACAAGCTTGACCAGCATTTAATAGTTTTTTCAATAAGTTCTTTGGGCCCTTTGACGTTGAGAAAGGTCTCCTGCTGACCGGCGAAAGAAGCATCGGCCAGGTCCTCGGCTGTTGCGCTAGAACGAACTGCTACGAATGCCTCAGCCTGCTTGGTCCTCTCGCTGAGTCTGGCATATTCATCTTTTATTACCTTCTCAATCTCCCTGGGCATCGGTGTTGATTCAACCAGTTTCCTGACTTTTTTCGAGGCTTCTTCGTAAAGCTTCGGGTCGTTTTCGTCAGTTATGGTATCTTCAATTGTCTCGTAGATCTTGCTAGCGATATTCGTTTCCTCTATGTATTTTTTGAATGCATATGCTGTAATGGCAAATCCCGGTGGAACCGGTATTCCGGCTTTCGTCAGCTCACCCAGATTAGCATTCTTCCCCCCTGCCAATGGTATGTCTTCCTTTGTCAATTCCTCAAACCACAGCAAAAGTTTTTGATTTTTCTGTACCATTTCTTCACCCCTCACTACAACGATAAGATCACTCTTTTAACCACCATATGGAAATCCCCTGTGAATACTTAATGTCATTTTAAAACATTTAAATTTTTGGAAAGCATTAACTGCTTTTGGGCTTGTAAAGTCGAAATAGATATAAGAAGAAAGCACGAAGTAAAAACGAGAGAGGGATCCACTGTGAAAATATTAGTCAGCGATTCACTCGCTGAAGAGGGAATAAAGATTTTGAAAAGCGGGGCAGAAGTAGACGTTTTAACGAAGTTGTCGAAAGAAGAGCTGTTGCAGAAAATAAAGGAATACGACGCTCTTGTGGTGAGAAGCGCAACTCAGGTAACTCGGGAGGTAATTGAAGCTGGGGAGCGCCTGAAAGTAATTGGACGCGCCGGAGTCGGCGTGGACAACATCGACGTGGCTGCAGCCACCGAGAGAGGCATAGTAGTTTTAAATGCTCCGGAGGGCAACACGATTGCGGCGGCGGAGCACACCATTGCGATGATGATGTCCATGTCAAGAAAAATCCCGCAGGCAAATGCCTCCCTGAAGGGGAATAAGTGGGAAAAAGGCAAGTTCATGGGAGTGGAGCTCTACGACAAAGTACTCGGAATAATAGGGCTGGGGAGGATTGGAACGGAAGTTGCGAAGCGCTGCCAGTCATTCGGCATGCGAATCCTCGCCTACGATCCGTACATCTCCGAAGAAAAAGCCAAAAACCTCGGAGTAAAGCTCTCAACCGTAGATGAGATAGTCATAAACTCAGACTTCATAACGGTGCACACCCCGCTTACAAAGGAAACCCAAAACCTGATAGGCGCAAAGGAACTCGAGAAAATGAAAAAAAGCGTCAGATTGATTAACTGCGCCCGCGGCGGAATAATCAACGAAGAAGCGCTGCACGAAGCACTCAAAAGTGGAAAAGTGGCGGGAGCTGCGCTGGATGTGTTCGTGAAAGAGCCACCAACCAACTCACCACTCCTAACACTCGACAACATAGTGGTAACACCCCACCTTGGAGCTTCAACCGCAGAGGCACAGGTCAACGTAGCAATAGGCGTGGCAGAGCAGGTTTTGAATGCGCTGAGAGGCGAGGTGGTTAAGAATGCAGTAAACGCGCCAGCAGTCGGGCCTGAAGTAATGGAAGCAATAAGGCCTTATTTACCACTGGCAGAAAAAATCGGCAAGTTCCTCGCACAGCTCGTGAAAGGTCACGTCAATCAGGTAGAGATCTCTTACAGTGGAGAAATCGCCGAGCAGGACACCAAGTTCCTGACCATAGCAATCATGAAGGGAATGCTCGAACCAGTGCTCTCAGCTCCGGTGACATTCGTAAACGCAATGAAAGTCGCAAAGAACAGAGGAATAACAGTCTTCGAGAGCAAAAGCTCCCGAGCAGAGGACTTCGCAAACCTGATTTCCGTAACTGCGAAGTCAGATATCGACCAGAGAAGAGCGGCCGGCACCATCTTCGGCAAGCAGGACGCACGCATAGTGCTCATAGACAAATATCGCGTGGATGCGGTACCATCTGGCTACATGGTAATCTCAAACCATATAGACAAACCCGGCACCATAGGCAAAATCGGCACGCTGCTGGGCAAAAACAACATCAACATCGCAGGCATGATAGTCGGACGAGCGTCCCCGGGCGGACAGGCAGTAATGGTCCTTGCGGTGGACAGTTCCATACCCGACGACATATTGAAGCAGTTCCTCGATGTGGACGGAGTGAAGGATGCGGAGCTGGTGAAGCTTTAGAATTTTTTCTATTTTTTTGTTCAAAGTAAGTTCATAAATAGGAAAAAAGATTTATAGATATGAATATAATTAAATTGTAGGAAAATTTATTATGTATAGGAATGTGACGAGAAGATTCCAAATCACGATTCCGGAGGACTGGCGAAAGAGACACAAAGTCAAAGTAGGGGATAAGCTGGTCTCCTTCGAGAATGAAAAAGGACAGCTTGTGATAATGACACTCGAGCAGGCGCTCGATAAATGGGAAGAAAACACAGTGGATCTGGCAGCTTCAATAGAGGAATTCAGGGAAGGTTTCAAAAAACGGGAGAAGAGGCTTGAAATCAAATGATGCTGCTTGATACTAACGTTTTCAATAACAGACGTTTTCTGGAGTGGATAAAAGATCAGAAGGAGGAGGTTTGCACATCCTCGATTTCAGCAATGGAGCTGATTTACCATCACCTAAAAAAAGGAATGCCGGATGGATACACGATCTCGGTTTTAAGGGCACTTGGAATAAAAGTTGTGGCATTCGATTATGATTCCGCACGTAATGCTGCAGGATCAGCCATAGGCAGATGGGATTTCAGCGACCACGCCGCTGACTATGCAATTCTGGGCACTGCGAAGACCCTGAATGCAACACTGGTTACAGAGAACAAACAGCACTTCCCATACGAAAAGACAAAAACACCAGAAGAGCTGATGAAAGGCACTTAGCCTGTTTTCACTTGCCAGCTCCAAAAAATTCTACAATTAGTTCGAGTCATTGCTCGCCTTCTTTTGTAAATTCGAGCAGCATTTGCTCGATCTTCTCTGGAGGCAGCTTCGAGAAAAGATCCATAAATCGTTCGATGAAGATATTGTGCAGCTCGTAATGCTTCTCAAGCTCCTCAATTTTCTTAATAACAGATCTGGATGCGCCTTTCTTCCCGATGTGGCGCTTTGCTCTGGCGAGGGCTTCAACCATTATTTCTGTGTCCCTTTTGAGATTGTTCTCTATGAACTCTCTTGCCACGGTGGCGACGTCCATCTCAGCTGCATAGTACATCTTACGGTCTCCGGGCACTCGATATTTTTTTACGATTCTCCAGTGCTCAAGCGCATGCATGCTCAGACTCACGGTCGACTTGCTGTAGCCCGTGGCTCTTACCAGATCATCAAGGGAAAGGGGTTTTTCTGAGAAGTAGAGATTGCCGTAGAGTATCCCTGCTGCGCTGCTGAATCCATATATCTCCGCAACCCTTGCCATTGCATCAATGACTTCCTTTACGGCTTCATTTTCTGCGCTCATTTAACGCTATAATTAACCGCAAACCTTATTAAACTTTTCGTACATACGATATATTCGAAATTTATGAAAAGTTTGATATTTGCTCTCTTAATACTGGCATTAACCGCAAGCCCTGCAACCGCTCAGGCTAAAATCACCGACTTTTACTCGAACATAGAAGGATGCGACGTTACGATTCAGGGACAGAGTGAAGCAAAAAACTTGATTCTCACCTTCGAGCTGCAATATAAAGGTAGACTTACAGACTCACAGGAAAACAAACCCATAACCATCGACTCAAAAAGCATAGAAATCGATGCGATAGAAGCCAGCAAATATTATACATACTTCATAACATGGAACGCTTCAAAAGAAGAAGGTGTTCATGTCGCGAAGATGGCGCTAAGAACGAAAAACAGCAACGCAGTTTTAGACAGCGCCTCTTTTAACTTCACATATGGACACGGCGCACTGCCAAGATTGACGGTTTCAGACATTCTCGCGGACTCAACGGGTGTGAGCGTTTTAATCCTACCCTTTGAGCCTGTGATGGCGGATGTAGATTATTATCTATTTTTGGCTAACAGTTCGATTTATAGCGTGAACGAGAAAAACCTCGCATTCACGCAGGCGATCAGTCTGGATAAAGAATGGAAGATAATCCTCGAGAACAACAGAGTGTACGCGGCAAGGGTGAAGCTGCACCTCTACAAACCAGAGCAATTCACTATTGCCTACACAAGGTGGTTTATAGCGCGGGACAACGCGGCTATCACAGATGTCTACGCGGATAAAAGCGGGGTGAGCGCAACGATCGAGGGCAGATCACAGGTGCCACTGCAGGGCAAGCTTGGTTTCGCGGTAATAAAAGACGGAACAACCATTGAAGATATCCAGAAGCCCTCTCCCTCGCTATTGCTGGATGAAGAAAAAACCGTTGAAGCCATGTGGAGGCAGCAACTCAGCGCTGGCAAATACGAAGTGAAAGTCAAGCTATTCGGCAACGATGGAGATGTGCTGGACCTGTATGATAAAGTAATTGAGGTCGAACCTGTTATCAGCAAGCCAACTCCAGCTCCGACGAAGCAATCAACTGCAATAGAGCTGCCGCTTGTGCTGCTGGCCATTTTTTCAGGATATCTTGCTGTTAGGGGGAGATGGGGTGAATGAGTGAATGAGGTTCGAGCTGTTCATAGCATTGAGGCACATTAAAGCAAGGCGACGGCAAACGCTTCTTTCCACAGGCGCAGTTGCAATTGCAATCACCATACTTGTGATCTCGCAATCACTGATGAACGGCTACAACGACTTGCTTTTAAACAAAACAGTGGATAACCTTCCTCATGTCACGGTTCAGCCACGTGAAAAAGAGCGATATATATATTTCTACAGCAGCCTCACCGAAAAGATAGAATCTTTAGACGAAGTCCGTGCAGTATCACCACGCTTGAGCCTGCAGGCACATTTCAAGCACGAGAGCTACATAAAAACCGCTTTGCTTCAAGGGATAGACCATGAGAGAGAAGATAAAGTGATGCGCATAAGCGGGAGCATATCAGATGGAGACCTTGAGTCTCTGGCTCTCACTCCAAATTCCATTATCATAGGTGATAAGCTCGCCGAGCTGCTTCACGCCGAGCCGGGAGATAGCATCTCGGTATCATTTCCTGGTGCGAATCCTCTTAGCCTTAAAATCGTGGGCATAATAGACACCGGCACGCCTTTCGACGAAACTCTTACCTACACCTCGCTTGAGACCGCGCAGCGCTTCCTTGGCGAGGGAGATGTGGTGAACAGCCTTCTAATAAGAATCAAAGATCCGCATATGGCGAGAGCAATTGCTACAAAAATCGCAACCGAAACCGATTTACAGGCTAAAAGCTGGATGGAAACCAATCCCGAGATAATGCAATCGCTCTCCATGGAAAACGCACAGAACGTTATATACTTGGGGCTTATACTTCTCGTTGCCTGCGTGGGCATAATCACAACTGTTATCATGGCAGTAGCTGAGAAAACGAGCGAGATCGGCATTTTAATGGCAATGGGTGCCTCGAAGGGATCTATAAAAAAGATTTTCCTGTTGGAAAGCGGCCTGCTCGGTCTACTCGGCGCAATCGTGGGCTCCACGCTGGGATACATGATTGCAAAGAGCATAGGGGAATACCCCCTTGGATATGATATGTCAATCGGCACCTATAAAATCTCAACCTTACCGGTTATCCTAAATCTATCCGACATAGTGATTTTCGTGCTGCTCACCTTCTTCATAAATTTAATAGCAGGGCACTATCCTGCTTCTAAAGCTGCGAATCTGGATCCTGTTGAAGCAATCAGGAGCATATAGGAGATCGGAGATGTACGAACTCAGAATAGCTGCGAGACACGTTAAAGCAAGGGGAAGGCAAACTTCCTTCACAATAATAGCCATAGCTCTAACCGTTATACTGATCAGCACAACAGTAGCCTTGCTGAGCGGCGTTCAGAAGGAATTTATAAAGAAAACAGTTGAAAAAAATCCGCACGTTGTGATTGAGCCAAAAGAGAACGAGGACTACATATATCTCTATAAGACCCTAGTCACTTACACCGTTGGTTTAAACCACGTAGAGGGGGTATCTCCAAGGTTTAAAGGCGAAGCGGCCATCGAGTATAAAGATAAAAGCGCAGGAATCAGTTTTGTGGGAATAGATCCTGAGAGCGAGGACAGAGTGCTTGGTCTCTCGGCGCAGATGGTCGAGGGAAATCTTGTAACTCTGGCCCATAGCGCGAATATAATCATAATCGGAGATAAGCTGGCAAGAAAGCTCGAGCTTAAAACAGGAGACACAGCCTCTCTTTCTTATCCTGAGAAAAGCAAGAGTGTGCGTGTTATCGGAATATTCCATACCGGCACAGCAAAGGACGAAACATTGGTATATACTTCTCTTTACACGGCTCAGAATTTCTATGGAGCAAGTGACGTTGCTAACGAAATCGTGGTCAAAGTCGATGACATTTACCGAGCAGAGGAAATAGCCTCCCAGATCAGGAAGAGCAATGACTATAAGGTCACAAGCTGGATCGAAGCTTCCTCCTACCTGCTGGAGCTTCTAAATACGCAGGGCAAATTCATCTGGATCTTCTACGCACTGGTGTTCGTTATATCCGGCTTTGGAATAGCAAATCTGCTGATAATGATAGTTTCGGGAAAGATTCGGGAGATAGGCATGCTGATGGCAATGGGTGCCACGAGGCGAAGCATAGCGCTCATATTTCTTATACAGAGCGTGATCTTCGGCGCAATAGGCATAGCAATCGGAAGCATAGCGGCATATATTATTGAGCTATTGATTCAATGGTACCCCATATCAATTCCAGAGGAAATCTACTTTGGAATGACCTCGATGCCAATTGAAATAAATATTGACAGCTTTTTGACCGCAGGTGTATTCGCGCTGTTGATGAGCATTGTCGCCGCTGTTTACCCTGCGTGGCAGGCAAGCAAGCTTGATCCGGTGGAGGCGATAAGAGTTGTCTGACATAGCAGTTGAGCTGAGAAAAGTGAACAAAATATACCGCGATGGTATTGGACACCAGGCGTTGAAGGACGTGGATCTCGCGATAAATCACGGAGAGTTCGTGGCAATCGTCGGTCCATCGGGTTCGGGCAAGAGCTCTCTTCTAAACTTAATCGGGTTGCTGGATAAGCCCACATCCGGAGAAATATATATTGAGGGAGTGGATGTCATTAATATCTCTCCTGAAGAGCGGGCTCGCATCAGAAATCGCGAGCTCGGTTTTATCTTCCAGTACCACCACCTGCTGCCAGATTTTACAGCACTGGAAAACGTGATGATGCCGGTGCTTATGGCAAGGAAAAGCAAAGTCGAATCGGAGAAAATAGCAAAAGAGCTGCTTGATCTGATGGGATTGAAAGAGAGAATGAACCATAGATCCAACCAGCTCTCAGGTGGTGAGAACCAGCGCGTGGCAGTTGCAAGAGCACTGGCAAACAACCCCACGATTGTAATCGGAGACGAGCCAACTGGCAACCTTGACACGAAAACCAGCGATGCCGTATACGAGCTGCTGAGGCGCCTGAATAAAGAGAGAAAGGAAACGTTTATTATCGTGACCCATAACCCGGAACTGGCGAAGAAAGCCGATAGAATTATCAGACTCGTGGATGGCGCTATCGTGAGGGATGGAGATCTATCCCAGCACTGAGTGTACAAATAGGGAGTTAATTGGATTTTTCTCGCATCCTGCGTGCTATAATTATGCTTCAAACTATGTCAATCGTTTAAAAATGAACGACAGCGGCTCCAATAAAATTTTTGCAGTAATTAAATATGGGCTGCACTGCATCCTTAAATTCACGATGTTCAAGAGCCGCGCGCGAGCTTTCCAGCAGCGCCAGAACTTCCGCCTGGCTGCGGCGTAATTCCTCAAGGATATCGCTCAGCTCCTTATCTGCCAGCTTGCGCTCTATGATTTCTTCGTTACTGAATTGCTCGGTCAAATCTTTGCACCACCCAAGTAGGCACTGAAGATTTTAGATTTTAATTCGCTAAATAAGTTATGCAAGTAAATTTCGTATATTTTTGGTGTTATGCGTCGATCGTCTCATAGTATACAAAAATCTCCTCAATTTTCACTCCGAACAGCTTCGCAAGCTTGAAGGCAAGCTCAAGCGAGGGATCGTATTTCTCTGTTTCGATCGCATTTATGGTCTGCCTCGTCACCTTTACTTTTTGAGCAAGGTCTTCTTGGGTCATGTCGTGCATCGCCCTGAAGACCTTGAGCTTGTTCCTCACTCTTTTCATCCCCTACATTTTCCTCTGATAATAGAAGTAAAGCAAATAGAAAAGAACGAACAACGGAAAGATTGCATAAGAAAGCTGGTTGATCAAAGGCTTGATTTGATTGATGATTTCCAGATTTAAGGGCTCCATGAACACTATTGCAATAGTAGCAATGCCTATGCCCACCGCGTAAATTACAAAAGCACGACTCAGTGCTTTTTCCCCGATTCTCAGGGTTCGCTCGTCTTTGAGCACAAGGTCTCTGTATCTATCTCCAAGAAGCTTGAGGAGAAGCAGCCCGATGAGGAATATTACCGCTGCGGCAATCGGATTGCGCAATGAAATTGCAACCAGCATGCCGAATACGAGGAGAATGCCGATTGTGATGCGCATTATTTTATATGATTGCTCTCTGTTCATTTTCAGCCTCTTTTTGTAAATTATACTTTACTATATGTAAATAATACTTTACTAAAAGTATTTAAAACTTTCCATTAACACGTTAAATGCAGCGCAGCTATAACCTTCTTCACTCGCGAGAGCTTATTGTAGGTGCTGACAGCTCTGTCGGTGCTTTCAACGATCAGCTTTATTCCCAGCGATTCCAGATGCCTGCGGGTCTCCTCCGGCACTCTTGCTCTTCCGTATTTACCAGTGCCGATTATTATGATCTCCGGTTTTGCCGCAATTGCTTCTCCCAGATCCTCCGCAAGCACATCGTGACCCGACTTTCTCCACCAGTTTTCCTTTACATGATCCGGAAAAATGATGAGATCCGAGCTGTACTGTCTGCCGTCTATCACGATCTTTCCAAATTCGTAAGAGTCGATCATAGTGGGAGCATAATTATCCAGTAACATCAGAAATAATAAACCTTTTTAACATAGCGCCCAATTCCAGTTCGATGGAAATAGTTGTACTCCGCATAGGTCACAGACCGCAGAGAGATCAGAGAGTTACAACTCATGTCGCTCTAACGGCAAGAGCCTTCGGAGCAAGTGGAATGCTGCTCGCTTCGAAAGATGCAAAGATAATTGAAAGCGTGGAAAAGGTGGCAAAGCGCTGGGGCGGAGATTTCTGGATCAGGAGCGAGCCGAGCTGGAAGCGCGCGATTGTGGAGTGGAAAAAAAATGGCGGAGTAGCTGTGCACTTAACGATGTACGGCATAAATCTTCCGTACGCAGTTAAAAAATTAGATTTAAGAAGCAAGCTGATGGTGATCGTTGGCGCAGAGAAAGTACCCAGTGAGGTTTTTGATCTCGCGGATTACAATATTGCAATCGGAAATCAGCCTCACTCAGAAGTCGCGGCGCTTGCAGTATTTCTGGATCGAGCGCAGAAAGGAAGGGAGCTTAAAAAGAAATTCAAAGGCGGGGATTTAGAGATTGTTCCAGCAGAAAAAGGAAAAAAAGTGCTCGACAAGTAGCAGAAAAGTGCTGATAATAGGGTGCAACTCAAGACCCATAGCCTGCTCGGCATATCGTGCGGGGTACACTGTTTATTCGGTTGATGGCTTCAGAGATGTCGACCTGGAAAGATGCACCAGCGGGAGTTTAATATTTAAAGGACGGCCTTCGGAGGAAATCGTTAGAAGAGCAATTAAAAAGTTCCATTTCAACGCGGTAGTAACTGGTTCGGGGTTCGAGTGCTTTGATCTTGGAATTGAAAGTGATAAAATCCTCGGCAATCCCTCATCCATAACAAAACATGTTTCAAACAAAGCATGGCTTGTGAAAAAGCTGAGCGAGCTCGGCATAAAAGCTCCGAGGGTTTTTTCTCCGGATAAAATTCAATTTCCGGCAGTGGTGAAGCCAAAAGTCGGCGGTGGAGGCTATCTGAATATCCTTGCCAAAAAAGAAGAAGATTTGCCACCGCGTAATCGACTTAAAAATATGCTGATTCAGGAATACATTGAAGGTAAGCATGCGAGTGTTTCCGTGCTATCAACCGGGAAGAAAGCACTTGCAGTAGCTGTGAATGAGCAGCTGCTTGGGAAAAAATGGCTCAACCAGAGAAATCCCTTTGGGTACTGCGGCAATATAACGCCTTTAAAAACAAAATTTGAAGAGATGATGAAGCAAACCGCAGAAAATCTGGTGCTCGAGCTGGGATTAAAAGGCTCAAACGGCATTGACTTTGTTATTGCCGGAGACAGTGTTTATTTGATCGAGGTCAACCCGCGTTTTCAGGGCAGCCTGGACACAGTGGAGCTTGCCACTGGAATTAATTTATTCGCGGTGCACGTAAAAGCCTGCGAGGGAGAGCTGATAGAAAAACCAGAAACAAGACAATATGCAGCAAAAATGATAGTTTATGCACCAGTAAGCTTCAGGATAAAAATGAGTCTTGATAAAAAAGGCATAGCCGACATACCGCGGATAGGAAGGGAGATAATCAAGGGTGAGCCAGTTGCAACCGCTCTTGGCTGGGGAAAAACAAGGAAAAAGGCTGTTGATATGGCAAGATTGAACGCATCGAAAATAAAATCATCCATCAAGCTTAAATGATTTAAAAGCTAGTAATTGGTGAATGGTGGGAAAAAACTTGGTTGCAGTTAAAGATCCAATAATTCGAGCGTACATAAAGCAGCTTGTAGGTGAAGAAGGGCTGGTGGTAGTTGAAAAAATGCCCAGGGACGAGGTTACTGATGAAAAGATAGCTGAGATCACAGGCGTGAGCCTGAATGTAGTCAGAAGGACTCTATACATTCTCTACGAAAACCGCCTGGCTAAATATCGCAGGGTGAGAGATAAAGAAAGTGGCTGGCTTACATATCTCTGGATTCTGGATATATCCAACATCGACTTTGTGCTTGAGGATGAAAAGAAAAAGCTCCTGAGAAATCTAAGGCGCTACCTCGAATTTGAAGAATCAAATGTTTTCTACATCTGCGAGCGAGACCCGCCATGCGGGAAATTTCTGTTTGATATCGCAGCAAAACAGAACTTCATTTGCCTCAACTGCGGGGGGAAAATCGTATTCAAGGATAACTCGAAGATCATAGAGGAAATGAAAAAACGCATTTCGCTGCTAGAAAAAAGCCTGGCTTAAACGTCCACAGAGATCGTTTCAAGCTGGCTTGCAACGTTCCAGATCAGTGTTCGCGCATGAAGCGGGATATTGGGGTCGCTGCCGATTTCATCCAGAATGGAAATTGCATAAGCCGCTCTGATCGCGGGTTTCTCCTTGCCATATAACAGCTTGTTTTTTACCTCATCTGCACCGCGGCGGATATTCCTGGGCACTGAATCGTCTTCAATTATCCTTCCAAGCACCTCGACGCACTGCTTGATCACAGCATCTGAATTTGCAGCCATAACTATACCTCAAAAACGACTTTAGACTTATTTCAACTTCATATTGAAAAGACTTTCGGTGTTAG
>CAZVYP010000006.1:0-42188 GCA_964631075.1 uncultured Methanocellales archaeon
AAAAAGAATATAATAGATGACAACAAATAGGACGACAGTAAGGACGCTATTGTGACAAACTTTCTGGGGCTATAGTTCGAATCCATACTTATAGTCTATATAGCCCCACATTTTATTTAATGCATTTAGCCGGTAAAGAGTGAAAAAAGCATAATTGTAGTCACAGAAGCATTTAGAAAATTATTTATAAGGAGAAGTCACAGTGACTTAAAGTCTCCCCCTATCACTGAAGATCGGGGAAAGGACTTTTTCTTATCTCGATCTCCTACCTATAAGTTGTACTTTGCAACTTTCCGCAATTCTTAAATACAAAGTGGTTAAACTATATTGGTCAACTATATTGATTCGATATATCGGTGATTTGATGACTAAAAGCATATCAATTGCAATTGTTTTTTGCCTGGCAATAATGACCGGGATTTCAAGCGCTCTGTACACCCCTTCCGGTGGAGCGCTGGTGGTGCAGCAGCTTAGATATGATCCCTATCCTGCGGTTGCGGGGCAGTATTTGAATCTGTGGATCAAGATCGAGAACATCGGCAACTGGGAGGTTGAGGGCGTAACCTGCGAGCTGCAATCAACATATCCATTCTCGCTGGATCCAAATGAAGTTGCTACGAGAATTATCGGCAGGCTGCCTGCGCAGGAAGTTGCAATTCTGGAGTACAAGGTCAGAGTGGCGCAGGACGCAATAGAGGGGTGGAATGAAATCAACTTTAAATATAAAATCAAAGACTCTGAGTGGAGCACTGCCAAGCTCAAAATATATGTAAAATCAGAGTCACCTGATTTTGCAATTGGTTTGATCCAAAGCTCACCTTTGAATTTGTTTCCTGATACCCAGGATGTAAAGCTGACGGTTGAGATACTGAATATCGGTAATGGAAGAGCTGAAATGGTAAACGGCGAGTTAATCCTCAGAGGGGGTTTCAAGCCGAGTCAGAGTTATTCATATAAAGTAAATTTAGGCTCGATTAATGCTACTTCCTCTAAAAATGCCATTTTCTATTTAGATGTGGATAAGAACGTAACTCCCGGGAGCTATTTAATCGATCTTGTTTTAAGGTATAAGGAAAAGAACAACACCGAATACCTGAATAAAACTCTGCAGGTAGAGCTCAACGTAAAGTCAACGCCGCTGTTCGAGATACAAAGCGTTGAAACAAGTCAGCCCGAGCTGGCTAAAGGGGATAAGGATGTCAAGCTGAAGCTGAGGGTTAAAAACACGGGCTCAGAAGAAGCAAAGAGCGTCAGCGTTAAACTGCTGAAGCAGGCGGATCAGCCTTTTGACTTTCAGGAAAAATACAACTACATCGGAAATTTAAAGCCCGGTGATATCGGAGAGGGGGTATTAACTTTCTCGGTCAACAACGATGCCGATCTCAAAACCTATCTCATGGATCTGGAAATAAGATACACCATCGACGATTCCGTGAAAATAGTGGAAAAAACAATACCTCTTAAAGTCTCCAGAGAGAGGGCAACGTCGCTCTGGCTATATGCCATTCCGCTGATAGCGATAGCCGCTGGTGCGTTCGCCTGGCGTAAATGGTGGAAAAAATGAACAGCAAAAAGCTCATACCACGGGGCTTTTTGAGATCATTTGTACTTGTAATTTTGAAAGAAAAAGCCTCCCACGGCTATGAAATAATGGAAAAGATAAACGAGCGGACAGGCTTCTGGAGACCCTCTCCCGGTACCATCTATCCACTGCTGCGCACCCTGAAAAAAGAGGGCTTGATCGAAGAAATCAAAATCGGTTCAAACCGGAGGACTTATAAGCTGACTTCTAGAGGGGTGGAAATTGCCGCAAAAGTTGAGCAATCCGAGAGGAAAATCAAGGAAGACGTCATATCACTCCTCGCTCAAGTATTGAACCTGGAAGAAGGAGAAATACAGCAGGTCGCCAGAAAGTTTGATGACAGAAAACGAAGAGCCAAAAAGCCGGCTAAAACAGCCCTTTTGCCAGCATTACATAATTTAAATAAATTGAGCATGAGGTTTCTGGAGCAGACTGAGCCAAAAATATTGAGAGCCGCGAAGATCCTTGAGAGAGCAAATAAAGAAATGAAGACTATTTTGAGGAGCTAAGCGAATGTCTAAGATTGAAAATGTCTTGAGAAAGCTGGCTGAATTTGAATATAAAAATGCCTCTCAAATATTTTTTATTGCGGTCCTTTTAACTCTGTTCTTCGCTATTGGCGCGCTTAACGTTACAATGCAAACAGATATTACCAAAGAGCTGCCGCAGGATCTGCCCGTTATAAAGCTGCAAAGGGGGATTTCCGATAGATTTGGCAGCGGAGATATGATCCTGCTGCTTGTCCAGATAGACAAAGAATCAACAATTAAGACTGCTGTTAAGGACATAAGAGAGCCGAGGGTCATCGAGAGCCTGCTGGAACTTCAATCGATGATCGAAAAAGAAAAAAATGTTAACGAAGCTACATCGATTGCTTCAATCTTCGAAGGATCAGGCATACCTAGCACTCTGGATGGTGTTAAAATGGTTTTAAGTCAGGTGCCGGACTCAAATTTATTTTTCAACAGGGATTACTCCGCAACTTTGATGTATATCTCCGGTGACTTCGCTGGCAGCGAGGAAAGAGTAAAAAATCTGGTATCCGCGATCCAGGATGATGTCGAATCGGTGACTAAACCTCCCGGCGTGAAAATAGCTGTAACCGGTAATCCTCCTGTGAGAGTTACAATGATGGGTCTTTTAAAAGAAGATGCAGTCTACACGATTTCAGTGGCCGGAGTAATAATATTTCTGTTGATGCTGTTACTTACGAGGTCATTGACAAAATCGATTCTAATTTTCGTGCCACTGCTTTTCGGTGTAATCTGGACTCTGGGAACGATGGGCTGGCTTAATATACCGCTCTCCATAGCCACTACTGCAATCGGGGCAATGATCATGGGACTTGGGGTAGAATATGGAGCATTCATCGTCCACAGATACTATGAAGAAAGAGTTAAGGGTAAGTCGGAGCTGGAATCTCTGAGCATAGCGGTTCCTGGCGTGGGCACGGCAATTGCGGGTTCAGCGACGACAACGATAGTCGGTTTTCTGGCGCTGCTGATGGTATCAATGCCGATGATCCAGAACCTCGGCATAACTCTGGCACTCGGGATTTTCTACTGCTGGTTTATCGTCATCATGGTAAATCCTGTATTTATCGCGCTGGAAGGGAAATTTGTAAGAATCATCAGAGGAGCAAAGCTTAACAGCAGAGGGATATAATGGCAAATGAAGTGCTTGAGAGATACGCACACTTAGTCGCAAAAAAGCCAGTGCTGGTGCTGGCAGTAGCGATATTTTTCGTAATCTTCTCACTGATTGCTTCCTCCAATGTCAAAACTGTTTCAATGAGCTATAGTGAAATGATGCCGAAACACATTCCCGAGATAGACGCGATGAATTTAATCTCAGACGAATTTGGAACATCAGGTGAGAGCGCTTCGGTTGCGATAGAAGTGAGTCCGAATTATGCAAATTCAAATGAAGTCAGGGACATAAGAGACCCTCGAGTGCTGAAATACCTCGATATTCTGGAACAAAAAATAATTAGAATAAAGAACGTGATGGGTGTAACCAGCGCAGTTGATATATTCAAGCAGATGAACGGTGGAGAGATACCGCAGTCAAAAACCGAGATAGTCGAATTAATGCGCAATTCGGATCAGCTTTCTCAGTATATAACCAGAGACTATTCTCTGACTGTGATTAAAATTCAAATCGCGGAGATGAAGAGCACCAGTGATAGAGAGGAATTTGTTGGAGAACTCAAGCAAATTGTGGCTGAAACAGAGTCCCCTCCTGGAGTGAAAACAAGCCTCACCGGAAGCTTGCTGATTATGAGTGAAATTTTCGCTCAAATAGAGCCAGCCCTGGCAACAACCTCTACCGTCTCCTTTGTCGGAATTCTTGTAATCGTCTTCGCGCTCTTCATGTCTCTACGGCATGGCATAACCTCTCTGCTGGGCATGGTGATCGGTGTGATGTGGGCATATGGAATATTCGGCCTCCTCGGAATGTCGATCAGTTCCACCACCTCCGGAGCAATATCGATGATCATGGGCGTCGGGATTGACTTTGGAATCCAAGTTGTAACACGATTCAGGCAGGAATTGCGGAGCAGCGATGCCGAGGAGGCGATTGCAACCACGCTTGCAAATACTATGACCCCGATGAGCATGACTGTAATCGCAGCTCTGGTCGGATTCAGAGCGCTCTCCCTCGGTAAGATAAGAATGCTGGGCCAGCTTGGAGATATGATGTCCATCGGGATTTTAATGTGCTTCCTGGCGGCAACAACAATCATTCCCAGCATTTTGGTCATAAATGAGAAATACTTCAGAGCAAAAGCTTCAAGCTCCAAACCGGTGGCGGGAGCGTAGCACTGCCTCTGTTTCATTATCCTTTACGCTTCCACTTCCGTGCCCAGATTACAAATGGTTTTAGCGAGGTGGCCATTTCCACTCCTTTTTCGGTCAGAGAGTACTCCACTCTCACTGGCACCTCTGAAAAAACTCTTCTTCTAATTAACCCTTCTTTTTCGAGGGCTCTCAATCTTTCTGTCAGAGTTTTGGGGCTGACGCCGCTTAAGCAGCTTCTCAGCTCATTGTAGCGCATCTTCCTGTTATCGTACAGCTCTCTCATTATCAGCAGAGCCCATTTTTTGCTGAGGAGGTGAATAGTGTCATCAATTATGCATTCTTTCATATTCCTCAACCCTAAGTTTATGGGCAGAAACTTAACGTTTTTTATATTGGTTCATTAAATGATCTAAGGTTACATTTGATATTAATGACTTGTGGTGAGAAAATGAAAATGGAGCTTGAAAGGAGACTGGAGCTGATCCGGGCACTCGGCGATAAAATAGTTGAGGAGAGGGATTTGCTTATCCAGTCAGCTATCAGAGACATAGGATTCACTTACAGAGACACCTCGTACGAGTTCGAGATCACCGCAAGTCGCCTGAGAAACTTCCAGAATGCAAAGCAGATTGTTGAAAACAGAGAGCCAGTTTGCAAGCCTGATGAAGAAGTGGCGCTTATTTTGCCTTACAACGGCAGCAGCTGGCTCAACATAGCCATAGTATCCATATTCCTTGCAGGCAACAACGTTAAAGTGAAATTTTCTTCCAAGAGCCCGAGGATCACAAAGCTCATCGAAAAAATTTATACCGGAATATTTGGAGACGCAATAAAATTCGATTACAGGCATGGCAGGGAGTTCATGAAATATGCGATTGAGAGCCCGAAAGTTAAAGCAATAATTGCATTCGGATCCGATTCGACAATATTGCCCTATGAACCAGCAATTAAAAGCTCAAGAAAGAAGCTCGTATTCGAAGGACCGGGCAACGATCCGTTTATAGTTTTAAACGACGCAGACCTGGAGCAGGCTGTGAAAGAGCTAACCTTCACCAAATACATGTTCTCCGGCCAGGCTTGCACCGCTCCTGAAAGAATGTATGTGCAGGAAGATATCTACGAGGGCTTTTTAGCCGAATTTGCGGAGCGAACCAGAAACCTCAGGGCAGGAGATCCTGCAAATCCTGAGACTGATGTCTGCCCGCTTGCAAGCAGAAGAGCAGTGGAAAATATCCGGGCGGAGATAGACGATGCGGTTGCGAAAGGAGCAAGATTAATATGCGGAGGAAAAATCGAAGGCAGCCTGGTGCACCCGACAATACTGGCGGATGCCAACCACAGCATGCTTGGAATGCGCGAGGAAGTGTTCGGACCCGTCAGCTTCGTCTGCAAGTTTGATACAGCTGAAAGCGCAATAGCCCTTGCGAAAGACAGCAAGTACGGCTTAAGAGCAGCTATCTTTGGCAAAAAAGATGCTGCATTCGTTGCGAAAGCGCTGAAGGGAGCTGATTACCTGGAAGAGGTAGATCACTTTACTTTTGGAAAGTTCGGCACACTGGGCGTTAACGAGCCCCGGGCGGAGACATGGAGAGATGCGCTGGTTACAAAGCCCATAGGAGGCTACGGCTACTCGGGCTGGACATGGGAATTCGAGGGCGATAGACTCAGGCTGAGGCAGGGACCGAAGCTCTTCAGCATCGAAACGTCAACCCCTGGAGGATAAATAATTTGACTAACGGAAAGCGGAAGCCATCAGCGGCTTATGTGCGTACAGGTATTTTCGTGAAGAGAATAAAAAAAGAAAGCAATAGGTCGCTTTATGCAGAGCAAACTTCAATTCCATAAAATCAGCGTTCCAACTCCATTCGAAGTGGGCCCTGTTAATGTATATCTTTTAGAAAGCGAGCCCCTGACTCTGATCGACACAGGCCCTAAAACGCGCGATGCTCTGAATGCACTTGAAAAAGGACTGAGGGAAAGAGGATACTCGATTGAAGATATCGGCAATATAGTCATCACCCACGGGCACCTTGATCACCACGGTCTGGCAAATGCGGTCAAGAAGAGGTCAAACGCAAAATTATATGTGCATAAACTTGACTCGAAAATTGTTTCCCACTTTGAAGCAGAAATCAGAAGGTATTTTGAGTTCTTTGAAGCAACCTGCATTCGATCAGGTGTACCGGAGAAGCTGCTCGGCAAGATCTCCAGATACTTCAAATTCGTCACTAAGACCTGCGAATCTGCAGAGGTTGATTTTCTAATCGAAGACCAGGAGACCGTCAGCCTGAAGGACTTTGATCTCAGCGTTATCCACACTCCCGGTCACAGCCCCGGCTCAATTTGCCTCTACCATGAAGCGCAGGGAATTCTGTTTTCCGGGGATACGCTGCTCAGCGATATCACACCAAATCCCTCGATAGACCCGGGCGGCGGCGGACTGCTGAACTACCTGAAGTCGATTGAAAGGCTTCAGCAGATGGATATCGCAGTAGCATTTCCGGGTCACCACGGGATAATAGAAAACCACAGGGAAGTTATTAAAAAGATTTTTGAGCACCACGAGATTCGAAAAAACAAAGTAATGAGGACAATCTCATCGCAACCCAGATCGATTTTCGAAATTTCAAAATCACTCTTCGGAGACCTTCCGGTGTCCGAGGTTTTGCTGGGCGTGAGAGAAGTCGCAGGGCACCTCGAGATTCTGGAGAGCGAGGATAAAGTGGAGCCAGAGACCAAAAATGGCATTGAGTATTACAGGGCATTATAAGCCACTATTTACTCATCTCCCGTGAAAGGATTCTTTCTATCAGATAGTTTAAAATCGATTGAAAATATATTGTTTGTGCGAGCAAAAAACTATGGGGGTGAAATGGAATGATTTTTATTAGCCTTAATAAGCTAAGGAGGAAGCCTACAAAGGAGCTGATCGCAGAGTTCGATAGGATCAGAGAAAGAGCGACTAAGGATGGCGTGAAGTTTCTGAGCTCATACTGGACACTGGGCAGATACGACACTATCCATATATTCGAGGCACCCAACGAGAAGACAGCGATGAAAGTCATGATCAGGTTCGGGGAAATCCTTTCAACCGAAACCCTTGCAGCAGTACCAAGAGAAGATGCTATAAAGCTCGTCGAGTAGCCTTCGAAAATTGATAAGAATGCATTTGAAAAAGGAAGTGAAGGACATTGGTGAGTAAAATGGGGTGTCAGATGAGAATTTATATAACTCACTGCTCAGCAAAAAAGGATGACTCAATAAAAAATACTGGTAGGAAAGTAACTCCAGACAAACTTTACACAGCAGCACCAACTCAACGTTTTATGCTTAGATGTAAAGATAAGAAGGTCAACTGGGCTATTTTCTCAGATTTATACGGTGTTTGGTTTCCTAACATAGAATATGAATGGTATGAAAAAGACCCTGATACAGTTACCGAACAGGAATTCAGGAATCTGGTAAATGATTTTGACCAAAAACTTCAAAACTATGATGAAATCTGGTTTTATTACAACCCTGGGCGCTTTCATCCTTTGTATGACAAATTATTACAGGAAACGAGACTAAAAAATAAAGTAAAACGATTCACACATAAAATAGAGATTGAATAGAGTATAGATTAAATATGTCTGAACTATGTAAGTGGTTACACGAACAACTGGAACAGCTCCCACTTATTCAATTTCCCTTCAAATTGGAACAGCTACCCGATAACGGGATATATTTCTTTTACGAAGAAGGAGAAAATTGGGGACACGGGGGAAATAAACCAAGAATAGTTAGAATTGGCACCAGTAGAGATGGAAATTTTAGAAGCCGGATAAAAGAACACTTTCTTTTGAATGAATCAAAGATGAATTTTGATGCAACTAAGCCCGCTCCACACGAGAGAAGCATTTTCAGAAAGAATATCGGAAGAGCCTTGTTAAATAAAGAGGATGACGATTATCTAAAAATTTGGGAAATAGATTTTACAAACAGAGAAAAACGAGATGAATATGGGCACCTCCGAGACATTCAAAAAGAGAAGAAGATAGAATCAGAGGTCACACGAATACTGAGAGAGAATTTCTCATTTAGATTTATTACAGAAGTCCAAATGAAAAGAATGGGAAGTGAAGGATTGGAGAGCTCCCTTATTGGAACGGCGGCGCATTGTAAATTGTGCAGACCATCGAGTAATTGGTTAGGAAGTCATTCTCCAATAGAAAAAATTAGAAAGAGTGGTTTATGGCTAGTGCAGCATCTTAAGGCAAACGGAATAAATGAAGGCGATAAAGATATCATCTCAGATGCCACACTAAATACAAAAGAATGGATTACAAAAAAATGATTTGAAACGAGAGGAAGAAAATGACAAAGAAAAAAGCAGCTCCAAAGAAAAAGAAGTAATCAAATAAAGGCAAACTGAAAATTAATTTTCAATTGTCACCTAGGATGATTTCTCTATAAACTTTCTATTTAATGCGACATTATATTAAAAAGAAGGATTGGCTGATAAAAGGAATACACTGGCATAAGTTAATCACTCTCCTTGCAAACATTTATCTCGCAGATAGTCGCATTGGGATAATACCCTTGAAGCAGGAAGTTAAATGGCACGATTATAACCAAAATCTTAATATCCCAAGCACTGAATTACACCGAGGGTGAAAACCCCTGCTAGGAGATACCAGTAAATCCTTGGATATTAAAATAAAGTTCCTGTCTCCGCTGCAGCTTGTCTGTATTCTGGCGCTTTTCAACTTTACCGGCACTTTCATGCGGCTTCCAATAATCCCGCTGTTCGCAAAGTCCGCGGGCGCGAGCACTTTTGAAGTAGGGATAATAGTTGCTGTATTTTTTATAATAGCAGCAATACTCGCAATTCCAGCGGGGCACTTGTCGGATAGACTTGGCAGAAAGAAGCTGCTGCTCATCGGCTCTGGAATAAGCGCGGTAACGTCTTTCCTGCTTGTTTTCGCCACCACTCCACTGGAGATCGGAGTGCTTTATACGATCGCTGGCTTCGGGCCGCCCTGTTTCACTCCAACTATTGCCGCTCTTGCCGGTGATATCGCGCCGGAGGGGAAGATGGGCAGGACATATGGCTGGTACACTCTTTTTGCGGCGATAGGAACAATCCTGGGTCCTGCAGTAGGAGGGATATTAGCCGGCAGCTTCGGCTTCGGGCCTTCTTTTTTATTCTCGGCAGCGGTAATTCTAATAGCATTTGTCCTTACTTTCGCAGCCTTACCCGAGCATAAGGCTGAATTGAGAGCTCATCCGGAAATCAGGCAATCCCTTTTGGAGCTGAGCAGGAATAAGAGAATAGCTGCCTGCTGGCTCGCTACTTTTTTTATCACCTACGCTTATGGCACCTTCATCACATTTTTCCCCCTCTATGCAAATTTAGAAGTCGGGCTGAGCACAGAAGCTATCGGCTTTATTTTAGCCCTGCTTGCATTTTTCAGCGCAATTTCAAGAGTTCCATCAGGGCATATCCTGGACAAAATGCGTAAAGAGCCATTTATTCTGACAGGACTGGTATTCCTGTCTCTCGAGGTCATCGCCTACGTCTCTACCACAAGCCTGATCGCTTTCCTCCTGCTTTCAGCCGTCTTTGGACTTGCATATGGAACTGCATCCACAGCTCTTGGAGCATTGATTGCTGAGGCAGCGGGCCACGAGAAAAGAGGCGCAGCGATGGGCGGCTACAGCTCCTTATTTTATCTGGGTCTATCCCTGAGTGCGGTAATCGAGGGAGCGGCTATAGATGTATATGGCTACTGGAACGGCTTCTTTGCAGCAATGGTGGTTTCATTGCTGGGGGCGGCAGCGTTCTATATATTGATTTATGGTAAACCTGTAAGAACCAAGTGAGCCTTAGCTCCCGCCTGAGAAACAAAAAAATATTTTCCCATCCAGAAGGTTGAAAAGTGAAAATGGATATTTTTGCCCTCACTTGTTGTGCATGCTGCAGATCTTGTAGCTTTCAACATGTTCTTTTTGCCGCTGGCAGTATCCGATCGAGTATTTTCTATTCAGAAGTTTGCCTCTATAATAAACATAAATCGGGATTTGAGAGCGCATGTGTGTGCATTTTCCGCATACCTCACTTGCCTCAGGTTTTTTTAGATATTCGAGTAATGCTGCCTCCATATTTTCACCTTCATGTAAATAGTTTAAAATTTAGTATAATAAACTCTTTTATCAAAATATCATCAATAATTATCAGGCGTGATAAACTGCCCTCAGATATTCTAGTTCGAGACGAATGAATTCTTTTGCAAGCATGGCAATTGCTCTGTAGAATGCCGTGCTTGCTTTTATGTTGATCGCATCCAGATACTCATCGACCCATCTGCTCAAATGCTCCTGCAGGAATGCTTTCTCCAGCTTAAGATAATCCCTCGCTCTGTCTTCGTTTCCAGCATTCCATTGCTCTGCTTCTTTCTCGCATAGCAGGCCCATAAAAGCCATTTCCATCCCTATGTGATCCGGCAGCTCTCCCAGTGGGGATAGATCCGCCTTTAAGTAGAACTCTCTGACTTTGAGCGCAGATGGCCCCATCACGAAACCGCGACCTGATACTGGATCTCTGTCCGTATACACGGATTCATAAGGTGGAACATATCTGTCCCCTGGTGCAATGAACAGCGCTGCGTAGTCCTCATGGCTTTCACGCTGGTAGATTAATTCATCCAGCGCTTTATTTTCTTTAAAGAACTCCCTCAGGAAGTTCACTTTGACGTCATTTATAGTATCTGCATCTGGCTCGTTTAAGGTTAAAAACGAGAAGAATGAGTAGAGCCCTGCTCTTTTAATTGCCAGACCTTTTTGCCTCATTCGAGTCCCTCACAGCTCGATTGTCATGCCGTCGTAGCCCATCGGATATTTTTTTGAGGCAATAGTGTGAGGCGGGAAGGAGTGGCTCATGTGTGTGAAAATGGTTTGTTTTGCATTTATTTCCCGCGCGAGTTCTAAGGCTTCTCTCGCGTTCATATGCTTTTTCAGACTGTACTCAGGGGTGATTGCATCCACAATAAATATATCTGCATCCCGCATTAATTCAAGACTCTCTGTCGGAATTCTTCTGGCGGTGTCGCCGCTGATAACTGCGGTGCTTTTTCCATCGGAAATTCTGAGCCCGCATGGTTTTTTAATAGGGGGATGCACTACTTCGAACAGAGTTATCTCCAACCCGATTAACTCAAAGGGTTTGAAGAGATCCACATCGTTGCGCCTGTACGACATGAAACTCAGGTAATCGAGTATATATCCCAGAGTCTCAGGAATGCCGTAAACGCTTATATTGCTCTGCACGCGGTAAAAATCGCCAAATCCTGAGTAGTGATCGTAGTGCGGATGAGTCCAGATCACGCCGTCGATGAGTGAGATATCGCTGGCAATTAACTGAGATCTCATGTCAGGGCTTGTGTCGATTATTATTCTCTGCCCGCAATTTTCCACCAGAATTGAGAATCTGGTGCGTCTGCTTTTCCCCCCGTTGAGAGCATCCAGGCACGTTGCACATTTGCAACCAATTTTTGGCGTGCCCGGTGTATCGCCGGTGCCCAGCAGAATGAGCTTCATTGCATCCCTTTTTGCCCGCCTGGGTATATATCAACGTTTTTTATAGCGATTCTCTCATTGAACGCTTTTATGGCTTGAAGGAGATCCTGCTGATTGAGCACTGTTCTTTCTTCCAGCAAGGCGCTCAGAACTGCCTCGCGCACTATCAATCTTAAGTCTGAGCCTGATAAACCCTGAGTTTTCTCAGCTATTTCTACGGTATCGAAGCTGCCTTTGATCTGTTTCAAAATCAGCTCCATAATTCGCCTGCGCATCTCAATGTCCGGGAGAGGGAAGAACACGATTTCATCGAAGCGCCGCCATGCGGCGTGGTCCAGTAACTGAGGATGATTGGTCGCGCCTATAAGCAGCACTCCATCGTTTATCAGGCTGATTTCATCGATTGCTTTCAGCAGGGTGTTAACCGCTCGCTTTAGTGCAGCGTGCTCATCGCTGGTTCTGGTTTTCCCTATGAAGTCGAACTCGTCGATGAATATGATGCAGGGTGAGAGTTTTCTGGCAAGCTCGAAAACTTTGTCTATGTTTTTTGAGGTTTCTCCCAGGTACTGGCTTATCAGCATGGAGAGCCTGACTTCCAGAATTGGTAAGCCAAGACACTCGCTCATCGCTCTTGCCGTTGAGGTTTTTCCTGTGCCCGGGGGTCCTATGAAGAGCAGCTTGCCGATCTCCCTGAGACCTATGTTTCTCAGGTATTCGCGATATTCGATTGCTTTAACTATTTTCCTGACTTCCTCCTCTTGCTCCTTGGTGAGGATTATCTGATCAAGCGGTTGAGACACTTCCTCGGGTGCCAGTATTTGCACGAGTTTAAGAAGATCCTTTGCCTCTTCACCCTGGCTTGCGACTTCCTGAACAAGGGATTGAATCCATTCTTTATCCGCTTCTTTAGGGCGATTTTGCTTTCTGACTTTTTTATATTCGATCTTGAATAAGTTGTTATTCAAATTTTCATAGTAAAATGCAAGCACCGGGTTTTTGTTTATTCTCTCAAATTGGTTTTGTTTGGTAAACCATTTTATACCCAGCTCGAATACTGTGAACTCAAGCTTTGAGCCTATATCTTCAATTTCAATGAAGGGCAAAGTCTTTGAGACCTCAATAGCGCGATTATGCCTGTAAATTTTCTCTATATCCTCCGGTCTTACGCCGAGAGGTCGCTTCACCGCTTTCTCCTTGGCGTTCCAGTAGTGCTTTCGTATTCTGGGCGGAAGATCATTTTCATCGAGCTTTTCTTCGCTGTTATATATATCTACTGTGAGCAATAGCTCGACTATGTCGAGGGCTTCATCAGGCATTCTCGTTACCATGCGAAACAATACTATTAGAGATTTTTTAGCATTAAAGCTTTGCATAGCCCTGCATAAAGCCAGCATATTTGTTGTTTTTAACAAAAAATAAGTAATTTTTGGTATAAATAAACAAATATCTACCAAAATTTTGCAATATAATTGTTAAGCACCACTCCGAGGCTCCTTGCAACTGGAGGGCATTTTGCCATTAAAATAAACAGAATTCTACCCTCACGGGGTAACTCCGAAAGAGTCTCGTAGTAGCCCATTCCCTTTGCAAATATCAGGTCAGCGCTGTAAAATTCATAAAGGAACTCATTGCTTGCTGCTGAAAAATCAATGCCCACGGTATCTGTACCGGTAGTAATAACCCTTCCAATTTTCCCAGTGAAATCAATTCCCCGCAAATCCTCGATGGTCAGGTCATTTTGAACGGCACTCTGCTTAACCGCATATACGACCTCCGCATATTCTTCGAGCTTTTTGACAAGGGGAATATCAAAGAAAAACTCTCCGGCGTTATCCGCAAGATAAACCACCTTATCTGCCTCCTGAAGTTTTTCTTCAGCAATAGCTATGTCGTCAATAGCAAAGCTGACTCCCCTGAGCATATCCTTCTCAACCTCTTTCGAGTCTCTGAAAAAATCAATCGCATTACCAAGCACAGCAAACTCGATGCACGATCTCAGGCTGCTTCCCGCTCTCGATCTCGCAACAGCGAAAATGTTTCTTGCAAACTCGATCTCACCTGCCTTAAACTTCCTATATGGATCAGGATTGCCTGAAAGCCTTCTGACGATTCTGTGCATCTCATTGGCAATTTCAACAGGCACTATATCCCGGGAAAAATTGCCATCCAGCAGCTTGAGACACTGCTCTTCAATTAAGCATCTCAAAATAAGATCGTCCGATGCCATGCTACTGGCCTGCAATGCAAGCTTCTTAAGGCAGGGATAGCATTCTTCACCTGCCTTCATTTCAACACCTTTATCATGTAAGCCCCTTGCCTGCGATACCCCTGCCTGCGATAGTAATCGCGAACCCCGATACCGCTTGTGATCGCAAGCCTTGTGTAATCGCCATCCCTTGCAATTTCCTCTGCCTTTTGAAGCAGTGCCTCGCCGTAGCCGCGATGCTGCCACTCATAGCTAGGTTTTTCGCCGATCGGAAGCATCGGCCCGTAGATGTGCAGCTCGCGCACAACCGCGGCATCTTCAAGCTCCTGCCTATGGCACCCTGCCGGAAAACGCAGGCGCAGAAAGCCGATTAAAATATCCTTCGCAACATCTTCATACGAAATGAAATGCTCCACGCTGCCGCAAGCGATATAGCTCTGCTCGCAAATTTTTATTTCACTCACCGAGGGTATTCTTTTCTGCAGCATCGCATGACCCACTTCTCTGCAGCGAATGCAGCGGCATTTCTCACCCATCTCCCCCAGCCTTCGGGCAACGAGCTGGCGGATGTTGCTTTTCTTTATACCGGCTTCAATCTGATATACTGGTATATCGCGCTGAACCCTCTGCACTCTTACCCACCGCGGGAACTTCGCTTTTGCCATTGCGATCAGTTCAACTGCTCTTTCAACCGAGAGCGGCTCGTATTCGCCGCGAAGCCACATATCATATAACCTTGTGCCCTTGACGAGCAGAACGGGATAGATCTTCAAGTAGTCGGGCTTGAAGCGCTCATCGCTGAACAGCCGCTCAAACATCCTTAAATCATGATCAAAACCTGAGCCGGGCAAGCCAGGCATAATGTGGAAGCCCACCTTCAGACCTGAATCACGCAAAACCTGATTGGCTCTAATCGAGTCGGCCACACTGTGTCCCCTCTCCATTCTCTTGAGCACAAAGTCGTATATGCTCTGAACCCCCAGCTCGACTTTTGTGCCGCCTGTATTGAGCATGCGATCCACGTGCTCCCTTCTGCACCAGTCGGGGCGGGTTTCAAATGTAATGCCAGCACTCCTGACTTTCGCAGATTCATTTCGCCTCTGCACCTCTTCAAGACTTTTATAGCCTCCCATTACCCCGTCTGATTGAAAATCGTTCATAGCCTCGAGGCAGCGCTTCACAAACCACTCCTGATAGCAGAGCGATCGAGCAGTTAGCGTGCCGCCCATAATTATCAGCTCAACCTTATCGACCTCATGCCCGATTTGTTTGAGCTGCCTGAGGCGAGCAGACACCTGCTTGTATGGATCAAAGTTTTCCTGAAAAGCACGCATAGCCGCGGGCTCTCTGCCTGTGTAGCTCTGCGGCGAGGCAAACTCGCTTTCAGGTCCACCAGGGCATGGCACACATTTCCCGTGGGGACACGGATAAGGGGAGGTCATCACCGCAATTACCGCCACACCCGAGATCGTGCGCACCGGCTTGCGCCGCAGGATTTCCTTGACAAGCGGTCTTTCCGCTTCACTCGCGAGCTCCAGAATTTCTGAGTTGCGAGGAATCTTTTTCAGGTTACATTTAACCGCGATTTGCTTCTTGGCCCGGGCAACATCGATTTCATCCGCAATTTCTTCGTTCAAAATTGCTTCAATGAGCGCTCTGCAAGCCGCTTTGAATTGCATATCTTTTGCATATTGGAGCGCACTGCTTTTAAACATATCTCGATCTCTAAGTTTTTATCACTTATCGGGACTTTCTATCTTAACCTCTGCAATATTTCCCGCAGGTTACCAGTCATCCATGTTGTCACAAATAACTTTGTAATGCAAAGTATTATATAATACAACGTACTTTATATTATCTTAAGGAGGTCTGGTATGACTGAAAATGTCGATCTGAAAGAGATCGAAAAGAAGGCATGGACGAGTTATTTTCAGGATGGGATATGGGACATATTTCTCGGGCTAATTCTTTTGAGCTTCGGCATAATTCCATTCCTGGAAGATATGGGCGTTCCTTATCTTCTGAATTATATTATAGCAATGGTACCGGCTTATGTGGTGTTCTATGGCGGAAAGAAATACATCACAGTCCCCAGAATGGGCCTGGTAAGATTCAGTTCTGAACGTAAGTCGAAAAAAAGGAGGGCAACTTTAGCTCTGGCCGCCTCGGTTATCTTTGGATTCATTGTAATGTTAATACTGATTACAAACATTATTTCATTGAAGAGCATCATACTGCTTGGTGCTGTTTTGTTCGGAATAAACGCAATTGTTGTTTTCAGCATAATGGCCTATTTCCTGGACTTCAAGCGTCTATACATATACGGTCTGTTCTTTGCATCTTCGATAGCCCTCGTCGAATTTTCCCGCAGCTATGTCGGTTCCAAATATGACAACTTAGTAGGATTTGGAGTATTCGGTGGAATTATGATACTTATAGGAGCAGTATACCTGATTCGCTTTTTGCACAAGTATCCTAAACCAGCAGAGGCAGCGTAAATGACAACTGGCGATGCAGGCAAAACAGATGACAAGTTGCCTGTCAATATCGATCGGATTATCCACGAGCCGGCCAGGCTGTTGATACTCGCAAATCTGTACGTAGTTGAAAGCGCTGACTTTCTCTTCCTTATGCGCCAGACAGGTTTAACCCACGGCAATCTATCCTCTCACCTGAGCAAGATCGAAGCCGCTGGCTACATTGAAGTTGAGAAAGAATTTCTGGGCAAGAAACCCCATACCCTGCTTCACCTCACCGACAAAGGGCGGGCAGCTTTCGATGAGTACCGGCAGAGCATGAAGCGGGTTTTTGAGGATCTGCCTGAAAAGTAGTAAAAAAAAGGAGCTAACGATGTAGCTCTTTTTGACTACACTTCCCTTCAATTTTAAATTTTTGAATAGTTTACTAAATAAAAATCAATAAGTTTATTTAGTATAGTAAATAAATTATTGAAATATTATGGAGAAAGGGGAATTGCTCGAAATTTTGCAGGACTGGAATTTCTGGAGGAAGGAGCTGGATACCGGTAAGGAGAGAGAGGCATATGTCGATAAATGTCTTGGTTTTCTTGATGCAAATGTTGTGGCTGCTGTCATCGGTGTCAGGAGATCAGGCAAATCTTATATTATGAGGCAGATCATTAAAAAATTGATTGAAAGCGGGGTTGACAGAAAAAACGTTTTGATGGTTAACTTTGAAGATAGAAGATTTGCAGAGCTTTATCCGAAGCTGCTTGATGAGATCTATGAAGCATATCTTGAGTTTCTAAAACCGGATGTAGCTCCCTCTGTTTTTCTTGACGAAATTCACAACGTGCCAGAGTGGGAAAGATGGGTGAGAACGATGCACGAGCTGGGGAACGCCAGAATAATCGTCTCCGGCTCATCTTCCAGACTTCTTGCAGGTGAGCTTGCAACCGTTTTGACCGGGAGACATCTTGATGTTTTTGTATTCCCGTTGAGCTTTAATGAATTCCTCTATTTTAAAGATCTGGAAATAAAAGACGAGCTTGATCTGATAGCGAGGAAAATTGAAGTAAAGCGATTTTTGAATGAATATTTTGAATACGGCGGCTTCCCGGAAGTTGTATTGAGCAGAGAGAAAAAGCAGCTTCTGCTGACCTACTTTGACGATATCCTTACGAAAGACATAGAGAAAAGATACAGGTTGAGGAAAAGCGAAAAATTAAGAGCACTGGCAAGATTTTATTTAACAAATATTTCCAGCCCCATCACTTTTAATTCATTAAAAAATGCTCTGGATACCACAACAAATACAATAGAAAAATTTTCTTCGTATCTGGAAGAAGCAGGCCTGGTTTTCTTTGTAAAGCGGTTTTCCTTCAAAGTCAAGGAGCAGGAAAAAGCTGCAAGAAAGGTTTATTCAATCGATGGAGGTCTGGCAAATGCCATCGGCTTCAAGTTTAGCTCAAACCTTGGAAAAATTGCAGAAAACCTTGTTGCAACTGAGCTAAAGAAAAAAACAAAACTGGACATGAATATAGAGATGTATTACTGGAAGAGCGCTCTGCACGAAGAAGTTGATTTTATCGTTAAAGAAGGGACAAAAGTGAAGCAACTGATACAGGTCTGCTGGAATATAGATGAATATAAAACGAAAGAGCGCGAGGTCAAAGCCCTGCTTAAAGCAAGCAGAGAACTCAAATGCGAAGACCTCCTGGTAATATCAGAGGATTACGAAGGGGAAGAAAAAATAAAATCAAAAAGCAAAAGCCACCGGGTTAAGTTTCTGCCGCTGTGGAAGTGGCTGCTTGCAGAAAGCATGCGTTTGCCATAAAGCGCAAAGATAATGAGCCAGCACGCAGATTTTAATTTCAATGATCGGGATAAGCTCGGTATCATTTTTTAATAAGAGTCTTGTCGAGGCATTAACACAGGCAGCAGAATATGATATCGATCACATTGAGATAATAGCGGAATTTCCACATTGCTATCCTCCCGCAATCAACGCCAGCGGGCGCAGGCAGATTTTGAAGATAGCTCGTGATAGCAATCTCGTCCTCGGAGTTCACACTCCATTTGTTGATTTGAACGTGGCGCACATCAATCCTGATCTGCGCGCGTCGAGCATGACGCAGATCGAAAGTGCATTGAAGTTCGCAGGTGACATAGAGGCAGAGTACGCTGTAGTCCATCCAGGCGAGATTCCAAAAATTGTGAGAAACTACCTTGAGATCCCGACGGAGCAGTATCGAGATTTCATCGAGCGCACCATGATACTGATAGGAGATGATATCCCGGCTCAGCTTAAGGTGCGTGAATACTCGAACTTTCGAGATCTTTTCCACTTATACTCGATTCACTCGATTCAGAAAATCGTGGAAAGAGTTGATTTCGAGTCAATTTGCATTGAAAATCTGAGCAATCCCTATTCGCTCTGCAAAAGCATCGAAGAGCACTTCAGGCACCTGAAATACTTCGAAGGCTGCTTCGACATAGGGCACGCGAATGTTGTCTCAAACCCGGTTGAGCACGCCAGGGCGTTGAGAGAGAAAATTAAATGCGTGCATATTCACGATAACACAGGGGGATACGACGAGCACTCCTCGCTTGGAAAGGGAAACATTAAATTCAGAGAAGTTATCGAAGTCCTTGGAAAGGATAAATATTATACTTTTGAAGCCCTGCCGATGAACGTCGAATCGCTTGCACAGAGTCTTCCTGTGCTGAGAGAGCTGCTGGCATAGGCTAGCTTAATGCAGAGCCAAAAGCATCGAGATACCTGCGCTTCACCCTGCCCAGATCTGGCAGCGAGCTCTGTGCGCCATATCCTACGACTGCGAAAGAAGCAACCGCGCTCGCGATTTTCCCGCAGGTTCGCATGTCATATTTTTTCGAGACACCATACAAAAAGCCGGCTACATAGGCATCCCCGGCTCCCAGAGGGTTTGTGGCTCTCTTTGCCTTAACTGCGGGTATTTTTATTTTTTCGCGGCGAGTGTGAATAACACTCCCTGCCTCGCCGGAGGTTATAGCGATTGCCTGAAGATTACTATAATTCGTAAAGAGCTCCGTTCCCCCAGCGGTTTTGACCTTTGCCTTTAAAATCCCTGCCTCGGTTTCATTCATGAACAGATACTCACATGTGCCGAGCAAACGCCTGAGATATCGAGCTGAGATCAGGTATATCTCCCTGCCGAGACTTGCGCTTAATATCTTTTTCGTATGCTCTAGCTTGTCGAGCACTTTTCCGGCGAATTTTTCATGTGCCAGAGTAAAATGCACCATATCATAGCCTTTTAACCTGCGGATGTCAAAAGCAAGGGTATCGTAATACATATCAACACAGGGCTCGTAAAAAGCATAGCTGCCGCCTTCCTGGTCTTCATAAAGGGAAAAGCGTGAAGTTTCAGCTTCTTCTACTATCGTCAGACTTTCAATATCAACGTTATGCTTTTTTAACTGTGATGCGTAGCCCGAGGGGAAAAAATCTCTGCCTGCAATTGAACATAAAGCAACACTCATACCAAGCCTGCCAGTTGCTATCGCAATATTTGCTCCTCTTCCGCCGAAAAGGGCCTTCGAACTCCTGATAACCCTGCATTCTCCTTCTGCAGGCAGCCAGTCTACACTGAATATCCTGTCGAGAGTAACATCGCCGAAGATAAACAAGCGCATAATATTAATGAGCCGCATACAAAGGTTTAAAGTTAATTGCTACCAACCTCTAATGCTACCTGAGGTGATTGAAATAAGAGAATTCCTTATCATAGGTCACAGAGCGTTAACTTCACCAGATTTTTCGCTGAATGACTTACCGGGTTCTGCTGGTAGAATGGATATTTTATGCAGATGCGTCAACGCCGCGCTTTTCCTATCACATGAGCTGAGGAGAGACGTACGAGTTCACCTCCTGTTGCTTGGCGAGCCAGCTCCGCCCGTGCTGATAACCTTTGACGGAGCGGCTGTTAAGTATCTTAATCCCGATGAGCGCAGTGCCGGTTCTTTGATCCAGAAGGCACTTACGCGTGGCGATGGCGAGTCGACTCCCGGTATTTTTGCGTCGAAGCAGAGGTTAGCAGAAACGATAGCGGGCAAAAACCTGATTTACCTTCACGAAGATGGTGAGGATATAAGAAAGGCTGAGATCGATGAGAACGCCTTGTTCATACTCGGCGATCACCTTGGACTTACAATCGAGGAAGAGAGGTTGCTGGAGAAGAATCGGGCGAAGAAGCTCAGCGTTGGCCCTGAGAAATACCACGCCGATCACTGCATTATAATAGTTAACAACGAGCTGGACAGGAGAGGCAAATGGAAGCTGAAGTAGTTGAGACCGCTTGTAGGATACTTAAAGAAGGTAGTATTTGCGACAACTGCCTAGGGAGACAGTTTGCCCAGCTATCAACAGGCCTTACTAACGCAGAGAGGGGGAGGGCGTTAAAGATAGCTCTCTCTCTGATAGCGGATAAAAAGTTCAAAGAATCCGGCGAGAAAGATGTGCTGGAGCTGCTTGCTCCGAGCAGTGAGCACGCTCAGAAAAGACTTGGAGTTGTACTGGAGCAAAAGTGCTGGGTCTGCAGTGATCTGTTCAAAAAACTCGAGGGCTTTGCTTCCATAGCTCAAAAAGTGCTTGCAGATTACGAGTATAATTCCTTCCACGTTGGCACGATTGTAAGGGGCGAGCTGGCTGAGAAGGAGGAGATCCTGTGGACTGAGTGTAAAATTGCCCATGGAGAGCCGCTTAAAGCAGAGGTGAGCCGGGAGATCGGCAAGCTGCTGCAGCAGAAAACCGGAAAAAATGTGGACCTCGCGCGTCCTGAGATAGTCGTGCTAGCAGACCTCGAGAGGGAAGAGGTAAGGCTTCAGGTGAACTCCATTTTTATCTACGGGAGATACAGAAAGCTCGTGAGAGGGATTCCTCAGACACACTGGCCCTGCAGAGAGTGCCGTGGAGTGGGATGCGAGCGCTGCAATTTCACCGGCAAAATGTACAGCGAGTCGGTGGAGGAGCTGATCGCACCGGAGGTGCTGAAAGCGTGTAAAGCCAGCGGAGCTGTCTTTCACGGCGGTGGTAGAGAGGATATAGATGCAAGGGTAACTGGCAGCGGGAGACCATTTGTGATCGAAGTCAGAGAGCCTAAAATCAGAAGTCCTGATCTGGTAGCGCTGGAGCATGCTATAAATGCTTACGCAGGTGGTAAAGTAGAGGCAGGAGAGCTTAAAATTGTCGGGAGAGAGTCGGTGGAAATTATAAAAAACAGAGAGGTGAATAAGCTTTATAGGCTAAAAGTAATATTTGATCAGGCGATTTCAGAGGAAAAGCTTAAAATAGCGCTTGCATCGTTAATGGAGAGCACTATCGATCAGAGGACACCCCAGCGTGTAGCTCATCGCCGTGCTGATAAGATCAGAAAGCGAAGGGTAATCGAAGCTGAGCTTAAAGAACTCAGTGGAATCCAAGCGTCGATTGAAATACGCTGCGAAGGCGGACTCTACGTCAAAGAGCTTATTTCCGGCGATGAAGGCAGGACAAAGCCAAGCCTGTCGGGATTGCTCGGAGTAAAAGCTAAGGTGCTGGAGCTGGACGTGATCGAGGTTTGCGGAGGGATATAATGGCAAAATCGCGTGGCGAGAGAAGAAAAACTAGGCATAAGCTGAACAAAACAGTCAGAGAAAAAGGACTCTCTCCGGTGAGCAGGGCCATAAGGCAATACGAAGCTGGAGAGATGGTGCATATAGAGATCGACCCCGGTGTGCACAGAGGCATGCCCAATCCAAAGTTCCAGGGCAAAACCGGAAGAATAACTGGCAGTAGGGGTAGAGCCTATCTCGTAGAAGTCAGTGACGGCAATGCAATCAAGGAGATAATTGTAAGGCCACAGCACCTGAAATCCCAGAAGTGATCGCGATGATTGTAAAAGAAGTCAAGAAAGAAGAGCTTCTGACGCTTGCAGAGATCAAAGAAGTACTGGATAAAATTGAAGAAGAGAGAGCGAAAGCTGGAAAAGAGCTGAGATATGAGCAGAAGCGCGCAGTAGAGCACGCAAGGAGATTTGCCCGGCTCTCTTCGAAAGACGCAAAGAAAATGGTCGAAGAGCTGCTCAAGCTCCAGAAGATGAAGCTCTCCATCGCAATACAGATATCAAATATCCTGCCTCTAACGAAGGATGAGGTCCGCTCTGTGTACGCAAAGGAGCGATTTACTCTTACAGAGGACGATCTGGAAAAGATATTAGATATTGTGAAGAGATATGCATAGAGTGAGAGATAAAAATGAATGCGGCGAGGCAAACCGACAAAAAGGAAGAGAGAGAGGAATATGTATGGATCTTAGACTGCCTGCCGTATGGATTGCCGGATGACAATCGCCCTGTCTTCCAGAAAAAACCAGTCGTTCACTCAGTCGGAGAAAAACACTTTGTTCTGCTGGAGTTAATACCGAAGGAGGGCGTGCTCCCTCAGATTCACAGCCGCGTATACGTGGGCGAAAGCGAGAGAGATGTTATTGACCGCGTGAAGCGCCGCCTTCGCTACGAAGAGCTCACAAATGCAGCCAGGCTGGAGCTCCCGTCAACCCTCGAGCTGATCGTAAAAAATGATGAGCTGAGATTCATACGCTTCTTCAATGAAGCCCAGCCCATAACAACCAGATTCCACATGCTCGAAATCCTGCCCGGCATTGGCAAGAAGCTGATGTGGGGGATAATAGTGGAGAGAAAAAAAGGGCCGTTTAAAAGCTTCGAAGACCTGACGAGTAGAGTGAAAGGACTTCATAACCCGACGAGGCTCATAGCAAACCGCATAGAGGAAGAGCTCAGAGAGCCGCTGATAAAATACCGCACGTTCACAAGATAATCCCTTTTTCCGTATGGAAACGAACATGAAAAAAATGGGACAGCATTTCCTGATAGACAGCAGGGTTCTCAAGAGAATCGTGGAGTACTCCGGAGCGGGAAAAAAAGACCTGATACTGGAGATAGGCGCGGGCACCGGCAATCTGACAGCCGCGCTTGCGGCTAAGGCGAAGAAGGTCTATGCGATTGAGCTGGATTACGAGCTGGCTGTGAACCTAGAGCGGCAGTTCAGCGGCACAAATGTTGCGGTAATAAAGGGCGATGCCCTTAAACTCAAATTTCCTGAGTTTAATAAGGCAGTGGCAAACCTGCCATATTACATCTCCTCAGATCTGACCTTCAAACTGCTTCAGCACAGATTTGAGCTGGCTGTGCTTATGTACCAGAAGGAGTTTGCCGAGAGAATGGTGGCTCAACCTAAAAGCGAGCATTATGGTCGGTTATCTGTAACCGCGCAGCACCGCGCATCGATAGAAATTCTGGAGATAGTGCCGAAAAACGCGTTTCAGCCCGTGCCGGAGGTGGACTCCGCAATTGTGCGCTTGAAACCCAAGAAGCCTGACTACGAAGTAACGAACGAGGCTTTTTTTCTGAAGGTTGTAACAGCTTGCTTTTCAAAGCGCCGGAAGAAGCTCAGGAATGCGATAATCAGCGCGGCAGCGATGCTTGAAATAAGCGAAACAGATCTGAAGGCAGCTTTACAGAAACTTCCGCATATGGAGCAGCGCGCTGAGGAGCTTTCAGCATGTGAATTTGCTGCACTGGCGAATGAGCTGATCGAGTACTGCAAATAAAATTGATATACAGCGCAGGCAGATCTGATACTATGTCATCAATCCTGAAAGAACGCGCTGAGCGGATCAAAAAAGTAATGAGTGAGAAGAAATTCGATGCCATGCTCATAGCAGGCGTGGAGAACTACTACTACATAAGCGGAGACATAAGAAGGCAGGCGAGGATGCTCTTTCCACGTGAGGGAGAACCGACGATTATCGTGTTCGCGGACGAAGTTGAGCTGGTCAGAAAAAACACCTGGATAGAGGACATAAGAGGCTGGAGAAATGTGCAGGAGCTTGCCAGGCACTTCTTCGACGCGATGAAGGAGAAAAAGCTTTCAGAAGCCACTGTTGGCTTCGATACTCATGCTGCCCCAGGCTTCGAGGTATTCAAGTTCCGTAAGTGGAATCCCAAAATAAACATGGTTGAGAATGACGATGTGATGCTGGAGCTGCGCATGATCAAATCAGCGGATGAAATAGAAGCGATGAGAAATACCGCAAAAATCGCTGACTCGGGAATGCACGCAGCAAGGGAAACCATAGCACCAGGAGCAACTGAAAACGATGTTGCTGCCGAAGCGGAGTATGCGATGCGAAAAGCAGGCAGCGAGCGGCTTGGCGCAATTAGCTTTGTGAACTCAGGTCAGAGGTCGATCTATCTCCACGGATTTGTGACTCACAAAAAAATCGAGAGAGGCGATGTGGTGGTTGTAGATCTTCATCCGGTTGCAAACATGTATGCCTGTGATCTTGCAAGGACTTTTGTCGCGGAAAAGCCAGATGAGGCTCAGAAGAGAGCCTATGCAGCTTATTATCATGCTCAAAAACTTGCAAGGGAAAGCGTTAAACCTGGGTGGAAGGTCGGCGATGTAACGAAGCTCATGGGAGAGCAAATACAGAAAACAGAGTATGGCAGTTACGTGGTGCCAGGCTACATCCACGGCGTGGGACTCGAGTTCGAAGAATACCCTCATCCAAGCCACTACGCGCAGCACAGCAATATCTTGCTGAAACCGAATATGACCGTAACAATAGGACACGCAGTACTACCAGTTCCCGGAGTCGGTGGCTTCAGAATTGAGGATACAATCAGAATTACTGAAGACGGAGCTGAGCCACTCACAAACTTCAACCGCGAATTGATATGAGCGCGAAATATCTCGGCCGGGAAATTATCGTCGGTGAACATGTCTATCCGCCGTCAGAGGACACCTTTCTGCTTTTGAAAGCCGCGATTGAAGAAGTGAGAGACAGCGAATCAGTGCTTGAAGTCGGCACCGGCTGCGGGATTATAGCAAAATTTTTGGGAGAAAAAGCAAGGGTGGTTGCAGTCGATCTAAATCCACACGCGGCGAGATGCGCAAGAGCAAATGGCGTTGAAGTGATCCGCACCGATTTGCTGGCGGGATTAAAGCCGGAGAAACAATTTGACATCATAATCTTCAATCCACCGTATCTACCTGCTGAAGGGAGAAAAAGCGAAGGCTGGCTTGAGAAAGCCTGGGATGGAGGAGAAAATGGTCGCACGCTTATAGATCGCTTTTTGAAAGATGTGCGAAGCTATCTTAAAGCAGATGGAAGACTGCTGCTCCTTGTTTCATCGCTGACCGGAGTTAAAGAAGTGGAAGAAAAAATGCAAAGCCTGGGATTCACTGTTGAGCGGCAGATGAAGGAGAGATACTTCTTTGAAGAGCTGGTCGTGCTGGCTGGAAGACTGCAAGGTTGATATGTAGAACACTATTTCAGTGCCTGTGAGCCAGTGTTTGATTTGCTATCTTTTTCACATTCAGCTTCACTTCACTCAGGATATTGAACAATTATTGTGTTAAAAAAAAGTTAGTTCTGATTAAAGAAAATATTTTGAGAGCAATCATTTATCCATCATATTTATATTAGATTAAAAACTATTTGCAGATGTGATAAAAATGGCAAAGAAAAAAGCAGCTGCAAAGAAAAAAAAGAAGTAATGAAATAAGAATGAAAATCATTTCTGCGTTCACCTAGAATAGATTCTCGATTTTTACCTTCTTTAACAAATCGGTTGTAAAAAAGTACTCGCTGATAAAATAGCCAAAACGCACAGATCAAGGCAGCACTGTTATTTTTCCCCTTACCGCGCTAGCTCCCTTCATTGTATAATTGAATACTCCAGCGTTCGGGAACTCTTTTGTGAATGTTTGCTCTGAATCCATAGGAGTAGAATTCCAGGAGCCATCTTCTGCCAAAAGTATGACGATATTTTTTTGCTTATTGTTCCACGTAACTTTGTCACTGGCGTTGATGGTGATCTCTGGAGGGAAAAAAGCGTAGGATTTAATAAGAATTAAAATTACAGAGGGGGTTCGATTAGGCGCGGGAGCTGGCGTTGCGTTTTGAACTGGCGATGCCGTTAGAGCGGGCGTTGTCGTTTGAACTGGCGACGCATTTGACGCCGCTGTTTCTGTTGCTGCTGGAGCTGGCGTGGCTGTTGGAGTTGGAGTCGGACTCGACGGCGCGGAACATCCAAGTGACCCAGTTATAATTGCGACTATCATCATCGCATTCAGGAATTTATAATTCATTATTTTCCCACCTCTATAACCTAAACTACTTTAACCTTTAAATATCATAAGCATAACATAGTTTCAGAGATGGAATAGATGTCGAGATCGGAAGAGCTTTTCAAAAAAGCACAGCGCCTGCTGCCCGGCGGAGTGAGCAGCCCGGTGCGTGCGTATAAGCCATATCCATTTTATGCTGCATCTGCGAGGGGATCGAGGATCAAGGATATTGATGGACGAGAATACATCGACTACTGCATGGCCTATGGACCTCTGATCCTGGGACATTCGCATCCGAATATAAAAGAATCGGTTGTGAGGCAGATAGAGAAAGGCTGGCTGTATGGTACTCCTTACGAGTTCGAAGTATCCCTTGCAGAGCGCATCTCGCGTTACTATCCAAGCATAGAAATGATGAGATTCGTCAGCACAGGCACAGAGGCAACCATGGGAGCACTCCGCGCGGCAAGAGGCTACACAGGGAGAGATAAAATCGTCAAGATTGAAGGCGGCTTCCACGGCGCACATGAAGCTGTGCTGGTTAAAGCCGGTTCGGGAGCACTCACATTCGGCTCGCCCGACTCGCTGGGCATACCTCTGGATTTCACCAGAAATACTCTGCAAGTGCCCTTCAACGATATAGAAGCATTAAACGCAGTGGTACAGAGACACGGCGAGGATATCGCAGCGGTTATAATGGAGCCGGTAATGGGCAACATCGGCACGGTGCTGCCTGAAACCGGATATCTTAAAGACGTGAGAGCTGTGACCAAAGAGAACGGAATAATGCTGATCTTCGACGAAATCATAACCGGCTTCCGAGTGGCAATGGGCGGCGCGCAGGAATACTATGAGGTAACACCCGACATTTCCACACTCGGCAAAGCCCTTGCGGGTGGATTCCCGATAGGGGTGATAGGCGGCAGGCGAAGGATAATCGAGCAGATCTCTCCCTCAGGCAAGGTATACCAGGCTGGAACTTTCAACGGCAACCCGGTATCACTGGCAGCCTCACTTATGACAATCCGAACATTTGAGAGAGAAAACGTGCATAAGACCATAAACGCAACTGGAAATGCGCTGCGAAGCCACATCAGAGAGGTGATTGAAGAGCTGAGACTTGACATCTCAATCTCAGGCATAGGCTCGATGTTCACGATATTCTTCGGAAAAAAACCCGCAAATTACCAGGAAGCCCTGCTCTGCAATAAAAATGCGTACTTCGAGTTCTTCAAAAGACTTCTCAGAGCAGGAATATTCTTCCCGCCCTCGCAGTATGAAACCTGCTTCGTATCATTTGCCCATGATGAAAACGACATAGAAAAAACACTGGCGATAATAGGAAACAAGCTGAGGGCATAGAATGCTCATAGGCACACGCGGAAGCAAGCTCGCCCTTATACAGACCAGTAAAGTGCGCGCAATGCTCGAGCAACGCGGTTTTAAAACAGACATAAAGATAATCAAAACCACTGGCGATGCATTCCCGGATCGACCTCTCCACGAGCTCTCCACCACAAAAGGAGTTGGCGCATTTGTCAGGGAGATAGATGAGGAGATGCTCCGCGGAGAAATAGACCTCGCGGTGCACAGCCTCAAAGACATTCCGACAGAGAGACCGAAGGGATTGACAATCGCCGCGGTTTTGAAGCGTGACTCGCCGTATGACGTGCTGATAACCAGAAACGGACTCGGGATATCGCACCTACCGCGTGGCGCAGTGATCGGAACCTCAAGTCTCCGCCGCAAAGCCCAGCTATTACGATACCGAGCTGATTTCCAGACCAAACAGCTGCGCGGCAACATAGACACAAGGCTGAGAAAAATGCGCGAAGGACAGTATGACGCCATATTCATGGCAGAGGCAGGGCTGCAGCGATTTGGATTGGAATTAAAGTGCGAGCGGCTTTCGATAGATCATTTCACTCCCTCGGCAAATCAGGGCACAATCTCAGTTGTTGCGAGAGAGGACAGCGAAGCCGAGAAAATCGCCGGGGCGCTTGACGATCCCATTACAAGGATGGAGACAGAGACCGAGCGCATCATCCTGCGCGTATTAGGAGGAGGGTGCCTCGTACCAATTGGCATACTCGCGATAGCCAGAGGAGACAAAATACTGGTAAAAGCAGAAGTAATAGCACCCGACGGCACCACATCGGTCTCAATCACCGAGGAAATACCTAAAGAAAATTACAGAGCAGAAGCAGAGCGAATCGGCAGAGAGCTGCGCGATCGCGGAGGAGCGGAGCTGGTGGAGAGAGCGGCTGGAGAGCTGAGGAAGAAATAAGGCATAAGCCAGATCCCACGACTGCTATCTTACACTGTAGTAATATTCATCTTCACAATAGATTTCTTCTCTCTGTTCTTTGAGCCTGGAATATGACAATGAACTTTCATCTATTTTTGCGTATTTTCCATCTTTAGTTCGTTTTAAAAAAGTCAACAACGCCTTTTCCTCTTTTCGTCTTAACCTCTCCCTCTCTTTTTTCAAGATTTTTCCCCGCCTTCTTGAACTATGATTTTTCTTCCTGTTTGTATTTCAATTTCGTTCTTAATCCCTGATAAATCTATTTCAAAGCCACACCTACATATAATTTTGGAATTTTTTGGAAAAGGTTTGAATCCTTTCTTTTTGAAATCTGCATCGATCTGTGGTTTTGGAGCTAGTTTTGCATAGATCTTATGAATTGTATTACATTTTGGGCATCTTTGCTCAAATTCGGCTACATCAGGTACTTTCATTTGAGGAATTTTTGAAGGGGATCCGATTTGAACGGCGTGTCTAAATATTTTGTTGTCAGCGGTTGCAAATATTTTAACCGTAGTAGTAGTATCGAAAAGTAGCCTGCAAACCGTTTGAATTCTATACACTAATTCGGCTAATTTTGGATCGTTATCCACCCTTGTTATCTTTAAACCGATTTTCTCTAAATCATCAATTTTTATTGACCTTCCATGTGATCTCCATTTAGAATGGTTTGTTAATTCTTTTGCAATTTCCCCAGCTCGTTTCTTTTTCATTTCTTCAGTTACAGGAATTTTACGGGTTTCAGTAACCATCCATTTTTTAAATTTATATTTTACCAACCATTCAACGACCAAATCCTCAGCAAATTTTAATGCGTGAAACACGCTACCTAATTCGCCTGGCGTTATCTGCGCTACCATTGTAGCATCAAAGGGGTTTAGCACACCTTGTCTTTCGGCTTCTTTCCTTTTTTCTTCGACCCATTCTATGTAGTCATATGCTGACACCACGGAACGACCAATTTTCATCTGCGCATCAATCGGCCCTAGACTTCCTGTTTCAGTCATTAATATTTCGTCACCTGACAAAACAATGATCGTGCCTGCGCTTTTAGCCTCCCCTGATACCACAAATGAAACAGTTTCAAAATTATTGCGTAAAAACCTGACAATCTCCTCTGCTGTCTCACCACTTCCTCCCGGTGTTTCGATATACATATCAATTGTCTGAAGGTCTTTTTTGTATGAGAGCAGGTCTCGGATTATGTAGAAGTCAGTTTGCTCTAATGGAATGATCGGTATTTGTTTTCCAATCCCAGTAGCGTACACAAATAAGTAAGTGCTCCTCAACTTATTGTATTCAGAGATTAATCTCAACAATTCAGATTCCAATTCGGTACCACTCCAACCTTTTTTAATATACTCGCCCATCAAACTCATGCTATCATTCCCTCAACTTTGCAATGGCTTACTTCATATCCCTCTGTTCGATTCTTTACAATTGCTATATAATTTATTAATCGATTAGATCCAATCGAACCCTCTCGTATTTTGTACGTAGTAAGTTTATAAAATTGCTGCCATTGGCGACATTCTTAATGTTGCCCATATCTACGACTAATATGACTATTCCACGATCCTGAAAGACTTTTATTTGTTCGCGTTCTGCGTCTTCTGTTTTACCTTCGCCTGATATCGGAGGGTCGTCGTTGCATCTTGTCCTGACCATATTTTCACTTTATCATATACGTGAGAGCATTCTCAATCTTATATATCTCTAAAATTTCAAGTCCATCAATCCAGACATTCTGACCAACAGGTATTATAAATTTCGAGGCACCGCTTTCTTTTGCCGCAATAGCCTTTTGATTTACAGCACCAACACTGCCGATCGTGTGGTCCAATTCGATTGTACCTGTCATCAGAACTTTTTGGTCAACTGTCTTATTTTGAATTGCCGCAACAATAGCAGCACACATCGCGGCACCGCCGCTTTCACCGGAGATCTGAGGCTTCCCATCCGCAGGGGCACTTATGATAATAACGATGTCCTTGCCAGTCAAATTAGCCTTTGTGATTTCTGTTGCTATTTTAACGGCTTTCTGCGCTGAATTTTGAAGAGAGGTATCAAAATAGACATTAGCTATATTCAGCAGGATATGCCCCTTGCCTTTTTTGATCTCGACTTTCATGGGAATCACCACCCCTCTCCCGTAGGAATCAACTCCGATTACAGCATATTCTGAGCTGTTTACGCTTTTCAATTCAGAATAATCCCTTTCAAGCTGCTGATTCTTCTGACGCTCACTTTCGAGATCTGCCTTAAGACCTGTTGCTTCTTCCTTTATTTCCAGAATCAGTTTTTGCTGTCCCTCAACCTGCCAGGTTAAATTCGCTATCTCAGTATCCTTTGACTTCAGAATCTGAAAAGTCCAGATTAAACCGCCTGTCACCACCAGAAGCAAAAAACCCACTATTATTATGCCCTTCCTGTTTTTCATCATTTCCCTTTTGTCAGTGCAATATCTTATATAACCCCTGCTATAATGGCGGCCATTCTATATAATATCTAATTCCTGGCCATAGCAATAGCTTAAATATTTTAGAAACCTAATATTTTATTTCACTTTCGAAAAGAGAGGTAGAAAATTGCCAGGGCGTAAAGTGGGGAACACAAAAGCAGGGAAAGTCTATCTCGTTGGCGCAGGACCGGGTGATCCTGAGCTGCTGACGAAGAAGGCAGAAAGGCTGATCAAGCAGGCAGAGGTTATCCTTTTCGATCAGCTTGTGGGCAAGGAACTTTATGATTTATTCCCGGAGAATGCTGAGGTTGTCGATGTGGGTAAGCAGGGTGGCAGGCATAAAGTTGAGCAGAATGAGATTAATAAAATGCTTGTCAGATACGCAAAGCAGGGAAAAGCAGTTGTGCGCCTCAAAGGAGGCGATCCCTATCTCTTCGGCAGAGGCGGAGAGGAGGCAGAGGAGCTGATTAACGCTGGAGTTGAAGTTGAAGTCGTGCCTGGTATTACATCTGCAATAGCCGTGCCCTCATATGCAGGCATCCCGGTTACCCATAGAGATTTCGCTTCATCGGTTACTTTCATCACGGGTCATGAGGATCCTTCAAAGGAGAAAACTGCTTTAAACTGGAGCGCTCTTGCGAGTATAGGCGGCACTCTTGTGATTTTGATGGGCATTGGGAAGCTTGAGGAAAACGTTAATGCACTGCTCAGGCATGGAAAGGCACCTGAAACCCCTGTTGCGGTGATCGAGCGGGGAACCACGCCGGAGCAGAGGGTTACAACCGGTGCTCTTAAGGATATAGCAGAGATAGCGAAAAAAAGGCGGGTAAAACCGCCTGCGATAATCGTAATAGGCGGAGTGGCTTCGCTGCACTTGAAGCAGGGATCTAAATGAAGACTCTTTTCATAGCCAGACCGGAGGGACACATGGAAGAATCGATCGCCAATGCAGAGAGGATGGGCTTCAGGGTAATCGCAGCTCCGATGGTTGAAGTGGTAGAGAGAGTAGATCCGGAGTTTAAAGTTTTCCTGAAGCGAGTGCTGGTTGGAGAAGTTGACTTTGTTATTTTCACAAGCCTTAACGGGATAAGAATTGCGGTTGAGAAAGCAAATAATAAGGAGTTCATCAACGCTTTAAACAGAGCCGGAATCATAGCAATAGGGCCGAGAACAAAGCGGGCGCTTGTTGGGATGGGAATTAACGTCTCTATTTTGCCGGAGAAATACAGCTCTGAGGGAATAGTCGAAGAGCTTTCACCGTTTTTGAAGGGTAAGAAAGTTGAGATTGTGAGAAGCGCCCAGGGTGATCCCGTGCTGGTTGAAGGACTGCGTAAAGCGGGTGCATCAGTGCATGAGGTTAAGATCTACGAGGTTGCAAGACCGAGCGGGAGAGCGCAGGATGAAGCCGTGAAGCACGCTGATAGTATCGACGTTTTTGCCTTCACCAGCAGCATGACTGTGGAGAACTATTTGAAGACTGCCGAAGTCCTAGGGATACGCAGCCAGGTGGTGGATATTATGAATAAAAAAGTTGTGGCAGCAATAGGAGAGTTAACCGCAAAAACGCTGAGGCAAAACGGGATACACGTAGACATAATGCCCGGGCGCTTTACATTTGACGATCTGTTAAACGCTATAAAGGAGAGAGTGATGTGATAATATTTTCAAAGGTACTTGCAGATAAGGCTACGGTCTGGGAAGCACTTAGAGCGAAGGAAATGGCAGCCGCGAAGGCTCCTGACGACCTGATTCGCTTCTCAACAGAAGTGAAGCCTGTGGTGATGTGGAATATAACCAGGGAGTGCAACCTGCGCTGCAAGCACTGCTATATCAACGCGCAGAAAGGTGCACATCCCAATGAACTCACGCTGGAGGAGGGAATTCGCTTTATAGACGATCTTGCGGAGATGGAGATACCGATGGTTATCTTCACCGGAGGCGAGCCCCTTGCAAGCAAAAACTTCTTCCCATTTGCCTTCTACGCCAAGAGCAAGGGAGTGCGTGCTACGATCTCGACGAATGGTACGCTTGTGACTCCCGAAGTCGCAAGGCTGCTTAAAGCCGCAGATATACGCTATGTCGGCGTGAGCCTCGATGCCTCTGAGCCTGTGAGGCATGATAAATTTAGAGGTGTAAAGGGCGCCTGGAAAATGGCAATCGATGGCATAAAAAATGCTCAGAAAGCAGGGTTAAGAACAGGCTTGAGGATTACTTTGAGCAAGGATAACTGGAAAGAAGTGCCGGCTTTACTTGACCTCGCGCTGAAAGAAAAGATACCCAGATTCTGTGTCTACCACCTTGTGCCAACGGGCAGGGGGAAGCATATCGCTAACTGGGACATATCCAAAAAAGAGCGGGAGAAAGTGCTGGCTTATCTTTATGATAAGGCACTTGAGCTGCGCAATAAGGAAATTGAAATCCTCACCACTGACTCGCCGATGGATGGCGTTTATATTCTGGAGCGATTGAAAAAAGATGACCCTGAGCGGGTGCCGCACGTAAGAGAGCTGCTTCAAGTAGCGGGGGGCTGCTCCATAGGAAATAAAGTTGCGAATGTGGATTACCTTGGCAATGTCAATCCCTGCCACTTTGCACCGCAGCAAAAAGTAGGCAACATAAGAGAGAAAAGCTTCCGGGAAATCTGGAACAGCGCGCCATGCGAGTTACTCTGCGACCTGAGAAATCAAAAGGAAAAGCTCAAAGGCAAATGCGGCATCTGCGACTACAAGGATGTTTGCGGCGGGTGCAGGCAGAAAGCCTGGTTCTTCAATAAGGACTTTTTCGGAGAAGACCCGACGTGCATATACAGCCCGCCTTCTAAATCCGTAAAGAAAAAGATGGCAAAAGCCTAGCGCTCTTTCCTTCTGATCACATACTGCCTGTACCCGCGGAGGGTCTGGATAACGTCGTAGTTAAGCGTTCTTTTAATCAGATAGTATGCCCTTGTCTCAGTCCAGTAAGCTGCGAATGTCACAACCAGCCAGAAGACAACAGGAATCAGCAGCAGCGGAATCAAAATCCATGGCGAAACTCGATCCATGAAATATATATAAGCTATGAAGATTGCGAAGAAGAGAAAAAAGCTCATAGCCCAGAGCATTGTTTCAACGTCTTTAGGAATATGCAGGCTGTAGATCGAAGAGATATTCTCCCCAGCTGCTTTTATTCGCCGCAGAGCGCTATCCTCGCTGCATCTTGCTTCTTCATCGCTGAGACCATCGCCGCCGCTGTCCACATCGAGCTCTCGAGTCACCTCAGCCTCAGCTTTTGAAGATCCTCCGGCATCTTCTACAGGCATCTCATTTTTCTCTGGATTCCGGCGCATATGACTGATGTTAACCGGCAGCTCTGCATCCGGCTTCTTCCCGCTATTTTCGCCGCTGGACATATTATGAGATAATTTGAAACTGCGCTTTCAAATAGCTTGTGCAGATGCGGAAAAATAAACTGAATGTGGCAGGAGTGGACACACCTCAAATCCAGTCTATTGCCACCTCAACCTGTGCAACCTCACCGCTCTTCACTTTTCCCAGAATCTCTGGCTCTCTTACAGCCAGACTATCAAGTAGCTCGAGCACTTCCGGAATTTGCTGGTAATAGCTTGGCAGCTCCCAGAAGGTATGCTTTATTCTTGATTCACAGGAGGGGCAAAAAGCTCCACGCTTTAATCTATCCATTGAATGAATTATCAAATCACGTGGTATAAAATTTAGAACTCGCATTGAGCAAACGTTCTCGCAGTACGGCAGAGAACCATAGGTATAGCCAAACTCGTGTATCCCTGCCTGCTTCATAACTTCTTCGCCATGCTTCCTGATTCTAAATAAGCTGATCACAGTAGCATTAACACTTCCAATTCCAGTTAAGAATTTGATTTCCGGGACAGCTGAGTCAAATAAATCATAAGAGGAGAGCAACAGCACATCGTAATGCGGCACCTCCTTCTGCCAGGGCTCTTTTTTAAATAAATCAAGAAACTTATGTGAATCACACTGCCTTCTTTTAGCATCGTAAGCTTGTTTGATGTACCACTCAGTGCTCCCAAATTCTCTGCCATCTTTATACCAGTTGCCTAAAACCTCGATCGGTAAAATGCCCTTAACATCTGCTTTGTCCAGCACTATTTCAAGAGCATCTTTAAATGTAGCTATCTCGCCGCCGGAAACATATCTGTCAGAAAAAATGTGTATTGGCTTGAACTTCCTGAGCGGATACTCAATAACAGGGGGTATTCTGAGCCCAGGGGTTGCTTTTCTAAGCGCCTTCCTAAGTTTTATCATCGCTTGCTAATATTCGAGAAGAAGGGGCAAAGTATTTTTTGGTTTAGATCGGATTCATCCTGCAAGATTCAGGGTATCACCATTTTCTTGATCAGCTCAAGATCGTATTCTTCAGAGCTCTTCGCTATTTTCTGATTAATTTGCTCCATGTGCTCCCATAGCTCTTTTACCTCCGGCGCCATGCTCCACTCCTCAGGCTTGGTTAAGAGATCGTCTGCTTTTCTGACAGTGCTGTACATGTATATTACACACCCGCGGTACTCCTGATCACCTCCCTTCCAGCGCGTAAAGCGCCCCGGGAATATGCCCGCGATTTTCCACCCGCCGCGGGTAATAAGCATTTTCTGGGTAATATCATGCCAGGTCTCGAGAAACGTGGTGAAGTACTCGGCTCCGGATTCGTGAATTTTATCGTACAATCCTATACCGATCAGCCTGCTGATACCCCTTCCCCTCCAGTCAGGGTGTGTTCCAAGCATCGAGAATTCAATCTCCAGGTTAATGTCGAACTTGGTAAGCATGGCTGAAGTTACGAAGGCTCCGCTCTTGATTTCCTCCAGCACTATTACGAGATGTGGTTTTTTAAATCGATCCTCCTCCCAGTTATCCGCAAGTGCAGCCCGCTTTTCAATTTCCTCAGGATAAAGCAAAAAACCGTAGTCCGAGCCATATACCTCAGGATAGCTTGCCCTCCAGAACTCAGCGGCTTTCTCGAGATCCGCTTTTCCAATGGTGCGCACCCTGAAGGTTCCCTTCATAAGCGAGGGCACATCGCAATCAGGCCACATAACGGCTTTTTCCCTGATCTCGCGGGAAGCGCAGGTTTTACCCATCTCGCGATAAGGCTTATAGCGAGACATATCGAGCTTTTTGAAGTGCATTGAAACATCCACCCCCTTTTTAACTCTAAAGCTAAAAATTTCATTTACAGGGCATATACTTTCTGTCGAGGAAAAAATTATTTGCTGAATTTCCTCACATAGTCCCTGTCAATTTTTTTCTTCAATCTATATACTATCGAACTCGGTGCTGATAAGCAGAGGGAGAAGCAGTAATCTCCCAGCCCTGCTACTGCCTTATTACCTCCCAGAGAAACCAGCATCACCGGGTTATCCAGGCTCGATTTAATCTCATACTTCAATGGTTTTTTCCCGTCGATTGCTCTAACTGCGTTTACTGCCGCCGCGCATCCCTGCCTCTCAGCTTCAAGCGCACACTTCGTCGCAATTTTCTCGCCTATTTCCACCGATGCTATATCTCCGACTGCGTATACGTTTTCATGTCCCATTATCCTGAGGTAGGGATCAACTGCTATCCATCCATGGGATTTTAAAACGTCCAGTGACTCCGCAAGTGGAGATGGTTTTATCCCGGCGCACCATAACACAAGGTTTGCTTTTATCTCGCCGTTGTAGGTGATGACTCTGCCGGGCTGTATCTCCCGCACACGCGTGGAAGTGTGAATCTTAGCTCCTCTTTCTGCCAGATATTTGAAAACCGAGCTGCACAAGCTGGCATCCATTCCCGGTAGCACATCAGCCAGCAGTTCGATTATATGCACCTCGACGCTGCCTTTAAAAATATCAAGCAGCTCCCCCGCGGCCTCTATACCTGTTAAGCCCGCCCCTATTATCGCAACGCTGTCTCCGCTCTTGAAACCTGCAAGCGCCTCCTTGGTTTTAAGGGTATCCTCAAGAGAGTTTATCGAAAAACAATTCTCCGCACCGGGTATGCCAAAGAAATTAGGCACAGCACCGGTTGCAATAACAGCCTTATCAAATTTAATCTGCTCATTGCTGGTTAAAATAGTTCTTTCCCTTAATTTGATCTCAGTTACTTTTTCATTTATGAACCTGATTCCCTTTCCACCTGTAAACTGCCTGATATCAATGGCCGCCTCCTCGGGCTTTACTTTCCCGCTAAGGACCTCGGGGTGCAGTGCTTGGCATTCCGACTTCGACTTTGGGTCAATAGCTACTATCTCCAGCTTCCTGTCAAGCCCACGGGCTTTATGCAACACATTTATGCCTGCAATACCGCAGCCTACTACAGCAAGTTTCATTACGAAGTTAAGAAATTGCGGGGAATATTAAAGCTTTGTTTTTAAAAATCACCTCGGGCAACCATTCGTAGCTAAAATTTATTATAGCTGCTTAACGAATTGTGATTTAGAGTGGATCTTATGATTGTGAACGATCCAGTGTGCGGGATGCCTGTGGATACCGAGCAGGCTAAGTTCAAAGCCGAGGTCAGGGGCAAAGTATACTACTTCTGCAGCGAGTATGATATGAAATTCTTTCTAAAGCGGCCCTACATCGCCTATTTTTCCATGGAAGTGGGAATAGGGAGCGAGATTCCGACGTACAGCGGGGGACTTGGAGTATTAGCTGGAGACACGATTCGATCCAGCGCTGATCTCAGAATTCCCCTTGTTGCAGTATCGCTCGTCAACAGGAAGGGATACCTGCGTCAGAGGATAAACGAGCAGGGAGAGCAAATAGAACTCCCTGATGAATGGGATCCCTCAAAGTATATGCAACTCCTGCCGGCAGAAGTCAGGGTGCGCATTGAAGGCAGGGATGTTAAAATCAAAGCATGGATCTATGACCACCAGAGCATGACCGGAGCAACAGTGCCTGTGCTGTTTCTCGACACCGACGTTGAGGGAAACGGGGAAGAAGACAGGCGCATAACCGATTTTCTCTATGGCGGTGATGACAGATACAGGTTTAAGCAGGAGATGGTGCTTGGAATTGGCGGCATAAGAATGCTTGAAGCCCTGAATTTCAACATCAGTAAGTACCATATGAACGAAGGGCACTCGAGTCTTCTCACTCTTCAACTGCTTAAAAAGAACGGCATGGATGTCGAGAAGGTAAGAGATGTCTGTAACTTTACGACTCACACACCCGTTGAAGCTGCGCTCGATAAATTCCCGTATGACCTCGTTGAAGAGCTCCTGGGCCATGAGTTTCCAGTAGATTTTCTCAGGCAACACGGTGGACAGGACAGATTGAATATGACGCTGCTGGCCTTGAACCTCAGCAAATATGTAAACGGTGTAACTCAAAGACATGTGGAGTTTTCTAATAAGCTCTTTCCGGGGTACCACATCGACGCGATAACAAACGGGGTGCACTCCCACACCTGGACATGCGAATGCTTCAAAGAGCTTTTCAATACATATATCCCACGATGGGCAAACGAGCCCGCGCTGCTGGTCAGAGTCGATGAAATTCCCAACGAGGAAGTGTGGCACGCCCACGTGAAGTCCAAAACGATGCTGCTCGACTTCGTCAGAGAGAAGACCAATGTGCGAATGGACGCATCAACATTAACCATCGGCTTCGCCAGAAGAGCAACCGCTTATAAAAGAGCCGCTCTGATTTTCTCCGACATCGAGAGACTGAGAGACATAAACCGCAGGAGAAAACTGCAGCTGATCTTCGCAGGAAAAGCACATCCTCGTGATGAAAACGGCAAAAAAATAATCAGAGAAATCCACGAGCACATAGCACAGCTCAAAAACGAGATCAAAATCATCTATCTCGAGAACTACAATATAGATATCGCAAAAACACTGACCTCAGGAGTAGACGTCTGGCTCAACACACCCCTCCCGCCTTATGAAGCCTCGGGCACAAGTGGAATGAAAGCCGCGCACAACGGCGTGGTGAACTTCAGCGTGCTCGACGGCTGGTGGATTGAAGGCTGGGTAGAAGACGCTACGGGCTGGGCAATAGGACCACTGCCAAATGCGAACATCGGGGAAGAGGAGAGAAGAAAGCGAGAGCTTCAAGACCTCTACAACAAACTGGAGTATGTGATCATTCCCAAGTACTACGACGAGAGGGATGAGTGGATCAAAATGATGAAAAACTCAATCGGAAAAATCGCATACTACTTCAACAGCCACAGAATGATGATGCGATACGTGACAGAGGCATATCTGGTATAATGCGTATAAACCATAAAGTAACTTTGAATGCTTAATGTTTGAACTTGTATCCTTCCCCGAGGTATGCGCTGATCACATCTGAGTTGTTCGCTACTTCTCTCGGTGTGCCTTCCGCTATCTTCCTGCCTTTATCCATCACTACGATTCTGTTGCTGTTGTTCATGATGACTTTCATTATGTGCTCGATCAGCAGGATGGAGGCTTTTTCTTCTTCCCGGTATCTGTTGAGTATCCGGCTGAACTCTTTTTTCTCGATTTCTTCAAGACCTGTGAAGATTTCATCGAGGATTATCAGTTTTGGTTTTTTCACAAGGCCCATTGCCAGCTTTACCTTTTTCTGCTCTGTGGTGTTCAGCTTGCCTATGAGTGATCTGTGCTTGCTTTTTGGAAACCCTACTTTTTCAAGATAGTGGTTGGCATTATCTATGGCCTCATCCAAACTGGTTTTATTGTTGCTGCCGTATAAGGCATTAAGCGCGACACCCTTCTCAGCGGTTAATTCTGGATATAATGCGGATAGTTGAAAGGTGATTGAGATGCCCTTTTTACAGATATCCTGAGGGGGCTTTCCGGTTATGTCCTCGCCCTGAAAAAGGATTTTACCCTTATCGGGCTTGTAGATCCCGCAGATGGTGCTTATAAGCGTGGATTTGCCTGCGCCGTTTGGACCGATCAGGCCAACTGTTTCTCCCCTGCGGATTTCAAAGCTCACGTTATCGACTGCTGTTAATCCGCCGTATTTTTTTGTTACATGCTGGACTTTCAGAACCATACAGCTAAAGCACTCAGTATTAAATGTCAATATCAACTATTTAAAATCAGATCAAACAAACCCGGTATTCGCGATATCTCTGTGGTCACTTAAATCATTCATCACGATGAATGAAAAAGACTAAATATCATTTGTTATGATAAATGATATATGCATGAATAAAATCAGATTTGTCATTCAGGAATGGTATGAGCGGGAAATACCCGGGCTTCGATCTAGGATAATTGATGCAGATCGGTTTCTGAAGAACGACTTCATAATAGATATCATCGGGGTGCGGAGATCCGGAAAGACCTATCTGATGTATTTCTTCATAAGCAAGCTGAAGCGAGGGAAAAACGTTATTTATCTTAACTTCGAGAACAGAAAGCTCTGGCCGATAGAGAAGGACATTCTCGATGACCTGCTGAGCTACATCTACGAGAACAGACTGATTGAAGAACACGACAAAGTCTATCTCTTCCTCGACGAGATACAGAGAGTTCCGGAGTGGGAGAGATTCGCGAGGAACATCTACGACGAGTTCAAAGGAAAGATCAAAATCTTCGTCTCAGGCTCGTCTTCGAAGATAGGCGGGAAAGAAACAGCAACGCTGCTCACGGGAAGACACCTGTCAATAAAGATGTTCCCCCTGAGCTTCAAAGAGTTCCTGACTTTCAAAAACTTCGCTTCCGAAGAAGCAGAGTACTCGCAGAGAAGAAAAGCACTGCTCCTCAAGCTATTGAAAGAATATCTCGAGTTCGGAGGCTTCCCCGAAGTAGTGCTCTCCGATCAAAAAGCGGATATCCTGAATCAGTACTACGTCGACATAATCTCCAGAGACGTAATAGAAAGATATCGACTTCGAGAAGCAACCACCGTGGAGAACCTCGGAAAATACGCGATAACAAATACCGGATCACTCTTCAGCTTCTGGAAAACCGCGAAGCTCTTCAGCACCAGCCTCAAACTGAAGGTATCTACTGCAACCATACAGGCATACACAAAGCACCTTGAAGAAGCATTTCTGATCTTCCTTGTTCCGATTTTTTCCTACAAAATCAAAGACCAGATGCATTATCCAAGGAAAATATACTGCATAGATACCGGCCTTGGAAATGCAATAGCCTTCAAGTTCTCCGAAAACGTCGGAAAGCTGATGGAGAACGCGGTCTTCCTCGAGCTGAAACGACGGGAAAAAGAAGTCTACTACTGGAAAGGAAAAGGAGAAGTCGACTTCATAATAAAAGAAGGATTAAAAGTAACACAGCTCATACAGGTCAGCTACGACATTGAAGACATAGAAACAAGAAAACGAGAAACCACCTCCCTCCTCGAAGCAATGAACGAGTTCAAACTGAAAGAAGGACAGATAATAACATGGGACAACGAAGACGAGGAAAAGATCGAAGGCAAGAAAATAAGCTACACACCGCTGTGGAAGTGGCTGCTGGGGTGAGATTTATTTGTTCTTAAAAAATTTGAATCGTCAATAGAAATAATGCGGAGGACCGGATTCGAACCGGTGAACCTCTGCAGGAATAGATCTTGAGTCTATCGCCTTTGACCTGGCTTGGCTACCTCCGCTTTTTTTTGCGTAGCTAATGCTATATGGATCGGAGGGGTTTAAAAATTGTGGTTGTTCTTAT